>DATGDT010000293.1:0-4609 GCA_035310725.1 Gemmatimonadales bacterium
GCCCCGCGTGCCGCTCGAGGCGTCGGGCACGAGCGGCATGAAGGCCGCCCTGAACGGCGTGCCCCAGCTCAGTACCCTGGACGGGTGGTGGCATGAGGGGTTCGAGGGTAAGAACGGGTGGGCGATCCCGCCCGTGTCGAACGGGGAGGACCTCGACGAGGCCGACGCCGAGCGGCTCTACCAGGTCCTCGAGGAGCAGATCGTGCCGCTTTACTACAGCCGGGACGAGCGGGGCGTACCGCTCGGCTGGGTGGAGCGGATGAAGCAGTCCCTGCGCGTGGCCGGGGAGCGGTTCACGGCCCAGCGCATGGTGCGGCAATACGCCGCTCAGTATTACGTTCCTGTCATGCGCGGGGAGCCGGCGGCGGACGATCCACCGACGGCTTGATCGCACCGGCCGGTCACCCACCGGTCCCTGCGCATCGTCGAGAGGCGGTGGGTCCAATGAGAAGTGATCAAGTGAAAGCGACTGCGCCCCGGCCGTCCAGCGGGCGGCGCGTGAAGTCCGGGAGTTCCCGTCGGACGGCCACCCCCGTGCCGGCCATCGAGCGGATCCCGGCGGTCCATCTCACGGCCGAGTATTGGCCATTCGCACGTACGGGGGGGTTGGGCGAGGCCGTCAACGGCCTGGCCGAGGCCCAGCACGCGGCGGGCTCGCCCGCGACCGTGGTGATGCCGCTGTACCGCACCGTGCGGGAAACCGGCCCGGCGCTCGAGCGGGTGGGCCACCAGTTCTCCGTGAGCGTGGGGTCCCGGACCGAATGGGCTCACGTCTACCGCCTGGTGGACCGCCCCGCCGGCCCTTCCGTGTTCTTCATCGAGCATCCGGATTTCTTCGATCGCAGCGGAATCTACGGGGACTCCGGCGGCGACTACCCGGACAACGCGCTGCGCTTCGCCTTCTTCTGCAAGGCGGCGGTCGCCGCGCTCCCCGCCATCGCCCCCGGGGCCCAGGTGCTGCACGCGCACGACTGGCACACCGCGCTGGCACCGGTCTACCTGCGCACGGTGTTCCGCGGGCTGCCGTTCCACGACGGGCTCGCGATCGTGCTGTCGGTGCACAATGCGGGCTTCCAGGGTCACTACCCGCGGGAGACGATGCGCGAGCTGGGGCTGCCGGAGGAGTTGTACGGCCCCAACGGCTTCGAGTGGTACGATCGCGTCAACATCCTGAAGGGCGGCATCGCGTTCGCCGACGTCGTGGTGACCGTGAGCCCGACCCACGCCCGCGAGCTGTGCACGCCGACGGGCGGCTTCGGGCTGCACGACACGTTCATCGCGCTCGGAGACCGGCTTCAGGGGGTCCTCAATGGGATCGACCTGAAGGCCTGGAATCCGAAAACCGATCCCTACATCGCCGCCAACTACACGGCGGACGACCTGACCGGAAAGCAGCGCTGCAAGGCCGCCCTCCAGCGCGCCTACGATCTGCCGGAGGACGACGCCATTCCGGTGTTCGCCATGAGCGCGCGCCTCGTCGGGCAGAAGGGCCTGGACCTCGTGCTGGGCGGCAGCCTGCTCACGTCGGGGAACGCGCAGTTCGTGTTCCTGGGGTCGGGGGAGCATCGCTACCACACGGCGCTCGCCAACCTCGCGGCGGCGCAGCCCGAGCGGGTCGTCGCCGAGTTCGCCTTCACCGACCGCCAGGAGCACATCCTGCTCGCGGGCGCCGATCTGTTGCTCATGCCGTCCCTGTACGAGCCGTGTGGACTGACGCAGATGCGCGCCCAGCGCTACGGCGTGATCCCCATCGTGCGTGCGGTCGGCGGGCTGCAGGACAGCGTACAGGAGGGCGTAACCGGCTTCCTGTTCGGCGAGTACACCCCCGCGGCGCTCGAGGAAATCGTCGGACGCGTGCTGCAGCGCTATGCCGACCGGGACGGGTGGCAGGTGCTGGTTCGGCAGGCCATGGGCTCACGGTTCGGCTGGGACCAGTCCACGGTGCAGTATTCGGCCCTCTACCGCCGCGCGCTGACGACCCATGCCCAAGCCTGACGCCGTGCCGGTGGATTTCGTCTGGACGCTGCATAGTCATCTCCCCTACGTCCTGAACCACGGCCGCTGGCCGCACGGGAGCGACTGGTTGTGCGAGGCGGCCCTCGACACCTACCTGCCCCTGCTCGAGCAGCTGCGGGCGCTCGAGCAGGAGGGGACACCAGCGCCGGTGACGATCGGCTTCACCCCGATCCTCGCCAACCAGCTCGCGAGTCCCGCGTTCGGCCGAGAGCTGGAGTCGTTCTTCGACCAGCGGCTCGTGGCCTGCGGCGAAGCGCCCGCCTCCCTCGCGACCACGGGGGACCAGGCCCTGTTGCCGCTGGTGGACTACTGGCGGCGCCACCTGGAGCGCCTGCGCGCCCTGTTCCGGTCCACCGGAGGCGACCTCCTGGCGCCGTTCCGGGACCTCCAGGCGCGGGGGAGGCTCGAGATCATCGGCTCGGCGGCGACGCACGGATACCTGCCCCTGCTGCGCCGGGACGAGAGCGTCCGGCTGCAGCTCGCCGTCGGATTCAGCGAGCACCGCCGCCTGTTCGGCACGGCGCCGGTCGGCTGTTGGCTCCCCGAATGCGCGTACCGGCCGCGCCAGGGCGAGCGCCCCGGCATCGAGGAGTTCCTGGAGGAAGCGGGGTTCCGATTCTTCTTCGTCGACTCGCATCTCGCCCGGGCCGGGGCGCCGTTGGGCGCCTACGGTGACGTACCGCTCGGCGCCGAGCGGTTCGATGCGGAGCGTCACGAGACCTCACACGGTGAGGCGGTCAGGGTCGCGCACTCGCCCTACCGGGCATACCGCGTGTCGCGCACGCAGCCCGGTGTCGCCGCGCTGGTCCGCGACCCGCGCTCCTCGATGCAGGTGTGGAGCCGGCAGCAGGGCTACCCCGGTGACGAGTGGTACCTCGAGTTCCACAAGATCCGCTGGCCCGGCGGTCTCAAGCTGTGGCGGGTCACCGGCGGCGGCGTCGATCTCGGCGACAAGCGTGCCTACGAGCCCGGGCGGGCGCACGAGCGCGCCGCGGATCACGCGCGCCACTTCTCGGAGCTCCTGGAAGGTCTCGGCCGCGCCAGGGCGGGCCTCGTGGTGGCGCCGTTCGACACCGAGCTCTTCGGACACTGGTGGTTCGAGGGCGTGGACTTCCTGGCGTCGACCTATCGCGAGCTGCGCCACAGGCCGCGAGTCCGGCCGGTGACGGCCGGTCGCCATCTTCGCGAGCATCCGCCGGAGAAGGCATTGCGTCTGGCGGAAGGATCCTGGGGCGTGAACGGCGACCACAGCATGTGGATGAACGAGCAGACGCAGTGGACCTGGGATCGGCTGTGGCCTCTGGAAGACGCGTTCTGGGACGCCGCACCGGCGGCCCTTGCCGTCTCCGCCGCGCGTCCCGTGCTGGCCCAGGCGGCCCGCTCGCTGCTCCTCGCCCAAGCGTCGGACTGGCAGTTCATCCTCTCGACCGGCGCCGTCCCGGATTATGCCGAGCGCCGCTTCAACGGTCACTGTCAGGATGCGGAACGGCTCCTCGACGGATTGCGCACCGGCGCCCTCGAAGGGGCGACGCGGCTCGCTGATGAGCTGGCGCAGCGGGACGCGGTCTTCCCCGACGTGCTCGACGCGGTCGCGGGGGCGGTCCGCGGGAGAACGACCGCCGGGGTGCTCGGCTGACCAATCGCTCCTCGGTGGTGATCCACGGGCATTTCTACCAGCCCCCCCGTGAAGATCCCTGGCTCGAAGCCGTGGTGCGCGAGCCCTCGGCCGCGCCGGCGCACGACTGGAACGAGCGGATCGAGCAGGAGTGTTACCGGGCGGTCGTAGCGGCCCGACGCTACGCGGCCGACGGACGCATCGCCGCGGTCGTCAACACCCTGACGTCCATCAGTTTCGATTTCGGGCCGACGCTGCTCGCCTGGCTCGAGCGTGCGGCGCCCGCGACGTACGAGGCCGTCCTCGCCGCCGACCGCGAGAGCGCCCGGCGTCACGGCGGTCACGGCAACGCCCTCGCCATGCCGTACCATCATCTCATCCTGCCGCTCGCGTCGCGTCGCGACAAGGTGACGGAGGTGCGCTGGGGTATCGCCGATTTCCGGCGCCGCTTCCGGCGTGATCCCGAGGGCCTGTGGCTGCCGGAGACGGCGGTGGACGACGAGACCCTGGACGTCCTGGCGGCCGAGGGCATCCGCTTCACCGTGCTCGCACCGCACCAGGTGGAGGGCGCGCCCGCCGGGGGATTGCCCGGTTCCTACAAGACGTCGCGTGGGCGGTCGATCGCCCTGTTCCCCTACGACGGAGCGATCGCCAACGAGGTGGCGTTCGGCGGCCTGGTGCGCGACGGGAATCTCTGGGCGCAGCGCATGCTCGCACCCGACGCGGCCGGCGCCCGCCGTCCGCTGGTGGCCATCGCGACCGACGGTGAGACCTGGGGCCACCACCATCCCTTCGGCGAGGTCGGGCTGGCATGGGTGCTCCACTTGCTCGAGAGCCGCAGCGACGTGCGGGTCGAGAACTTCGCCGCCGTGCTGGCCCGCCGGCCTCCCGAGCGCGAAGTGCGGCTCGTGGCGCCATCATCGTGGAGCTGCCCGCACGGCGTGGAGCGCTGGCGCTCCGACTGCAGCTGCCGGATCG
>DATGDT010000294.1:0-2281 GCA_035310725.1 Gemmatimonadales bacterium
GACCTGCTGGATCGCCTGCGGACGAGCCTGGCCGACCGTTATGCGTTCGATCGCGAGATCGGGCGCGGCGGGATGGCCACGGTGTACCGCGCGCAGGACGTGAAGCACCACCGCCCGGTGGCGATCAAGGTGCTCCATCCCTATCTGGCCATGAACCTTGGCTCCGAGCGGTTCCTGCGCGAGATCCAGATCGCAGCGCAGCTGCAGCACCCGCACATCGTCCCCCTTTACGACTCGGGGCAGGCGGGCGACCTGCTCTACTACGTCATGCCGTTCGTGGAAGGGGAGTCGCTGCGGCAGCGGCTCGAGCGCGAGCCCCGGTTGTCGCTCGACGAAGCGCTCCATCTGGCCCGCGCCATCGCCGCCGCGCTCGACTACGCCCACCGCCACGGAGTCGTGCATCGCGACATCAAGCCCGAGAACGTGATGCTGCACGAGGGCGAGGCGATGGTGACCGACTTCGGGATCGCCAAGGCGGTCAGCGCCGCCGCGGCGGACAACCTGACCCAGACCGGCACCGCGGTGGGGACCCCGGCCTACATGAGTCCCGAGCAGGCGGGCGGGGCGGTCGAGCTGGACGGCCGCAGTGACGTGTACAGTCTGGGGTGTGTCGTGTACGAGATGCTGACGGGCCGCACCCCGTTTACGGGCCCGACGGCGCAGGCGATCATCGCCCAGCTGTTCACCGAGCCGCCGCCACCGCTGCGCTCGGTCCGGCCGGCGGAGGGCATGCCCGAGTGGGCGGAGCAGGCGGTCATGAAGGCGCTCGCGAAGGACCCGGCTGCGCGGTTCGCGACCGCCGCGCAGTTCTCCCAGGCGCTCAAGGCGTCGGGTGTCTCGACGCCCCCCGCGGCGACCGTGACAGCCGCAGGTGGTCCGGCCACGAAATCGATCGCCGTGCTGCCGTTCGTCAACATGAGCGCCGACCCGGAGAACGAGTACTTCACCGACGGGATCGCCGAAGAGATCATCAACGCGCTCACGAAGGTGCAGGCGCTCCGCGTGGCTGCGCGCACCTCGGCGTTCGCCTTCAAGGGGAAGAACCTGGACATCCGCAAGGTGGGCGAGCAGCTGAGCGTCGCCACCGTGCTCGAGGGGAGTGTGCGGAAGGCGGGCACGAGGCTGCGGGTCACCGCCCAGCTCGTCAACGTGGCCGACGGGTACCACCTGTGGTCCGAGCGGTATGATCGCGAGTTGCAGGACGTGTTCGCGATTCAGGACGAGATCGCGGGCAACATCGTGACCGCGCTCAGAGTCGTGCTCAGCGATCAAGAGAAGCGGGCCATCGAAAAGGCGCCGACCGACAACGTGCAGGCCTACGACTGCTACCTGCGCGGCCGGCAGTTCTTCCATCAGTTCCGCCGGACCAGCATCGCGTTCGCCCGGCGCATGTTCGAGCGGGCGATCGAAATCGATCCGGGGTACGCCCTCGCCTACGCCGGCGTCGCCGATTGCTGCTCGTTTCTGTACATGTACTGGGACGGGAGCAAGGCCAACCTGGAAGGGGCGGAGGCGGCGAGCCGGAAGGCGTTGGAGCTCGATCCGGAGCTGGCCGAGTCGCACGGCTCGCGCGGGTTCGCCGTCTCGCTGAGCAAGCGGTACGACGAGGCACGGAAGGAGTTCGAGACCGCGATCCGCCTCAACCCGAAGCAGTTCGAGGCGCACTATCTGTACGCGCGAGCGTGCTTCCAGGAAGGGAAACTGGAGGAGGCAGTCCGGCATTACGAAGATGCGGCGCGCGTGCGGCCAGAGGACTATCAGGTCCCCATCCTGATGGCGGCCCCGCTGAAGGGATTGGGTCGCGAGCAGGAAATGCTGGCGACCCTGAGGCGTGGCCTTGAGGTGGCCCAACGGCATCTCGAGCTCAACCCGGATGACGTTCGGGCGTTGTATCTCGGAGCCGGCGCGCTGATGCAGTTGGGCGAACGAGAGCGGGGGCTCGAATGGAACCGACGGGCGCAGGCCATGGACTCGGAAGACCCGGCGGTGCTCTATAACGTGGCGTGTGGGTTCGCCAACGCCGGGGAGATTGAAGAGGCCCTCGCGTGCATCGAGAAGGCGATCCAGAATGGCTTCGGGCACAAGGAATGGCTCGAAAACGATTCGGATCTGGATCCGCTGCGGGCCGAGCCGCGGTTCCAGGCCATGCTGCAGCGTCTCTGACGGGAACACCCCGGCGCGGCCGGGTAACGAGAAGGCGAAAACCACCGCCGATCAGGAGAAATCGACATGCGAACGCTCGGGATCGCCGCGCTCTGCGTGGCGGCCGTGGCCGCTTGCA
>DATGDT010000295.1:0-1801 GCA_035310725.1 Gemmatimonadales bacterium
CCGCGCCGCGTGCTGATCTACGGCGCCGGCCGAGCGGGCCGGCAGGCGCTGGGCGCCATGCTCGGCAACCCCGCGCTCGGCTTCCTGCCGCTCGGCTTCGTGGACGACGACGCGGGGTTGACGGGCGCCGAGGTGCAGGGATACCCGGTGCACGGCGGCAACGGCGAGCTGGAGCAGATCCTCGAGCGGCTCGCGCCCTCGCACCTCGTGTTCGCCGCCCCGAGTGCACCTCCCGCGCGGCGCGAGGACCTGGCCAGCGCCTGCGCCCGCTGCGGCGTGCGGCTCGTTTCCTTCGACGTGCACTGGCACGGGGCGGAGACGCCGCCCGCGCCGGTCGCGTGACTCTTCTACTTGAACTCCCCCGCCGTTCCCCCTCTCCCGACAGGGAGAGGGGGCCAGGGGGTGAGGTACAAGGATCGCGACGCGCGTCTCGTTCGCGACCAAGGTCGCGACTCGGCTATCTGTCACTCAGAGTGACGCCAATCGGGGTCGCTTCACGCGACAGTTCAGCCGAGTCGCTGCTCTTAGCCGCGAGAAAGGACGCATGAGCCCCCGCGCCCTCGTCACCGGCGGCGCCGGCTTCATCGGCTCCCATCTCACCGAAGAGCTGCTGCGCTGCGGCTGGCGCGTCCGCGTCCTCGACGACCTCTCGACCGGCCGGCGCGGCAACCTCGCCCACCTGGACGGGAGCGACGCGCTGACCTTCTTCACCGGCTCCGCCAGCGACGCGCCGCTGCTGGAGCAGCTCGTCGCGGAGTCGGACGTCGTGTTTCACCTGGCGGCCGCGGTCGGCGTGAAGCTCGTGGTGGAGCAGCCGGTGCGCACGCTGTCCACCAACATCCGCGCCACCGAGCTGGTGCTCGAGCTGGCCGCGCGCTACAGCACCAAGGTGCTCATCGCCTCCACCTCGGAGGTGTACGGCAAGCTCGACACCGAGCGTTTCGCCGAGACCGACGACCTGGTGCTCGGTCCCACGCACAAGTCGCGCTGGAGCTACGCCGCCTCGAAGATCATCGACGAGCACCTGGCGCTGGCGCACGCGCGCGAGAACGGGCTCGCGGTCACGGTGCTGCGGCTGTTCAATACCATCGGGCCGCGCCAGACGGGGCTGTACGGCATGGTGGTGCCGCGCTTCGTGCGCTCCGCGCTCACCGGGGAGCCGATCGAGGTTTACGGCGACGGCCGCCAGCGCCGCTCCTTCACCTGGGTGGGGGACGCGGTGCACGCCATGATCGCGCTGGCGCAGCACCCCCGCGCCGCGGGCGAGGTGTTCAACATCGGCCACACCAAGGACATCTCGATCGGCGAGCTGGCGGAAATGGTGAGGCAGATCACACACTCCCGGTCCGAAATCGTCGCGGTGCCGTTCGAGGAGGCCTACGAGACGGGGTTCGAGGACATGCGGCGGCGCCTCCCCGATACCACCAAGCTGCGGCGGCTCATCGGGTACCGTCCCACGCTCGCGCTGCCGGCGATGCTCGACGCGATCGCGGCCTACCAGCGCGCCGAGCTGGGGCGCGAGGCGCGCGAGCGCATGGTGACTCACCTCGCGCGGCGCCCCTCCTTCACAAACCTCCACCGTCCTCCACCATCCTCCTCCGTCCTCCACCATCCTTCTCCGTAGTCGGACACCGCTCTGACCGCTTGTCCGCGGATTGACCCTGCCGCGCGAGCTTGCCACCAGTTTGATTGCGGGGTATTGGTGATGTTTCTCACGCGCGGCGTCGCTTGCCCTGCGGCGCGCGCGAATCGGGAGTGAGCGCGAAATGGGCCGTCTGCCGTTGCGAAGTCCGATGGGCCC
>DATGDT010000296.1:0-17431 GCA_035310725.1 Gemmatimonadales bacterium
CTGGTGCACGAGATCTCGCGCAGCGTGCCGTCGGGGGCCGGCCGGGGCGGACGATTGTCCTTCAGCGACGCCGAGCTGGATCGCGTCTTCGTGGAGGGATGCCGGTATCTCGCGGAGCGCGCCCTGGCGGAACCGGACGACCTCGAGGTGATCGAGGCGGGTGGCTGTCTGCCGGGCGCCGACTCCACGGCGGTATCGGCCCGGGCCCGGCAGCGCGGTCGGGACCAGCTGGGGACGCTCGGGTCGGGAAACCACTTTCTCGAAGTGCAGGTGGTGGACGAGGTCTTCGAGCCGCACGCGGCGGAGGCGCTGGGTCTCGCGCCGGGGCAGGTCACGGTGCTGGTCCACACCGGGTCCCGCGGCCTGGGTCATCAGGTGTGCACCGACTACGTGCGCCTCCTGGACGAGGCGATGCCACGCTACGGCATCGTGCTGCCGGACCGCGAGCTGGCGTGCGCGCCGTTCGAGTCGCCCGAGGGGAAGCGCTATTTCGGCGCAATGTGCGCGGCGGCGAACTTCGCCTGGGCGAACCGGCAGGTGATTACCCAGCGGCTGCGCGAGACGTTCCGGCGTTTCTTCGGAGATGCGGGCGCGTTGCGGATCGTGTACGACGTCGCCCACAACATGGCGAAGGTGGAGGAGCACGGCGGCGAGCGGCTGTGCGTGCATCGCAAGGGCGCGACGCGAGCGTTCGGGCCATCGCACCCCGAAACGCCGGACCGCTATCGCGCTCTGGGGCAGCCGGTGTTCATCCCGGGGAGCATGGGGACCGGGTCCTTCGTGCTCGTGGGGACGGACGAGGCGATGACGCTGAGCTTCGGGAGCTGCTGTCACGGCGCGGGGCGCCGCATGAGTCGGCACGCCGCCAAACGGACGCAGCCCGGGCACGAGGTGCGGCGCGAGCTCGAGGCGCGGGGGATCGTCGTGGCCTGCCCGTCGAGCGGCGAGCTCGCCGAGGAAGCGCCGTTCGCCTACAAGGACGTGGAGCGAGTCGTGAACGTTGTGCATCAGGCGGGCTTGGCGCGGAAGGTGGCGCGCTTGCGTCCGCTCGGCGTCGTCAAAGGCTGAAGGAGGAACCATGCAACTGCCACTGCAAATCGCCGCTCGCGGCATCGAGCTGGGAGACGAGACCGAAGCGCTGATCCGCCGGTATGTGGAGAAGCTCGAGCGCTTCTACGACCGCATCATGAGTGTTCGGGTCATGGTGGAGGTCCCCCAGCGTCGGATGGGCGAGCCGATCATGCACAACGTCCGCTTCGATGTGACGGTGCCGGGGGGAGAGGTGCTGGCGAAGCGTCAGGCGAATCCCGTGCTGCAGACGGCGATCCAGCGGGCCTATGAGGCGACGCGGCGCCGCCTGCAGGACTACGCCAGGCGCCAGCGCGGCGATGTGAAGGCCCGTGCCGGCCGTCCGCTGGAGCGAGGCGGGCGGTGGAAATGAAGACTGGACAGGAGGATCGTTATGCCGACGTTCATCATGCTGACCAGGGTCTCGCCCGAGGCGTTGCGCTCGCCGCGGGGCGTGGAGGTACTGGAGCGCGTGGCCATGACCGCCGTGCGGGCCGAGTGCCCCCAGGTCGAGTGGCTGGAGAGCTACGCCCTGCTCGGACCGTATGACTATCTCGACATCTTCCATGCACCGGATATCGAGACGGCGACGAAGGTCGCGACGCTGGTCCGGATCGGCGGCCACGCGCACACCGAGGTGTGGCCGGCCACCGAGTGGACGCGCTACAAGGAGATGGTGCGGGAGATGCCGGACTTCGGGGCGGTGATCAGCGTGACGGGATGACGCCGAACGCGCTCGAGGTCGAAGGCCTCGGCGTCCGGTTCGGCGGCACGCCCGCCCTCGCCGGTGTGAGTTTCGTCGTGCCGCAGGGCGGAACGCTCGCCGTCATCGGGCCGAACGGGTCCGGGAAGACGGTGCTGTTCAAGGCGCTGATCGGCGCCGTACGTCACGAAGGCGAGATCCGCTGGGCGGAGGGGACACGGATCGGATACGTGCCCCAGAAGCTCGACATCGAGCGCGATCTCCCGATCACCGGGTTCGACTTACTGCGGGCCAAGGCGGCGGTGGTCCGGGCGCCGGAGTCGGACATGCGGCGCTCCCTCAAATTGGTGAACCTCACGCCGAAGGTCGCGGCCCGACCGATCGGCACCTTCTCGGGTGGCCAGTTCCAGCGGCTCCTCCTGGCCTTCGCCGTCATGGGCCGGCCGACGGTGTTGCTCTTCGACGAGCCCACCGCCGGGGTGGACGAGCCAGGAGAAGAAAGTCTGTACGCCATGATCCGGCGCCTCCAGAAGGAGGAGCGCCTCACGCTGCTGTTGATCTCACACGAGCTCGCACTGGTCTACCAGCACGCCGACACGGTCCTGTGCCTCTCCGCCGGTCACCGCCCGGCCTTTTTCGGGGCCCCGGAAGACGTGCTCACCCCGGAGCGGTTGCGGGAGGCGTACCGCCTGCCGCTCAAGTTTCACGTGCATGACGACCATTTCTCCTGAGACGCTCGCGCTGCCGGTCGCCATGGCGGTGGCGGCTGGACTCGTCGGCTGCTTCGCCGTGATGCGTCGCATGACGCTCGCGTCCGACGCGATCTCGCACGTCGCCCTGCCGGGCATCGGGATCGCCATGGCGCTGCGGATCAATCCCCTGGTCGGGGGCATCGCCGCGCTGGTCATCGGGACCATCCTCGTGTGGGGGCTGGAGCACCGGACGAAGCTGCCCACGGAGGCCGTCATCGGTGTGGTGTTCTCGGCGGCGCTGGCGCTCGGGAGCATGCTGACCTCCGGAGAGGAGTTGATCGAGGCGTTGTTCGGGGCGGCCCGCAGTCCCGGCCTGCTGGAGGTATCGCTGGGTTGCGCCGGGGCGGTGCTCGTGGTGGCATTCGTACTGCTGGCCCGCAGCCGCCTCGTGATCGCGCTCGTCTCCTCCGACCTGGCGCGCACCGTGGGGATCGACGTGCGGCGGCTCGATCTCGTGTATCTGCTAGCCTTTGCACTCACCGTGGCGCTCGGGCTCCGCTATCTCGGCGTCCTGCTGATGGGATCGCTCATCATCATTCCCGCGACCACCGCGCGCTACGTGGCGCGAAGCCTGGGGAGCATGCTGTGGGTGGCGGTCGCGCTTTCGGTGGCGTCCACCCTGCTCGGAGCGCTCGGCGCGCCGCTGTTGCACGTTGCGACTGGCCCTTTGATCATCTCGCTGGCCGCGGCCTTCTTCCTGCTGGGCCTGTTAGGGCGCCGACACGCTTGAGTCGGGTCACACGAAGCCTAACGCGGGATTCAGCGCGGCTTCATCACCCACCCACAATGGTGGACTGTTTTTCGAGTTCGTGGCCCGCGACGGGCCCATTGCCAGGGGAGGGTGCGTATGAAGCGACTCACGGTTTTCGCGGTAGTTGCAGTTCTGGGAGCGGGCTGCGCCGACCGCGGCGTCATGGATGTTTCACCGCAGCAGAACGCTCAGCCGAGCGCGATGATCGCTAGTCCTCCGGGCAATCCCGGCCTCACGGTCATGACCTGGAATGTCTACTACGGGACGGACCCGACAATTGTGCTCGCTGCGCCGTCCCCTGATCTCATCCCGGTCTATGCCGCCCAGGCATGGGCGCTTCTCAACCAGACGAACTTCCCGCAGCGCGCGGAGGCGCTGGCTCAAGCCATCGCCGCCAACAGACCGGAGATCGTCGGGGTGCAGGAGGCCGCGCTGTGGCGGATTCAAGAGACGAGCGACTTCAATCCAATGGATCCGACGCCGAATGCGGAGGAGGTCGTCTACGACTTTCTCACCCTCCTCACGAATGCACTGGAGGCGCGTGGCCAGCACTACGTCGTCGCGGCGGTGGACGTCTCCACCGACATCGAGGTGCCGATGGTCGTCCTCGATGAGTCTGGCAACCCCGTTCTCGACGAATCCGGCAACCCGCTCCTCAGCGACATCCGACTGACCGATCGGGACGCGGTGTTGGTCCGGAAGGGCGTACAGTACAGCGATCCCCAGAGCGGGGTGTATACCGCGGCCATCCCCATCGAGCTCGTCCCGGGGTTGCCCCAGATCTACATACGTGAAGGTTGGAGCTCGGTGCTGGCAAACGCGGGGGGCCAGAGCTACCGCTTCGTTTCGACGCACCTGGAAGTCCAGGATTTGCCTGGTGTCGGCAACGTTGTGCAGGTCGCCCAGGCGAACGAACTCCTGAACGTGATTCTCTCCGACGAAACGCATCCCACGATCCTCGTTGGCGACTTCAACTCGGATGTGGCCAGCGGAGACCCGGACCTGACGACGTCGTATGACATGATTACGGGCGACGGTTTTCAGGACGCATGGCTACAGCCATCGCAGTCGTCACCCGGATTGACGTGTTGCCAGAACGACATGCTGTCGAATCCGTCCTCGAGTTTCAGTCAGCGGGTAGACTTCATCTTCACCCGCAACATGCCGCAGGTGGGGACCGCCTCGTCGCTCGCTCTGGGCCGGGACGTCCTCGGGGACGAGCTCAGTGACCGAACCGCTGCGGGACTCTGGCCGTCGGATCACGGCGCCGTGGTGGCAACGTTCCTAACTACGTCGCTCCACGTTCCCTGGGCCCACGTGGCTGAGTGATCTCAGGCATCAGGCGGGCGGTCGCGGTTGGACCGCCCGCTTCGTGGCAGATCACAGGGACACGAAACCTGCAGACTGGATTCACGCCGGCTTCAGGGGCCGGGTGTAAGTTCGACTCTATTCTTCAGGTGAGTACGGGGAGGCTTCCCGACCGGCAACGGAGAGGAAACCGTCGATCCGAGTGATCACCTCGCCTGGAGCGGTGAGGCCATCGCGAGCCTCATCCGCGTCGGAGCAGCGCCCCGACGTGCTGTGTGAGAGGTCGATCAGCGATTCGACCGACTCGCAGCGCCCGCACCGGCGAAACATCGGGACCGTTCAAGCCCGATGCGGATAGAAGCCGGAGCTCCCAAAGCCAAACCGCACGCACATAATCTTGCGGTCGCTGCGGGAAGAAGAACGGGGGAGTGAATTCCCCGACTCCGGGTAACCGGTGCGTCGAACGGCCCGAGCTTCGCAGGAGGGAGCGGCGGGCCGTTCGAGTGTTCGGGAGCCTCGCGCCGGGACAGGGCAGGGCTTGCGAAATTCCGGGCCACTTGCTAGGGTGTCTTCGTCGAACAGGGAGTCGCGTCCCGTAGCGGCCATCCGTTCGAAGCTTCGACGGGAAGGCCGCGGTGGCGCGATTTTTGATTTTGGGTTGCCCGATTCACCAGGAAAGCGCACGGACCATGACCGCCATGTCATTCCATCAGCCACGAGCTCTTGACGGAGGCCTGACGGCCCCCCGGCTAGGCTGCGGCCGTCTGTATCGATTCGGCAGGAGCCGGCGAGGAGGGCACATCGATCGTGCGCAGGAGGAGGGGAGCGACCAGGGGCCATAAGGCCGCGGCCGCACCCGGACTCAGGGGAGGAGCCAATCGCCCCACCTGCGCGACAGAGGCAGGTGGGGCGATTGCTGCTTATTGGGTCTGCGGGCGGGTGGCGTTCTCAAACGAGACACGCGACTCCCGGGTGGGGGCGTCATTCGTCCGCAGGCTCCCGGCTTCTGTAGCTCACCGGTAGAGCGGCTGGTTGAAGCCCAGCGCGGAGCGGGTTCGACTCCCGCCGGAGCCATGAGAGGCCGCCGTGGCGGAACGGCAGACGCGCGACGCTCAGAACGTCGTGGGTGCGACGCCCGTGAGGGTTCAAATCCCTCCGGCGGCACTGGATGACCAGGTTGTGGAGCGTACGCTTACTGTGGGAGAAACGGCCATGCACATCTTCGGTACGCACGACGAGATCACGCAGCTGCAGCTCGCCAAGGTGGCGGAGCGCGCCCGGAAGGTCGCCCTCATGGCCGACGGGCACGTGGGCTACGTGATGCCGATCGGTGGTGTGGCCGCGTACGAGAACGCCGTGTCGGTCGTGGGCGTGGGCTTCGACATCGCCTGCGGCAACGCGGCGATCCGGACCGATCGCACCCTGGCCGACGTGGAGCCGCATCTCGCCGCGCTGGCGGACGAGATCGCCGCGACGGTCAGCTTCGGCATCGGCCGGAAGAACCGCGCCGATGACGCGCCGACCGAGCACCCGTTGTTCGACGACGCGGCGTGGCAGGCCGTGCCGCCCAAGCATCGGCAGGCACTGCACACCAAGGCGCGCCAGCAGCTGGGCACCGTGGGGAGCGGCAACCACTACGTAGACGTGTTCGCCGATGAAGCCGGAGCGATCTGGGTCGGGGTGCACTTCGGCAGCCGCGGCTTCGGGCACACCGTGGCGTCCAGCTACCTGGCCCTGAGCCAGGGCGCGCAGTGGGGGCAGCGGGTGCCGGAAGCCGAGGTGCTGCTGCCGCTCGATCAGCCGCTGGGTCACGACTACTGGCAGCTGATGGAGCTGGCCGGCCGCTACGCCTACGCCGGGCGGGAGTGGGTGGCCCGCAAGGTGGTGGCGCTGCTCGGCGGCACGGAGCTCGAGATGGTGCACAACCATCACAACTTCGCCTGGAAGGAGACGCACGAGGGCGAGGAGCTGGTGGTGGTCCGCAAGGGCGCGACCCCGGCGTTTCCGGGTCAGCTGGGATTCATCGGGGGCTCGATGGGCGACGATGCCGTGATCGTGCGGGGGGCGGAGTCGCCTGACGCCATCGTCGCCGAGACCCAGCGCCGGGCGCTGTTCTCGACCGTGCACGGCGCCGGTCGCGTGATGAGCCGGACGGCCGCCGCCGGGAAGCGCAATCGCAAGACCGGCGAGGTGCTCTCGGCCGGTAAGGTGAGCCCGGAGATGATGCAGCAGTGGGTCGAGCGCAAGGGCGTGATTCTCCGGGGCGGCGGGCTGGATGAAAGCCCGCACGTCTACCGCCGCCTCCCCGATGTGCTGGCGGCGCAGGGCGGCACGATCGAAGTCCTGCACACGCTGCGGCCTCTGGTCGTGGTGATGGCCGGAGCCCAGGAGTTCGACCCGTACAAGGATTGACCCGGGCGGCGCGGGGGCCGCCCGGTCGTACGCCCCGGAAGTGCAATGGATGCACGCGACCCTCCGACGGTCGAAGCTCTGGGTTCGACTCCCAGACGGGGTATGGCCGCCGCAATGGCCCTGTGGTCGAACGGATCGAAGACGCCCGGCTACGAACCGGGAGGTTGAGGGTTCGAATCCCTCCGGGGCTTCTGAAGGGGTGGCGGGAAGGACCGGCTGGCGCGAGCACGCGAGCGTGGCGCTCCCTCGCGTCCAGCCGCGTCAGGGCCGACCGCGTAGCCTGCGCGATCGGACCGCGGAAAAAGCGCGGCCCCCTGAACCGAGTCCAGGGGGCCGTGCATTTCCATCCGAGGCAGGTCGCTTACGGCCTCCCAGGATGCCCCGGCGTCGTGGGCCGCGCGCCGGCACGCCCGCCGTTCGCCGGCAGCCCGGTGGGCCGCCCGGCGCCCAGCGCCCGACCGACATCGCTCGGTCTGTACCCGGCCGCGATCATGCGTCCGGCCTCGCCGGGCATCGCGGCCAACTCGGCGTCGCTCGCGCGAGCGTTCAGCCGATCCAGTACCGACTGTAGAGCGGCGTCCGAAGGAAGCCCACGGTCCACCAACGCTCCGATGACGGCGAGCGGCACCGCGAGCGAACGACCCGAGGGCGCTGACGAGGCCAGGTCGCTGATCGCCGCGCCGTCCACGCCAAGCTCCTTGGCAGTCGCGGCGGCTTCGATCTCGCTCGCATCGGGGGCGCGCCCGGCGCTCGTGAGCGCGTCGCGCCCGCCAGCGAGATCGGCCGCCAGTGCCTGCGCCGCCGCTACCGCTTCGGCGCCGCTACGGCTCTTCGCGATGGTCTCGAGCGCGCGATCGGCGATCGGCTGACCGGGGAGGCCGCGGCTCGCCGCATCGGTCACGATCTGAACGACCTTCTCTCTCACATCGTCCGGCAGTGCGGCCAAGCGGTCGTTCCAGTTCTGCTGGGCGGGGAGCGCTACCGGCAGCAGCGCCAGCCCGGCTATCAGCTTCAGTGTGCGCATGGTCACATCCTTTGCAGTAGGGCGATTGCCCGGTTCGTGCATACACACTCGCCCGGTCGTCGAACGGTCACTCATGGCACCACGAGCAGGCCGGTTTGGCCTCCGAAACCGTCATCCACCGCCGTTACCCCTGCGGGAACGATCCAGCGGCCGTCCACGATCAAATTGAAACGGTGCACCCCCGAGGTCAGGCTCACGCGCACGGCCCACTTGCCGTCCGGCGTGCGCTCCAGCGGCACCGGTTGCCACCTGGTCCAGTCCGCCACCAGATCGACCCGTGAGACGCCGGCAATGCTGAACCGCAGCTCTGTCTCACCGGACGCGTGCGTGTACAGCGGGCGCGCGGCCGTCGAGCCGGCCCAGAGGGATGGCCGGCCCCGCGACAGCCGGATCCCTGCGGACAGATACCGCCCCCGCGGGAGCGCCTGCAGAAGGTCGGATGCATAATTCCCGCCGCTCAACAGGACGGCGGCAGTGCGCGTGATCCAGAACGTGAGCGTGCCGCCGCCCCAGCTGCTGTTGGGCAGCCCCGAGCTTCCCGGTGCCCCGCGCCAGCCTCCGTAGGCCGTGGCGTCCACGGGCCCAAGTGAGGTCGTCACTCGGCCTTCCATTTGCTGGTACCAGGCTCCGGAAAGCCGGAACGGCGTCCATACCGCGGTCGCGGTCCAGCTGCCACGGCGGCCCCACGCTCCTGCCGTGGGCCCAATGGCCGTCGCGATGCCGGTGCTGGATGAGGTCCATCCCGTGCCGGCGGTGGCGCCGACCCAGAGTCCGGTCGAGCCACCCGCGATGTGCAGTCGCAGCTCGCCGCGGGTGCCGGCGGTGCGGTACCCGCTGGAATGGACGCTGCCGTCGGCCGAGCCCACGACTTCCCCGCGCAGCAGGCGCAGCGAACGGGACGGGACGAACAGCAGCGACACGTCACCGTGGCCCTGGGACGTCCACTGGCTCGCCTCGAAGGCGGCCAGTGCGCCGCTCAGCGTCGCATAGAGGGACCGCTGGTTCCATTCGATGAGCGGGGCGACGGATGCCGACGTGATCCGGCCGGCCGTATCGTACCCCACGCTGTTGCCGGCCAGGTCCACCTGCCAGCGCTGCGCACCCGCCTGCGACGCACAGACAGCAAGGCCCGCCGTGACGAGGAGGGCCGAAGAAATCGATTGTGTCTTCATTTCAGAAGTAGCCGTGCCCGCTGGGATTCGGTTTGGGCGGCGTGGCGCCCGGCGGCGGCCTGACGGGACGCAGCGGAACCGGCAGCGCACTGCGCAATGCGTCGAGCGGCGGCGCCCCGACCCGCAGCCCGACGTCCATGCGTGCGGGAACGTCGGCCAGCTGTTGCGCGGAGACGCCCGCCTCGATGAGCTGTTCGACGACGTCGCGCGCCTGACCGGCGGGAACGCCGCGCTGCGTCAGATCCCCGAGCACAGTAAACGCCACGACCAAGGAAGACTTCGACGACACGTGAGCGCGAAGTGACGACAACTCGACCGGAGGAACGCCGCGGTGCTGCGCGTCGGCGGCCGCGATGATTTCGCCGTCGGCGAGGAAGGCGTTGGGGGCCGCTGCTCGCAGCAATGCGCGCGTGTCGCGCAGCTCACCGGCAAGCTGGCGTACCGCAGCCACGATGCGGGCCGGTGCGACGTTCTTCGCCACGCCTTCGAGCGCCTTGTCTTCCAGTGCCTGGCTCGGGACTGAATCGCGGCGGGCGCTGTCGATGATGGCGCGGACCGCTGCAAAGGTCTGTGGATCGAGTCGTTGCTCGATGGTGCCGCGACCTTGGGCGGTGAGGGGAACCGTCGCGAGACAGCCGATGGCCCCGACGAGCAGCAGCCGGGGCATCGTCACGTGATCCTCGGCCCCGGCACGAGCAGCACGCTGTTCTTCTGTCCGAACCCGTCGTCCACCTGCGACGCCGCATTAGGATCGGGCCGCCACTCCGTCCCATCCACGATGAACACGTAGTGGTGGAGTCCGGGTGGGAGCTGCAGCTCCACGCTCCAGGCACCGTCTCCCTGCGGCCTGGTGAGCGGAATTCCATGGGGGTCCCAGCGCGCGAAATCGCCGGTCACGGCCACCGTGGCCGCCTGCGGGGCCAGGAAAACGAGGCGGATGGGCACGGTACCCGATTCCGGTGGCGTCGTCACCACGCGAGTGAAGGGGCGCAGCCACAGCAGCAGCGCGACGCCGGCGGCCAGCGCGATGCTCGCGGCGAGGGGGCTGAGTTGTGGCGCGGCCAGCCACCGCCATGCGCGGATCCACGGCGAGGACTGCTCGCGGCGGATCCGTGCCATCACCGCCTGACGCAGCGCGGGCAGACGGACGGGCGAGCGATCGAGTGTCCCCATCAGCCGCTCGACCTGCTCGGTCTCCTGGTCCCGGGCTTCCCGCTCCTCGTGATCCTCTGGTCTCATACGAGCACCCCCTGCACCTTGGCCAACAGCTCCCGGCGCGCGCGCAACAGCCGCATCTTGAGCGCCGGCACGCTGACCGAGAGCGCCTCGGCCATCTCCGGCAGGCTCAATCCCTCGATGTACTTGAGGACCAGGGCTTCGCGCTGCTCTTGAGGAAGATCCTGTAACGCCTGCCGCACCCTGCGGCGGAGATCGGCGGCCTCGGCGTCCGCCACCGGGTTCTCCACGGCCGGGATTTCGGTAGCTGCGTCCAGGGATTCCAAGGAGCGCCGTCGCCTTCTGGTGATGTGCGTCTTGCACTGGTTGCTGACAATCCGGAACAGCCACCCTTTGAAATTCGTCCGGTCCTGGCAGCGGCGCAGCGAGCGAAATGCCCGCACCAGGCTCTCCTGCATGACGTCCGCCGCCTCGTCCTCGCTGCCAATCATGTACTTCGCATAGCGGGCGAACTCGTCGCCGTAACGATCGACGAGGACGGCGAACTGGTCGGTGTCCCCGTCGAGTACCTGCTCGATAACCTCGGCGTCCGTCGGCCCGTCGCTCATAGGCGCAACATACACACTCGGGCGGCGGGCCAATGGTCACACGCCTTCCATGGCGCGCAACCCCACGCGGGTGCTGGCCCAGAAGCCCCTGTGACCTCCGGCGGGATGGCGGAGTGTTCAATGCTGGTTGTCACAATCCAACACACTGCTATCGGAGCGCCGCCATGTCATACAGGATGTTACGGAGAGTGTCTCTCGCCCTTGTCTCAGGCTGGCTGCTGGCCTGCGGGAAGGACTCCACCGCGCCTCAAGGAACACCGCCCACGCTTCAGGGAGTCAGCCCTGCCACCGGAACGGTGGGCACCGAGCTGACCCTCACCGGGACAGACTTCCGGGCCGGCGCCAGCGTGATGCTGGACAACGCTGCGGCTGACTCGGTCCAGGTCGCGAATGCCACGACGGCGTACGCGCTGGTCCCCGCCGGCGTCGCCGTGGGGCATGCCTATGCCGTCACGATCCGCAATAGCGATGGGACCTCGGCGCAACTGAACGGGGTGTTCACGCCGGTCGCCCCGGTGTTGCAGTACGTCAACGGCGCGACGAAGCCCTCCGGCAACGCCGGGAGCACCGTGATCGTCGAGGGTCGGGCGTTCGGGGATCGGCAGGGGACAGGTCAGGTCCTGTTCTCCAATGGTGCCGGCGGCACGATCGCCGCCGCGATCGCCAGTGCGGCCGACTGGACCAACACCTTCATCGTGACGACGGTCCCGGCGGGGGCTGCGAGCGGCGACGTGGTGGTGAAGACCGGCACCGGCACGAGCAACGCTCTCAGCTTCACCGTGACGACGAATGCGACGTTCAGCCCGAGCGCGATCAGCTGGACGGCCACGGCGGCGCTGCCGGTCGGTCTCAGCGGGCACAGCGCCGCGTTCGCCGTGGTGGGGGGCGCGAGCCCGACCAATCTGGTGTACGTGACCGGCGGCGCCGACAGCACCTACGCTCCGCGTAGCGACGTGTACTACGCGACGATCGGGACGGACGGCCAGTTGAGCGCCTGGACCACGACCGTGGCGTTGCCGGCCTCTGTCGCCTTCCACGCGTCGGTGGTGGCGACCCGGGCCAATTCACGGATCAAGGCGCCGGGGTACATCTACGTGCTGGGTGGGGCCACGAACGCCGCCGGCGCGCCGACCTCGACGATCTACCGGGGCACACTCGACTCCCTGTCCGGCGCGGTCACCGGTTGGACCACGCTGGCCACCGGGCTCCCGGCGGCGGCCCATTCGCTCGGGGCGGTCGTCTTCCGCGGCGATCTCTACATCGGGGGTGGATCCACGACCGGCAACGCTCCGGTGGCGAGCGTGTATCGCGCCCGCATCGACTCGACCGGGGCACTCGGCGCGTGGACTGCTGAGCCGTCCTTGCCCTTCGGCCGTTCGTACCACGGCTTCGGGCAGTTTGGCGGCTATCTGTATGCGTTCGGCGGCGACAGCGCAGCCGTTACGCCGAACGATTCGGGTTACACCAACAACGCGACCAAGCTCAACCAGATCGCCTACGCCAAGATCAATCTGCGGACGGGAGATCTGGCCGGTTCGAGCTGGACGGTGAATGCCAGCGGGATGACGAAGGTGGCGAGCAAACACACGGCCGTGGTCGCCGGCGGCACCGTCCTGGTCACGGGCGGGCTCTATAGCGCTGCCAACACGGGTTCGACGGAAGAGACCTATGCGCAGATCAACAGCGACGGCACCGTCGGGAGCTTCAACGGGGCGACGGGAGTGCACACGATCCTGTCGGCCGGCGGCAAGAATCTGTTCAACCACGCGGCGCTGGGTTACGTCGACGCCAATGGCGTGGCCCACGTGCTCGTGCTCGGCGGCGACGACGTGAACGCGCCGGGCAAGAAGCGCGCGGAGGTGTGGTTCTATTAGTGAAGTCGGATGAGGCGTGTGGGGAGGCGAGGCCGCAATGCTGCTTGCCTCCCCGCACGCTTCGCACGACCTTCTCGCGGTCCCCCCACCTGAGGAACCGCAATGCGCCGTCCCAGCCTCCTCGCCCTGGCCTGGCTCGCCGTCGCCGCCAGCGGGCTCGCCGCCCAGACGACCGACACCGAGCGGGAAGCCGCCGCGCAGATCCTGCGCCGGATCGACTCGCTCGAGACCCGGCTCCAGCCGACGCGAACGGCGGAGCGACTCGCCGCCCGCGCCGATGCGGCGCGCGACCGCCTGCTGGCGCGCGTAGAGTCGGTGTGGACCGGCGAGATGCAGGGACTCTCCGACTGGATCGGCCATAACCCGGAAGTCGGCTGGCAGGAATTCAAGGCCTTCGACACGCTCACGGCGGTGTTGCGGCGCTATGGCTTCCAGGTCCGGGACAGCGTCGGCGGATTGAAGACCGCCTTCACCGCTACCTGGGTCTCACCTGCCGGATCCCAGGGTCCCACGCTCGGCCTCATCGCCGAGTACGACGCCCTGCGCGGCACCCAGGGCGCGTTCCACGGCGATCAACACAACGCGCAGAGCCCGGTCGCGCTCGCGGCAGCGCGGGCGCTCATGGAGTACATGACCGAGTCGAAGGTGCCCGGGCGCGTCATCGTCTACGGCACGCCCGCCGAAGAGGTCGATCCCCCGGCGAAGTTCATCCTGTGGAAGGCGGGGGTCTTCAAGGGGGCGGACATTCTGGTGCGCAGCCACTCGACCCAGGAGACGCGCCGCGACCGTCCCGGATTCGGCGTGTGCTGCCTCAACATCGACGCGGTGAAGTACACGTTCACGGGGCGCCCCGCGCACCAACTCGCCTCCTGGAACGGCCGCAATGCACTCGAAGCGGCCGTGCAGTTCTACTCGGCGGTGGATCACCTGCGCTCCACCTGGCGTCCCGACGCGCGCGTGCAGGGAGTGATCCCGGAAGGCGGAGTCGCACCCAACGTGGTGCCGGACCGCGCCGTGGTGGACTACTTCATCCGGTTCCCCGACGAAGTCTATCTCGAGCACATCTCCCGCATGATGGACGACGCCGCCCGGGGCGCCGCCCAGATGACGGAGACCGAGGTCGCGGTCACGCGGTACGGCGAGTACCGGGACGGGGTCACGACGGCGATGCTGGAGGAGCTGTTCTATGCCTATGCCAAAAAGCTGAACGCGCCGGGCCTCCAGGAAGAGAAGGGCCGGCCCGCCGGCTACGAGGAGACGGGGTTCGTGAGTCGCGAGATCCCGGGGATCGGCATCACCGTGCGGAGCTCGTCCTTTCCGAATCACACCTATGGGATGCGGGACGATGCGTTCATCGACATCGGGCACCGCGGGTTTCTGCTCGACGCCCAAATCGAGGCGGCGGTGCTGTACGATTTCCTCACCCAGTCCGCGTTCCGGAGCGCGGTGGCCGAGGAACACCGTGTGCTGAGCGGCCTCCAGAACGAGTACCTGGCGCAGCTGCGCCGCGTGTACGGACCGGAGATCGGGGCGGACACCACGCTGTCGAAGAGCAGCCGCATGGAGATCCGGGTGCCCTAAGACTCCTTCATACGCGCTTCACTATCCGATTAGGGAGGAAGTGACCTCTTCATAGTAGGGGATTTCTCGCTGCCCTTTCATGAAGAGGCTCGTGTGACGGAGTCGGCAAGCCTTGCGGTGGCCACCGAGGCGCCGGGGCTGTACCAGGACCTGCACCCGCCCCTCGAAGAGTGGCTCGCGGTGCGTGAAGCGGACAGGTGTCTCCAGTGCGGCGGACCGACCGCGCTCGCGCCCTGCGTGGTGGCCTGTCCGGCTCGGGTCGACGTGCCGGGGTTCGTCGGCGCGCTGGCGCGCCGCGACGTCGAGACCGCGGCCGCGCTGATCTTCGCCGCCAACCCGCTTGGTGGCACATGCGCCCGCGTGTGTCCCGGGGAGGAGCTGTGCGAGGGCGCCTGCGTGCTGGACACGCAGGGGCGCCGGCCCGTTCCGGTCACCCGGCTGCAGCGCTGGGCAACCGATCAGGCGACGGGATGGACGGTCGAGGAGCCGCGACGCGCGGCGGCGACGGGCCGCCGCGTGACGGTGATCGGGGCCGGTCCTGCCGGGCTGGCCTGTGCCGCCGAGCTGGCCCGCCTGGGCCATGCGGTCACCGTGGTGGATGCCCGCCCCGAGGTGGGCGGGCTGGTGCGCTACGCGATCGCACCCTACCGGCTGGTGCGCGATCCGTTGCCCGCCGAGGCGTTGCGCCTCGAGCGCGGCGGCGTGCGGTTCCTGATGGGTCAGCTCATCGACAGTCCGCAGCGGCTGCACGACCTCGCCGAGTCCGTCGACGCAGTCTTCCTCGGCGTGGGACTGGGTGATGACCAGGCGGTTCGCTATCCGGGCGACGACCTGACGGGCGTGTGGGACTCGCTGCCGTTCATCGAAGCGATCAAGCTGCAACGGCCGCCGGAAGTGGGTGAGCGCGTCGTGGTGGTGGGCGGCGGGAACACCGCGATCGACGTCGCGCGTGAGGCGGTGCGCCTTGGCGCGTCGGAAGTGACGTTGGTGTACCGGCGCTCCGAAGCGGAGATGCCCGCCTATCCCCATGAGGTGGTGGAGGCGCGCGACGAAGGCGTCGCGTTCACGTTCCTGGCCGAGCCGGTCCGGCTGCTGGGAAACGGGCGACTCGAAGCGGTGGAATGCCGGCGCATGCGACTCGGCGCACCGGACCGGTCCGGACGGCCGCGCCCGGAGCCCGAGCCGGGGAGCGAGTTCACGATTCCCGCGGACACCCTCATCAAGGCGCTCGGTCAGAAGCGTCGCACCGATTTCTTCTCCTGGATTGAGGGCCTCAACACCGAGGGCGGTCTGGTCGCGATCGACCCCGCCACGGGGCAGACGAGCGCACCCAAGTACTTCGCCGGCGGCGACGCCGTGAACGGCGGGGCCACGGTGGTCGAGGCCGTGCGGCACGGCAAGCTCGCCGCCCACGGCATCGACCGCTATCTCGCGGCACAGGGACGGGAGACATGAAGCCAGGGTTCGAGCGGTACGCGCAGGGGGACGCGGCGTTGCTGGTGAATCGCGCCTGGTGCAAGGGGTGCAACGTCTGTGTCGCGGCCTGCCCCAGCGGGATCCTGGCGTTGGATGCGGTGCAGCGCATCGTCGTAACCGACATCAACCGCTGCATCTTCTGCGGCGTCTGCGCGGTTCGCTGCCCGGACTTCGTGTTCATCCTCGAGCGGCCCCCCATGCAGGCGATGGAGCGGGCGGCGGAGGCGGCCGCATGAGACTGATCCAGGGAAACGAAGCTTGCGCGCTGGGCGCCCTGCGGGCCGGCTGCCGCTTCTACGCCGGGTATCCGATCACTCCCGCGACCGAGATCATGGAATGGATGGCGCGCCTGCTCCCGCCGCGCGGCGGCGTGTTCATCCAGATGGAAGACGAGATCGGGGCGCTGGCTGCCGTCATCGGGGCCTCGTGGGCCGGCGCCAAGGCGATGACCGCGACGTCGGGGCCCGGATTCTCGCTGATGCAGGAGCACATCGGCTACGCCGCGATGACGGAGACGCCGTGCGTGATCGTGGACTCGCAGCGCGCGGGCCCGAGCACCGGCCTCCCGACCCTGCCCTCGCAGGGAGACGTGATGCAGGCGCGCTGGGGCTCGCACGGCGACCGCGCCGCCATTGTGCTCACCGCCGCGTCGGTGCCGGACGTGTACGAGGTCACGGTGGCGGCGTTCAACATGAGCGAGACGTACCGCATCCCCGTGATCCTGCTGCTCGACGCCTCGCTATCGCACATGCGGGAGAACGTCGAGCTGCCGGAGGTCGCGGTGGTGGATCGCCGCCGGCCCGCGTCGCTCGAAGGCTTCCGGCCGTTCGCGGGGACCGAATTCGTCGGATTCGGCGAGGGCGCGGAGCTCGTGGTAACCGGGCTCGCCCACGCGGACTCGGGGCGGCCGCGGGCCTCGGACGGCCCGAACCTCGATCGCATGCTGCGGCGGTCGATCGACCGTCTCTCGGCGGGCGAGGCCGAGATCCTGCGCTACCGCACCCGCGCTCTGGAGGACGCCGACGTCGCGGTGCTCGCCTACGGCATCACCGCGCGGGCCGCGGCCGGAGCCGTGGATCAGCTGCGCGCCGAAGGCGTGCGCGCCGGCCTGCTCGAGCTGCAGACGCTATGGCCGTTCCCCGAGCGGCTCGTGGCCGAGCTGGCGGGCCGAGTCGAGGGGCTGGTGGTGCCGGAGCTGAACCTGGGACAGCTCGTCATGCCGGTGCGCGCGGCCGTGAACGGCGCGACGCCGGTGCATCATCTGGGACGGGCCGACGGCCATCTCTTCACGCCCGAGGAGATCGGGCAGGCGGCGCGGGCCGCGATGGAGGCGGTGCATGCCTAGGGTCGGCGGGGATGTACGGCGCTATCTGCGGGTCGAAGCAATGCCGCACGTGTGGTGTCCGGGGTGCGGCCACGGCCAGGTCGCGCACGGGCTGGCGACGGCGCTCGAGCGCGTGGCCGTGCCGCTGGACCGCCTGGTGCTGGTGGGCGGGATCGGCTGCTCGGGGCGCACGCCGTTCTAC
>DATGDT010000297.1:0-2227 GCA_035310725.1 Gemmatimonadales bacterium
TCGCGTTCGACCGCCTGCGGATCTACCGGCCGGCGCCAGCGGCTCGAGCCGTGGCGCCGCGCGCCACCCGGGGCGTCGCGCACTTCGGGGACTACGCGGTGAAATGGGGACCCGCCACGGCCCCGCAACGGATGGCGCGCGCCGGCTGGCGCACCTGGATCCGGGGGAAGGGATGGGAAGTACGCGGCGCCCGTCCCGGCGACGTGATCGAGCCGCTCGGCGGCGTGGGCCGCCGCCCCCTGCGGCGCATTCTGATGGAAGCGCGCATCCCGCGCAGCGAGCGTCTTCGTTATCCGGTGGTGGCGCAGGGCGAAACCATTCTCTGGGTGCCCGGCATCTGCCGCAGTCGCGCGGCGTTGCCGCCGCCGGGAACCCGGGCCGTGAGGGTTGATGTTACCGACCGCTGAGACGGGCCATCAGACCGGCGGAGCCAAACTGGCCCGCATCGTGTACGAAGCAGAGACGATCGAGCGCCGCGTGACCGAGCTGGGGCGCGAGATCACTACGGCGTACCCGGACGGCGACCTGCTCGTGCTCGGTCTCCTGAAAGGGAGCTTCATCTTTCTGAGCGACCTGGTGCGGCGCATCGACCGCCCGCTGCAGGTGGACTTTCTGGTGGCGGCGAGCTACGGGGCAGGAACCGTGTCGAGCGGTCAGGTGCGGCTGCTGTACGACCCCGAAACGGTGCTCGCCGGGCGGCACATCCTGCTGGTGGAGGACATCGTGGACACGGGCCGGACGCTGAACCGCCTGGTGGAGCTGTTGCGGGAGCGCCGGCCCCGCAGTCTGGAGATTTGCGCTTTGCTGCACAAACACGTGGCGGAACAGCTGGTGCTGGACGCCAAGTTCGTCGGATTCGACGCCCCGCGGGCCTTTTTGGTGGGGTACGGGCTCGACCATGCTGAGAATTTCCGGCACCTCCCTTATATTGCCAGTCTGACATGACGAATCGCGTGCCCCCGCCTCCGCGGGAATTCCAATGGAGCCGCATGCTGCGGACGCTCTCGTTCTGGGCGTTCCTCATCGTGGGGACCGTGCTGCTGGTGCAGCTCGCGGCCCGCACGCGGCAGGACTCCGTCGAGATCAAGTACTCCGAGTTCACGGCGCAGCTGGACCAGGGCAACGTGAAAACGGTGGAGATCACCGAGCGGACCCGGATCAAGGGCGACCTGAAGGCCCCGATCCAGGTGGGGCGGCAGCGCCCGGCCGACCACTTTACGACGCTGCTGCCGTTCGAATCGAGCGACTCCTGGGTCGCCACGCTGCGGGAGAAGGGCGTGGAGGTGAGCGCCAAGGACATGCGGCCGTCCTTCGGCGTTATCTTCCTGAATTTTCTCCCCTACCTGCTGATGCTCGGACTGATCCTGTTCATGGTCCGCCAGATGCAGCAGGGGGGGAACCGCGCCTTCGCGTTCGGGAAATCCAAGGCCAAGCTGCTCTCCGGTGACACGCCGAAGATTACGTTCGCCGACGTGGCGGGATGCGACGAGGCGAAGCAGGAGCTCGAGGAAATCATCGACTTCCTGAAGGACCCGCAGAAGTTCCAGCGGCTCGGCGGCCGGCTGCCCAAGGGCGCGCTGCTCATCGGCCCGCCCGGCACCGGCAAGACGCTGCTCGCCAAGGCGGTGGCCGGGGAAGCGGGCCGGCCGTTCTTCTCGATGTCGGGCTCGGACTTCGTCGAGATGTTCGTGGGCGTCGGCGCCTCGCGGGTGCGCGATCTGTTCGAGCAGGGGAAGACGCACGCGCCCTGCATCATCTTCATCGACGAGATCGACGCGGTGGGGCGCCATCGCGGCGCCGGGCTGGGCGGCGGCCACGACGAGCGCGAGCAGACGCTGAACCAGCTGCTGGTCGAGATGGACGGCTTCGAATCCAACGACGGCGTCATCCTGCTGGCCGCCACCAACCGCCCCGATATACTCGACCCGGCGCTGTTGCGCCCGGGTCGCTTCGACCGCCAGATCGTCGTGGACATGCCGGACGTGAAGGGGCGCGAGCAGATCCTGCGCGTGCACACCCGCAAGATCCCGCTCGCCCAGCAGGTCGATCTCGAGCCGATCGCCAAGGGCACGCCGGGCCTGTCGGGCGCCGAGCTGTCCAATGTGGTGAACGAGGCGGCGCTGCTCGCGGCCCGGCGCAACAAGCAGGCCGTGGACATGGCCGATCTCGAGGACGCCAAGGACAAGGTGATGCTGGGCCTCGAGCGCAAGAGCATGGTGCTCTCCGA
>DATGDT010000298.1:0-2461 GCA_035310725.1 Gemmatimonadales bacterium
ACGACACGAAGGACGCGGGCGAGATGGGCGCAGGCCATTCGGTCACTGCGCTGTACGAGATCGTCCCCACGGGCGTCCCGACCGACGTGACGATCCGGGTCCCCGACTCGCTGCGCTACCAGACGGTGCGCACGCCGCGCAGCGGCGGCGGGGAGCTGGGCTTCGTCAAGGTGCGCTACAAGCAGCCCGACGGGGACCGCAGCCGGCTCCTCACCCTTCCCGTTTCGGGCGAGCCGGGCCGCACACCCTCCCCTGAGTTCCGGTTCCAGACGGCGGTGGCCGAATTCGGCCTGCTGCTCAAGGGCTCGGCGTATCGCGGGGTGGCGAATTTCGAAGAGGTGATCGCAGCGGCTCGGGGCTCGCTCGGCGCCGATCCCGACGGCTATCGTGCCGAGTTCGTGAAGCTGGCGCAGGCCGCGCAATCGCTCGGGCTGGCCACGACCGGATCGCGGTGAGATTTCGCCCATACGACCGAACGCCCTCCAGGACGCGCTCGCCCAACAGGCGGGCGCGGGTCCGGAGGGTCTACGAGATCCAGCGTCTCACATCAACGGCGACCCATTCGCGCTGGCGCCGCTCGAGCACGAACTGCACACCGCCTCCGCATAGGCACGGACCGCCAACCGGCACCAGCGTCACGGACACGTAGAACCGGTCGCCGATCCGTCTCAGCGGGCTCACGACCCACGCCATCTGGAGCCCATCGCTCGCGACCCGCCCCTGTACCGAGTCCATCGGCATGACCATGAACAGCCGTCGCCACGGTTCGATCGCCGACGGCAGAATGCCGTCGCTCGCGAGAATGCGGACGTCGGGACGCTCGTCGTGCACCCAGGGTGCTGGGACGTCCTTGCCGGAAGTGTCCCGCAGCCCGACACGTCCGGCGACGTAACCGAGCAGCAGGCGCTGCACATCCGCGATGAGCGTCGTGTCCCTCACGGTGTCCGCCGGAAGCAGGTCGTAGGCAACCTGGCGCGCGCGTACGGGTCCCTGCAGCAACCCCCGCATCCACGGCCAGGCGGTCGTATCGCCCAGGTCCTCCAGATAGCGGGCGACCACCTCACGCCGGCGGAACGTGGTGTCGGTCACGAACCGCCGCCTGAGCTCCTGCCCCAGGTCCCGGCCCTCGGACTCGAACCACATCCGGAGCGGGGCGAGGTGACGCGCGCCGGCACTCGTGGTCTGTTCGAGAAACGCCGCGAGCGAGTCGGGGGCGGCGTCCACGCCGGGGAACCGTCGCAGGGAATCGAGCTCGCCCGGCTCGACTCCCCAGCTCTGCGAGGTCGGTGCGCCGTTCCCCGCGACCCAGGCCAGCACGATCGGACCGTATCCTCGAACCGAATCCACGCTGGCTTCGAGCGATCGCCGGTAGCGGGCCGGGTCGGCCTGGTACGCGGCGAACCACAGCAGGTCGCGGCTCACCGGGTCGTCGGCGCGTCGAGCGGCCGCCTGGAGAACCGGACCCCCCCCGCGCACGAATCCATTGCCCGCGCCCAGCATGCTCAGCACGCCGGCGCCGAGATCCTCTCGATCGGTCAGGCGCCGGCGCTGGAGCGCGAGCGGCCCCAGCTCGCGTGCGAGAAACCTGGCCGCTTCGAGCCCAAACACCGAGTCCCCCTCGGGATATCGAAACTCCTGGAGCACCAGGTCGGGCGCGATGCGCGTCTCCGTGCGGAGCAGCCGGCTGGTGAGTCGTCCCGGCGATTCTCCCCGCGCCGCGAACAGGGCCGCCTCGATGTCGGCCCGCGTCTTCGGATCGGTCGCAGCCAGGCGAAGCGCGACGAGCGTGTCGAGCGTGCTCGAGTCCGATTGCGCGCGTTCCACCAGCCTCGCATAGGGCGACGGCGCTTCTTCAGCCTCAGCCTCGGAATCCTCTTTGGAGGATCGGCCGTGCTCCATGAAATAGGTGAGCCGGCGGGCGGCGCCGATAGCCGGATCTTCCCGCCAGTCGCCGGTCAGGTGCACGACCCAGGTCCCATAGACGGTGTCGGCGTTCGCCGACGGATTCTGATACACGAGCGGCCCACGAAACTCACCGGAAAGGTCGACACTGTCTGCCACACCCCGAGCCGTCAGTCGGACCCGCCCCGACAGGTTTCCGCGGAGTGCGCCGCGTACCAGCGTGCCGCCCGGGGTGAGGTGGCGCTCGATCCGCCACGCGCCCCCGATCGATCCCTCCAGGCTGAGGAACGCGCTGCGCCCGGGAGCCGAATCCGGCCGGTAGAGCTGGACGGTCCGCGTGAATGCGGTTTGCACCGTGTCGTCGCACGCCGCGTAGGTGAGTGTCGGAAGCGTTCGTTCGTCTTCGCCGACGGAATCGGCCGGGGTGACCAGTGCAAGTGCGAGCGGCGCCAGCCCGCTGCTCGGGCTCTCCGCGTAGCTTTCGCCGCACCTCGCTTCTTCCGCGCTGACCATCACCTCCTGGATACCGCTGGACCGTACGGCCATGGAAAACTGGAGC
>DATGDT010000299.1:0-4102 GCA_035310725.1 Gemmatimonadales bacterium
AGCGGTTGTGGCAGGGCCTCGCGCACGGAGCGATCGATCTCGTGGCGAGCGATCACTCCCCCGCCGCGCCCGAGCTGAAGCATCTCGACACGGGAGACTTCCTGGCGGCGTGGGGCGGCATCGCGTCGCTCGAGCTGTCACTCCCGGCGACCTGGACCGGGGCGCGCGCGCGCGGTCACGGCCTCCCGGCGCTGGCGCGCTGGCTGTCACAGGGGCCGGCGCACCTCGCCGGGCTGAATCACAAGGGTCGCATCGCGCCGGGATACGACGCGGATCTGGTGGTGTTCGACCCGGGGCCCGAGTGGACGGTGGATCCCGGGCGGCTGCACCAGCGCCATCCCCTTACGCCCTACGCGGGTCTGGCGCTCCGTGGCAAGGTGCTGCGAACGTTCCTGCGGGGGATCTGCGTGTACGAAGCGGGCCGCTTTCCCGCTCCGCCGGGCGGGTCGTGGCTGCGCCGGGAGGAGCGGGCAACGTGACTACTCGTCGGAGTCGCGGCGGTCCCGTCCGGTGCGCCGCTCGTCGCCGCGACGCCGGGGCACGAGGGAACGCCGGTCCTTGTCGACGCGCCGCTCGGTAGACGTCCGGCCCCAGGTGCGGCGCCGCTCCTTCCAGCGCCGCCGGTCGAACACGTTCCGGCGATCGGCGCTCTTGCGCCGCTTCGCCTTGCGCCGTTCGGGACCATTGTAGGACTTCTCCGCCATGTCGTTCGTCCCTCGGGTGACGACACAAGATGCGCGGAAGAGGGTCGGTTGCGCCAGCCTGGGAGGTGTTCGTGCGTGCAGGGTTGATCGATCTGGCCGCGGCCCGCGTCGGGGGGCGCGCCGTGCTCGCCAACGACGAGTTCTTCGCGCCCAAGTCCAACCTGCTGAAACCCGGCTCCCCCGTGTTTCTCGAGGGCAAGTACACGAGCCGCGGCAAATGGATGGACGGCTGGGAGACCCGCCGGCGACGCACGCCCGGCTCCGACTGGTGCATCGTGCGGCTCGGCGTCCCCGGCGTGGCCCGTGCCGTGACGGTGGACACGCGTCACTTCCGGGGCAATCACCCCGAGGCGTGCTCGCTCGATGCGGCAGCCCTCGCAGGGAAGGACGACACCATCACCAGGCGCCGCGGCGGCGGCGCCGCGGCGTGGACCACGCTCCTGCCGCGCACGCCGCTCGCGAGCGACTCGCTCAACGAATTCCCGGTCACAGGCGAGTCGCGCATCACCCACGTGCGGCTGAACATCTACCCCGACGGCGGGGTCGCGCGACTGCGCGTGTGGGGTGAGGCGCGCCCCGACTGGGCGGCGCTCGAGAGGAAGAAAGGGCACCTCGATCTCGCGGCACTCCGCAACGGGGGCACGCCGCTGGCCGCGAGCGACCAGTTCTTCAGCGATCCGCTCAACCTGCTCATGCCGGGCAGCCCCGAGGACATGAGCGACGGGTGGGAGACGCGCCGGCGGCGCGGGCCCGGTCACGACTGGGTCATCCTGCGGCTCGGCGCCCGCGGCACGATCGACGCGGTGCGGGTGGACACTACGCATTTCAAGGGCAACTTCCCCGAGAGCTGCCGCCTGGAGGGGTGCGATCTCCCCGAGCTCGACGTGAACGCCGTACCGGACGAAGGCGCCCCGTGGCGCGAGCTGGTGCCGCGCACGAAACTGAAGGCGGATGCGCAACACCGTTTTCGCGCCGTCGGCCGTTCGGGGCCGGTGACGCACGTCCGGTTCAGCATCTATCCGGACGGGGGCGTGGCGAGACTGAGGCTGTACGGGAGACGGGTCTGAAAGAGGAGGGACGAGGGACGGGGGACGGGGGACGGGTCGTCTCGTACCTGAACGCCCTTCCCGTCCCTGACGCCGAGGCAGCGTTGAGGCGCTGCTGCGGGTCGCGGCGCTGGGTGGAGCGGATACTCGCCGGCCTCCCGTACGCGAGCGACGCGGCGCTGCTCGAGGCAGCGGAGCGCGAGTGGTGGGCCCTCGAGCGGGCGGACTGGCTCGAGGCGTTCGCGGCGCATCCGCGCATCGGGGAGCGCGGCGTGGACGCCTGGTCGCGACGCGAGCAGAGCGGCGTGGACGACGCCGCCGCGGAAGTCCGCCGGGCGCTCGAGCAGGGGAACCGCGACTACGAGGCGCGCTTCGGCCACGTCTACCTCGTGTGCGCGACAGGGCGCGGCGCCGCGGATCTGCTGGCGGACCTGCGGCGCCGGCTCGGGGGCGACCCCGAGCAGGAGCTGCGCATCGCGGCGGGTGAGCAGGCGAAAATCACGGCCCTGCGACTGGAGAAACTGGGAGGGGAGTGACCGCATGACGCTGTCGACGCACGTGCTGGACACGGTGCGCGGCCGGCCCGCCGCCGGCGTGTCGGTGACGCTCTCGGCCCAGGGACCCCGCGGCTGGACCGAGCTGGCGCGCGGGACGACCGACGCCGACGGGCGCGTCCCCACCCTGCTCCCGGCGACCGCTCCCGCCGCCGCCGGCACCACCTTCCGGCTGCGCTTCGACGTGGGTGAGTACTTCGCGACGCGCGGCGAGGCCGCTTTCTATCCCTACGTCGAAGTGGTATTCACCCCCTACGACGACGGGCACTACCACGTGCCTCTGCTCGTGAGCCCCTTCGGCTATTCGACCTACCGCGGCAGCTGACGGGTGAGCGCCCACCTGGAGCAGTGGCTGAGCCTCGTGCTGCGGTGGGCGCACGTGATCACCGGGGTCAGCTGGATCGGCACGTCCTTCTATTTCAACTGGCTGAACTGGCGCATCGCACCGCCCGAAACGCCCGAGCCCGGCGTGGGCGGGGAGCTGTGGTCGGTGCACGGCGGCGGGTTCTACCGGGTCGTGAAGTACACGGTCGCCCCCGCGCGACTGCCGCGGACGTTGCACTGGTTCAAGTGGGAGGCGTACGCCACGTGGTGGAGCGGCCTCTCGCTCCTCGTGCTGCTCTACTATGTCGGAGCGCGCGAGTACCTGCTCGATCCCGCCGTTTCGTCCATCGGTCCGACCGCGGCCGTGACGCTCAGCGTCGCGACGCTCGTCGTCTGCTGGCTCGTCTACGATCTGCTGTGCCGGTCGCCGGTCGCGGGCCATCCAGTCGCCCTGGCGGGGCTCGGACTCGTCCTCGTGACCGCGCTGGCATGGGGGTTGGGCCAGGTGTTCAGCGCCCGCGCCGCCTATCTCCACGTCGGCGCGGCGCTGGGCACGATCATGGCCGCGAACGTGTTCCGGGTGATCATCCCGGCCCAGCGCGACATGGTCGCCGCCCTCTCGGCGGGCGTCGCACCGGACGCCGCCCGCGGCCGCCAGGGGGCCCTCCGCTCACTGCATAACAACTACCTCACCCTGCCGGTGCTGTTCGTGATGGTGAGCAATCACTACCCGGCGACCTACGGCAGCCGCTGGGGGTGGGCGATTCTCGCGGTGTTGTTCGTGATCGGCGTGCTGGTGCGCCACTGGTTCAACCTGCGCAACGCAGGACGCCGCAACGCCTGGCTCCTGCCGGCGGCGGTGGCCGGCCTCATGATCTTGGCGATCGTCACGGCGCCACGTCCCGGCGGTGGCACTCCAGCGGGGTCTCTGGGCTCCGTTTCCTTCGCAGAAGTGCGCGTCGTGATCGCGCGGCGCTGTGCACCGTGCCACTCCACGGCGCCCACCTACCCAGGCATCACGGCCGCGCCCGCCGGCGTGATCCTCGACACGCCCGAGCAGATCCGGGCCCGGGCCGCACGCATCGTCGAACGCGCCGTCCTCCAGCAGACGATGCCACTCGGCAACGTCACGGGAATCACCGCTGAAGAGCGTGCGCTGCTCGGGCGCTGGGTACGCGCGGGCGCGTCGCTCCGCTGAGTCTCATCTCCCGAGCAAGACCTTCAGTGTCCCCGGTCGCTGCGCGTGTTCGAACGCGTCGAGCGCCCGATCCAAGGGATAACGCGCTGAGACGAGGGGTAACACGTCCACCTGGCCCGCGGCGAGCAGGGCGAGCGCCTTCGGGAAGGGACCGCAGCGCGAGCCGATCAGCGTCAGCTCGTGCACCACGACCGCCGAGGCGTCGAGCGTGAGCTTGTCGGCGTAGGTGCTCTTCATTACCAGCGTGCCGCGTGGCCGCAGCGCGCGCTGCGCCAC
>DATGDT010000300.1:0-13991 GCA_035310725.1 Gemmatimonadales bacterium
TCGAGTTCGCCGTGGCCTCGAGGGCGTTGGTGACGTAATAGGGATCCGGCACCGTGTGGACGCGCGACAGATCGCCCGACGCGGCCTCGTCCACGGCGAACTTCTGCGACACCGTGATCTTGTAGGTCAACCCCGGCGCGAACGAAGGCCGCAGCGACGGACCGCTGAAGCGGTATCCGGAACAGTCGGTCATCACCGGCTGCACGGCCGGCTGGCACTTCGCCTTCTCCGTACCGGTCACCGCCCGCAGCCGCCACTTGGTACCGGCCGCCGGCAGCTGTCCACCGCTCAGCGCCATGAAGAACGCTTCGCCGTTCACCATCATGGCGATTCCCGAGCCGTCCGCCACTCCGTCGAAGTTGAAGTCGAGCGGCTCGACCTGCGCTTTCTGCTCCAACTCGGCGCAGGTGATCGCCCACCAGTCCGGGAAACAGGTCGGCTGGGTCCCGTAAAGATGGTGATAGCCCACCACCGCCACACTGGGCGAGCCGGTGCCGTCCTCGAGCTCGGGCGTCGTGGTCCCGGCGGCGGCAAACGCTCGCTGATTGATGAAGCCCCACCCCGTCCCGCCGTTCGGCGCAAAGGGCAGCGGGCTGTGATGCGTGGAGTCGAACACCGCGAGACTCGAATCCGCGTTCCAGGTCACCACGAAGTCCGCCGGGTACCACGCGGTCTGGCCGTAGGAGTAGCCGCGCAGGAACAGGTTGATGCCCGGGTCGCGGTAGGCCTGCGGCGCCCAGATCCTGCTCACCCCCGGCAGCGCGCCGGCATTGTGCGCCGAGTCGGCGGTACCCACGATCGTCGGATCGGCCGGCTCGGCGTTGCCGACGAACCAGCGCGAGTGCGCCAGGTAGCCGCTGGTATCGTCGATGGCGCCGAGACGCCTGGCCGCCACCGTCACGGCGCCCGACGTCCTGACGATCGGGACGAGCTGCCCGCCGTAGGTGACCGGCATGCGCACGTCCTGCGTGAACGCGAGGCCGAACTTCCTGGCGTTCGCCGAGTCGTACGGCACGAGCGCCTGGGTCACCGAATAACTCGTGGCGCCAGTGGCGTTGAACGCCGGCTCGTCCGAAAGCGGCAGGATCATCTGGACCGTCACGCCCGCCGCGGACAGCTGCAGCGTCAGCTCGGGGGCGGCCCCGATGCCCCCTGCGAACCCGGGTCCGACCGACACGACCTTCACGGTGATGTCGCCCGGAGGCAACGCTTCGACCACCGCCGAGCCGAGCACCAGCGCGGCGTCGTTGGCCGGGGGCATGTTGCCGGCGAACGTCCCCGTCGCCGTATCGATGGCCGGGTACTGTGCCGATGGGTCGAGCTCCGCGCCGTCGGCTCCGAACACCCCGCGCACCAAGGCGGTGGCGGTCGTGTTCGCTCCCGGCGCGCGCGGCGTCACGCTCTTGGTGACGCGCGGGGATTCGATCGCGGAGGGCCCCGACCCCAGCGAGTTCACGTCGAACGCCGTGACCGCGTAGTAGTACGTGAACGAGTTCCGCACGGCGCGATCCACGTACGCGAACGGCACACCGTTGTCGGCGAGCGGCGGGTATCCCTGGCCACCACCCGAGACCGCCGTATCGGCGTGCAGGATCAGAATATTGCCGTTGGCCAGCTGCACCCGTCCACCGGCCGGTATCTGGAGGACGTCGCCGACCAGCGCGTGATCCTCACCCGTCGCCGACGGGAACGTGATCGGGCAGTCGTCCTGCACTCCCAGCTCGGGCGCGCATTCGCTGATGCCGTCGCCGTCCCGATCCAGGGTGTAGGCGAAGCCGCCCGTGAAGTCCGTGATCGAGGTGCCGGCGTAGTCGAACTGGGCCACGAGCTGCAGATCGCCCGTGGTGCGCCCGCGATAGATGCGATAGCCCTCGACGTCGTACTGCCGGAAGTTCGGGTCGTACAGAGTCGAGGTCGGATCGGACGCGATGACGAAATACGGATCGCCCCCGCCGGCCTTCACGGTCTCGGTCTGGCTCTTCTGCCAGGCGATCGTGACCTGGTTGTCGCCGGGCACCAGGAAGAAGGTCGGCGCCTCCGGCGCGAAGGGGAGCAGGAACTTGTTGTCGTACACGGCCTGCGCCACCAGCGCCTTGTTGAGCAGCGAGCGCGGCACCGTCTGGACCTCGTACTGTTCGATGACGCCGTCGGCGTTGGTATCGGCCTGCGACACCCACCCCATGGCGCGCTCGATCGGCCGCACGCGCGCGGGGTCGGCCGCGATCGTGTCCCCGGACGCCGGGATGCCGGGCTTGAAGTCGCCGCCGATGAACGGCGCGACGACCGCGGTCGGCGCGGCGTTGATGTAGGCCACGACGATCGTCTTCACCTCGCCCGGGTTCAGCGTCAGGGGTCCCGACGACTGGAAGAAGCGCGTGTCGGCCGCGTTCTGCGCCACGTAGCAGAAATGCAGCTGCAGCTGTTGCCCCTGGAAGGTGCAGGGATTGTCGCCCGCCAACGGGCTCGAGCCGCCCGACAGGTAGCGGTACAGCTGCTTCACCCCGACCGGATCGGGATAACCCGTGTTGGAGTTGAGCGTGTTGGAGAAGATCGTGAGCCCGATCTGCTGTCCCAGCGCATTGGTCGGGGAGCGCAGGTACTTCACCCCGATGAACCCGGGCGACGGGACGAACGGCGCGCCGAAGATGTCGGGCGGGAAGGTCCAACCGGGCTCGAGGAAGTCGGACTTGTAGGCCACGCCCATCGCGAACGGAATCACCGGCGTGGCGTAGTTGAACGAGGCGTTGCCCACATCCATGTCCGCGAAGAACGCCGCGAACATGCTGGTGATGGCGTAGCCCCCGTCGGGGATGTCGATCCCGTAGGCCGCCTCGTTGCGCGCCTGGAAATCCGCGCCGATGGCCGCGATCTCGTTGGCGAGCGCCGGGTCGAGGTTGGCATAGACCGCGGGATTCGACGCGGTCACGTTGTAGAAGTTGTAGACGAAGTAAATGATGTCTTCGTTGCCGGTCGGGAAGTTCCACGCCAGCCCGCGCTCCTCCACCAGAATGCCCATCGGGTGGGTGCGCGCGCTGCCGGTGAACGCCGGATTGCCGTCCCAGGTGCGAACCCAGAGATCCTGCTGGGAAATCGAATTCCTGCCGAGCAGCACGTTGTTGTAGATCGCCGTATCCCGCACCACGGCGCCGTTGGGCCAGGCCGCCGCGTCGCCTGGATCGAGCGAGTTGTAGACCAGGGTGATCGGATCGCCCTCGGCCTGATCGTTCCGGGGATCCATGAAGTAGGCCCCGACGGTGTCGCCCGCCCAGGTGAATCCGGCGCCCGCCGGGATCTGGCCGGCGAGCTGCAGGCCGGAGCGGAAGATGTACTGGTCGGGGGTCCCCTTGGGCCAGAATCCCCCGCCCACCACCGGCGAGTTCGTCGGATCGGTGCACACCTCGCCGATGTTGTTGATGCCGCAGTAGATCCGGTTCACGTTCATGACCCCGAACGTGAGCGCGAACAGATTGAGGCCGGACCGCTTCGCCGGGCGGCCGAGCGCCGGCTTGGCCGACGCCGGACCGACGCCGGCGTAGGCCACGAGCAGCGCTCCCGCCAGCGCGGTGCGGCCCGCGCGAATGAACCAAGGTGAACGCATATCGGGTCCCTCTTGTAGAGCGGTGGGGCGGCGCCCGTCACCGGACGCCGCCCGCTCGCCGACTCAGAAGTTCAGTTCGAAGCCGAGGCGGATGTGCCGCGGCTGGCCGTAGAAGGTCTGCGGCCCGTTGAACCGCGCGTAGAACGCGTTCAGGGCATTGGCCTGCTCGTCCACGGTGTAGAGCCCATCCCCATTCCCGAACCGGGCCTCCACCTGGCGCAGCGCGACGCAATCGACCGGGCCGCCGTCGGAGCCGGTCCAGCTGGCGCAGGCGGGCCGCAGGTCCACGGTCCCGGCAGCCAGCAGGTGACCGTTCTGCAACGCCTCGTTGCGCAGCAACGAGAACTCGTCGCCCAGTGTCGTCTGCTGGAACAGGGCGTTCACGACGTCGCCCGTCTCGGCGAACAACGCGACCACGTTGCGGAAGTTGAACAGATTGCGGATGTCGGCGAACGCGGTGATGTCGGTGCGTCCCAGCCGGATGCCCTTGTTGAGGCGCATGTCGAGGAACCGCGTCCACGGCATCGTGGAGGAGTTGACCGGCTCGACGCTCGTCGCCGTGAGCCCGAAGCCCTGGCGCGGCACCGTGGTGCCGGCGCCCGAGTTCTGGACACGGGTATAGGGCAGGCCGGAGAGAGCGCGGAACGTCACGAACACCCCGACGTCGCGGAACGCCGATCCCAGCGCCCTGCCCTTCTGCCACTCCGCGGGCACGCGCAGCGACACGGCCCCCACGATGCTGTGGGTCCGGTTGTCGTCGGTCGGCAGCGGCTGCTCGGGCGGCGGGTTGCGGTCGCCCGACACCTGCTGGATCTGGCGCGACGTGGTCCGCAGGTAGGAGAACGGATCCGACCCGGTGCTCTTGGCGACCTGGAACGTGTACGCGCCGCTGAAGTCGAGCCATCCGCCGATGCGTTTGTCCACCTTCACGTCCACGCCGCGGGCGTACCCGAAGTCGCCCGTGGTCAGCACGTTGAGGTTCTGGAGGCGGCCCGGATTCGCCGGGTCGTCGTACGGCTTGATGCGGTAGGCCAGATCGGAAACGAAATCCTTGTTGTAGGCCGAGACGTCCAGCACGAGATCGGGGCTGAACGCGTGCCGCGCCCCGAACTCGAACAGGATCGTCTTGCCGAAGCCGACATCCCGCCCGAACTGATCGTTCGTATTGGTGAACGACAGGTCGTTATTCGACCCCGAGAGCAGCGTGCTGAGGTCTGGAGTCTGGACCTGTTGCGAGTACGACAGGCGGAAGTCGGTCTTCTCGGTGATCGGGAACGACACCCGCAGGCGCGGGGAGATCGTGTGGTGTGCCTCGGCCGGCGTCATGACCGCCGCCAGCGACGCCGCATAGGCGGCGTCGTCGGTCACCGCGCTGCTCTGCCACTGCGGGTTGGAGAAGATCCGCCCCGGCGTCGTGGCGAACAGCGCCTTCGAATCCATGTAGTCGAGGCGCCCACCCAGCTCCAGCACCACGTCGCCCAGATCGAGCCGGTCGGCGACCCACGCCGCGTAGCTGACCGGGTGCACGACGTAGGCGTCCATGAAGATCTGCGTGATGAACGACGAGTTCCAATAGGACAGATCGGTCTTCTTGTACTCGCCGCCGAAGTTGAACCGGTGGAACCGGTTCGCCTGCCAGTCCACCTGGGCGAACGCGCGGTAGCGACTCTCGTGGTACAGCGTCCCCGTGGCGTCGAACCCGGCGGTCGGCCAGCCGGTGGAGAGGCCGTACGGGTTGGTGCGGTACGGCTGCACGCTGCGCAGATCGGTCCGGTTGAGCAGCGGCGTGCGCAGGCCGCTGTTCGTGCGGATGTTGCGGATGATCTGGTCGTCGAGCGGGAACGGCATCGCGCTGACGCCCGCGAACCCCAGCGACTTGAACCGCAACCCCAGCGTGGGATCGCGGCTGTCGGCCTCGCTCGCTGGATCGAGCGGACCCCTGATGCTGTCGTTCTGGCCCCAGCTCAGGTTCACATTCAGGGCCAATTCGCGCTCGGCGCTCTTGAAGAACGAGTGGGTCAGATTCAGCACGCCCAGCCGCTGCCAGGCGTGGTAGCCGGCGTAGAGCGAGGGATTGCCGATGGCCGTCCCCGGCGTGAAGCGCCCCTGCTGGCCGCTGGCCAACCCGGTCAGCGCGATACTCGAGCCCGACCCGTACGAATAGGTCAGTTTGCCGAGCGTCTGGATATTGTTGCTCCAGTCGTAGGGCGCCCGCCGGCCCTGGCAGTCCTGCCCGAAGTTCCGGGAGGCGTCACACGATCCGCCGAACTGGATGAAGGTCGGCACCGCCACCTGGTTGCCCTTGTTGTCCGCGATGGTCGTATCGACGCCGCCCAGCACGAAGGTCGGGATCTGGTCGAACCCCCGGCCGCGGAACTGCGAGGTCTGCCCCTGCACGACGCCGGAGACGAAGAACCGCAGGTTGGTGATCGCCGGCACGGGACCGCCCAGCGACCCTTCGAACCGGTTGAAGCCGGCGCTGATGGAATTGCCGAATGGCTCGTCGGTCTGATAGTTCAGGCCGCCGGACAGCGTCGGCCCGCCCGACCTGGTCGTGAACGAGATCACGCCCGATTGTGCGTCGCCGAACTCGACGCCCAGCGCGCCCGTCGTCACCGACGCCTCCTCCACCGCGTTGGTGCCGACGCTGATCGCCTGGCCGCCCATATTCATGGCCCGCACCGGGGCGCCGTCGATGTAGACGTTCTGCTCGCCGGGCCGGCCGCCGCGGATCGACACGCCCGCGCCCGCGCCCGATTCCACCACCCCCGGCTGCAGCGCGATCACGTTGCGGACGTCGTCCACCGGCAGGTTGTTCACCAGCGCACCAGAGACGATGGACTTCGACGCCACCTGGTCCCGCGGCACGATCGGGTTCGCCGCCGCCGTCACCGTCAACCCCGACACCTGGATCGCCGCGGGGCTGAGCTTGATGTCCTGCGTGATGGTCTGGCCGCCGAACACGCGTACGTCGCGCACTTCCGTCGGCGCGTAGCCGATGAACTGCGCGTGCAGCGTGTAGCCGCCGACCGGGACGTTGTTGATGAAGTAGTAGCCCTTCTCGTTCGTCACGGCGCCGAACGACGTGCCGAGGACGAAGACCTGCGCATTGGCGAGCGCGACGCCCGCCTGATCGGACACCGTGCCTTCGACCTTTCCCGTCGTCTGCTGCGCGGCGGCCGGAGCGACCGCGACGAATGTCGCGAGCGCGACCACCATGCTCAGCGCGAGGAACCGACCGAAGACGTTTCGCACACAATGGGTCATGGACACACTCTCCACTTTCGTGAGGGCAACGAAACAAGCGGACGGATGCCTGACAGCGACACGTCACCTCCTTTCGCGGATGAGCCCTGCGTCGGGCTTCCCTCGTTACCATTCCGCGTGGCGTGAATCCAGATCCACTGTGCGTGACGCGCACGTGACCACTTGCGGCGGTCGCGCGACGCGCCGGACGTCGTTGGAGGCGAGGAGCGGCAGGCGGGAGAGCTAGAGGACCAGCGCGCCGGACGAATGCATCAATTGGGGACGCGCAGGCGGGGCGCAGGAGGTGGGGAGAGGGGCGACGTGGCCGTCACACGTCCGCACCCTCAGCACCGCGCCTCTTCCTGCACTGTGGCGGGCGCAACATTCCAGCGAACGTTGTCCGGAGCAAGAGCCAGTTCCCACCACCGGCCCCGGACCAGCGCCGGGCCAACGGCGCTCAGAATACGTATCTGGCCGTGAACCGGCCGTGTCCCTGTTCCCCGGCGATCGTCGAATACCCCCATCTCCCGGAGAGGCCCTTCACCGTGGCCGCGCCGCTCAGAAGGACGTTGTAGTCGACGAAGCCCGGATTGAGATTCAGCCACACGGAGGTATCGGGCAGCACGCGACCCTGCAGCGCTCCGCTGCCGACCTGTGGGCCCACGCGGGTCGTGGAATCGACCCCCGGCGGCCAGCCGATGGTCCAGTTTCCCGAAACCGTGGAATCCCCGTGCACGACGAGCTCCAGTGACCCGACGAGGAGCAGTCGAAGCTGATCGCTGTAGGCTTCGTACCGCAGCGCCCGGTCGGTACTGAGCGAGGCACGCGGCGCCACGGGGTCGCCGGAACAGGCCGCGGCCGCGAGTGCGCAAACGAGGGTCATCCTCCGCACGCAACACCTCCTGGTGACTGGAGCCGTTCATCTCCATTACCCCACGAGGCGGCGAGTCGGTCAAACCGCTTGCGCACGGTTCGCCGATGCCACTCCGCCGGGTGGTCGGGCCGACATGGGGCGAATTGGCTCTTTCCAGGTACCGCGTCCCTCGATCAGATTGCGCATATGTCGCCGTACATCCTCGCGCTGCTCATCGGCGTCGCCGGCCGGTTCTCCCCCGCGGGCTCGGGCCTGCCCGCATCGGACAGCAGGAGCGTCGTGCTCGCCGGCGGTTGCTTCTGGGGTGTGGAGGCCGTGTTCGAGCACCTGCGGGGCGTGAAATCGGTCACCTCCGGTTACGCCACGCCGGACGGCAACGACCGCAAGGGGTTCGCCGAGGCCGTGCGCATCGTCTACGACCCGGCGCAGATCCGCTACGAGCAGTTGCTGCAGGTCTTCTTTCTCGTCGCCCACGATCCGACGCAGGTGGACCGTCAGGGGCCGGACGTCGGCCCGCGCTACCGGTCGATCGTGTTCGTGGCCGACGACGACGAGCGCCGCATCGTGAGCGGTTACCTCGACTCCCTGCGGACCCACGGGACGTTCACCGCCCCGATCGCGACCGAGATCGCTCCACTGCGCTCGTTCCGGATCGCGGAGGATTTTCATCAGGACTACGCGGAGCATCATCCGCAGGCGGCCTACGTCGTCGTCAACGATCTGCCGAAGCTCGCCGCGTTGCGCCGGAGGTTCCCGGCACTGTATCGGCAGTGAGGACTATCCGGCGTCCCGGGCTGCCGTGCTGCGGTCGAGTCTCGGAGTTCCTGACGGCACGGTGATTTTCCGCCGGAGCGCGAGCAGCGCGGCCACGCACGCCATCAGTCCCAGGATGAGGAACGCCAGCCGGTACGCTCCAGTCACGTCCCTGATCCACCCGACGAGGAAAAGGCCGACGAATCCCCCGGCGGTTCCCAGCGCGCCGGTCACGGCGATCCCTGCGGCCCGCGTCCGGCCCGACAGCCTCGCGGCGGGCAGCGTCCAGAAAGGACCGTACTGGCTGTTCATCCCGACGGCAACCATGGTGAGGGCGAAAACCGTCAGCGCGCCCGAGTCCGTTCCGGCACAGAGAAACCAGCCGAGGGCCATGAGCATCGCAGGAACCGCGATGTGGAGCCGGCGCTCGTGCCGCAGGTCCGAATGCGCGCCGTTGGCGAGCATCGCGATCACCGACGCGCCGGCGATCACGCTGGTGAGCAGGCTCACCTGGCTGTCGCCGAGATGGGACGCGGCCTTGATCATCTGCGGGGACCACACCCCCTTGGCGTAGGCCGAGGCCATGACGAGGAAATTCAGCAGCCCGAGCCAGTAGAGGGCAGGATCGGCGAGTGCGTCGCGCAGACCACCTGAGTGGCCTTCTGCCGGCGCTGCGCGTTCCCGCTGCAGCCGCTCGACCAGCCACGCGCGCTCTTCCGGTGGCAGCCACTGAGCCTGTGCGGGCTCGTCGGTGAGGACGGAATACGCCAGGACGCCAAGGACCACGGCCGGCAGCCCGTCTATCAGGAACAGCCATTGCCAACCGGCGAGGCCCAGCCGGCCGTCCAGTGCGAGCAGCGGAGCGGCCAGCGCGCCGCTCACTACGCCCGACACGGGAATCGCCGTCATGAACTGGGCGGTGACCCGGGCGCGCTGCTCCGCCGGCATCCAAGCCCCGAGGTAATAGATGACGGCCGGAAAGAACCCCGCTTCGGCCACGCCGAGCAGGAAGCGCATCGCGTAGAACGACAGCGGGCTGCGTACCAGCATCATCGCCGACCCGAGAACCCCCGAACCGATCAAGACCACCGGAATCCAGCGCCGCGCGCCGACGCGCGCCACGATCAGGTTGCTCGGCACCGCGAAGGGCGAGTAGCCGAACAGGAACACGCCGGCGCCGAAGCCGAACACGGTCGCGCTGAAGCCCAGGTCCGCCCGCATTTGCAGCGCGGCCAGTCCGACGTTCCCCCGCGTCAAGAGCTCCGTCAGGTACATGAGGAAGAGAAACGGCAGGAGGCGGCGTTTCACCCTGGCGAGGGTGCGCACCTCGGGGGTGTCGTGCGCTCGATTCATCACAGGGATGTTAACCCTCCTCCTTGACACGCCGGTCGAGTAATGGTTAAAGCATAGTTAGACCATTACTGGCGGGGCAATGCGCGCAACATGCTGGACCTTCCTGCTGGCTTTCCTGCTGGGGTCTTCCGCGACCGCGCAGACGACCGGCGACTGCTGGACCGTTCCGCCCCCCGTCGACCACGTCGACTCGGCGCGCCTGCACGCGGCGCTCGCGCCTCGCAGCGCGGGGGCGGCACACCTCGGCGGCCCCCCTCCCCGCATCGACGGCCGCCTGGACGACGCCGCCTGGTGCGCCGCGCTCCCCGCGACCGACTTCGTGCAGAGCCGGCCCAATCCCGGCGCGCTCGCCACGCTGCCCAGCGCCGCCCGCGTGCTGTTCGACGACGAGGCGATCTACGTCGCGGTGCGCCTGTGGGATCCGCACCCCGATTCGCTCGTCGCTCCCTTCCCGCGCCGTGACGACGAGACCACCTCCGACTGGGTGTTCGTCGAGATCGATTCCCGCTTCGACCGGCGCAGCGGCTTCAGCTTCGGCGTCAATCCACGGGGCGTACAGGCGGACGGCGCCTGGTCCGCGGACGTCGACTACGACCCGGCCTGGAACGGCGTCTGGGCCTCCGCCGCCCACGTCGATTCGGCGGGATGGACGGTCGAGTATCGCATCGAGTTCTCGCAGCTGGCCCTGGGCCGCAGCCGGCCGGGACTGCCCCTGACCTGGGGTATCAACTTCTATCGTACCACCCCGCATCGCGGCGAGACCTCGAACTGGGCGCCGAGATTGCCGAGCGTGGTCGGCATCGTGTCGCACTTCAACACACTGTTGGGTATCTCGGTGCCGCCGCGCCGTGCCGCCCGCGAGCTCACCGCCTACAGCGCGCTGACCGGAACACGATCCCCGGAACCATCCGGCGCGGCGGAGAATTTGTCCGCGTCCGCGGGCGGAGATTTCCGCTTCCGGCCCACCTCCGCCACAACCGTAGCGATGTCGCTCTATCCCGACTTCGGGCAGGTGGAGGCCGACCCATCGCAGGTCAACCTCACGACGTTCGAGACCTTCCTCCCGGAGCAACGTCCCCTGTTCGTCGAGGGCGGCGACATCTTCCGGTTCCCCTCCGTGCTGGAGTTCGCTTCCCGCGGCACGTCGTTCGCCTTGGAGAGCCCGTTCTACTCCCGCCGGATTGGACGCGCGCCGCGGGTGGGGTGTCCCGACGCCGCCCTCACCTGCGGCGAGCCACGGACCACCACCCTGCTTGGCGCGGGAAGGATCTCGACGCGCACGGGAGACGGCTGGAGCGCCGGCGCCTTCAATGCGTGGACGTCGGCCGAATACGCCTCCTACACCGATTCTACGGGGAGCCGTCGCCGGACACTCGGCGAACCGCTCACGAGCTTCAGTGTGGCCCGGGTCGCGCGCGAGATGGGCGGGAGCCGCGCGGCGATCGGCTTGCTGGCGACCGCGGTGGAACGGATCGGGATGGACGTTCGGGTGGACTCCCTGCTGCCGAGCCGGGCGGTCGTGACCGGTGTCGACGGACGCTGGCGATCCCGCGGCGACCGCTACGAGGCCTCCGGGTTCGCCCTGCTCAGCCGCGTCCGGGGATCCACCGCCGCCATCGCCGCACTGCGGCACGAGCCGCTGCATGGATACGACCGGCTCGACTCGCTCGGGAGCATAGCCCCGGTGCTTTCTCCTTCTCACTCGATGACCGGGATGTCCGCGCAGGCGCGCCTGGCGCGCATCGAGGGACGCCTGCTCTGGGGCGTCGCGGGCCGGGTGGTTGGTCGCGGATTCGAGACGAACGACGTGGGGTTTCAGCGCAACGCCGATTGGATGCTCGTCACCGGATACTGGAACTACCAGGTCTACCGTCCCGGGCACGCCGTTCGCCGCTGGATGGTGGGGTCTTCGCAGCTGGGGGTGGGCTGGACCACAGGAGGCGCACGCCGGGCGGCAGCCGTGAATCTCACGACGTCCGCGGATCTGCGCAGCTACTGGGGAGGGTCGCTGTCGCTCGATCACGAGTTCCCGGCGCGCGATCTCGCCATGCTGCGTGGCGGTCCGGCGCTGCTGCTGCCCTCCCGCGACCGGCTCGCGCTCACCGCCTACACCGACTCCCGGCGGCGCTGGCAGGTGACGCTCAACCTGACGGGGACGCGCGAGGCCCGGAACCGCTCGACCGGCATCGCCCTGTCGCCCACCCTCGCGGGGTTCATCAACGACCGGCTGCACCTCGGCCTCACGCCGTCGCTGGAGTCCACACAGGAAGCCTGGCAATACGTGGACCAGCCGCGCGACCAGAGCGGGCGTGCGCACTACGTGCTGGGCGCGCTGCGTCAGACGACGGGCTCGCTCACCGGGCGCGCGACGCTGGCGTTCTCCGACCACCTCACCGTGCAGCTCTACACGCAGGCGTTTCTCAGTACGGGGCGCTTCGCGCGGTTCCAGGAGGTCACGGCCCCGGCGGCGCCGCGGGCGGACGATCGCGTGACGCCGCTCGAGTCACGGATGCAGTTCGACTCCGCCGGGCGGCGCTACGTGGTGGATGCCGGCCTCGCGGGTGAGTTCGCCTTCGCCGACCCGGCGTTCGCAGTGCGGGAGTTTCATCTGAATCTGCTGCTGCGCTGGGAGTTTCTCCCCGGCTCCACGTTCTTCCTGGTGTGGACCCAGGAGCGCACCGGGCACGAGATGGGCGCCGGCTCGCTGACCGACAACGCGCGCGCCTTGTGGCATATCCCGCCCCTCAACGCGCTGGTGGCGAAGGTGAGCTACCGGCTGGTGCTATCTTAGACGGCCGCATGCATGGTCGTTCGATCGCCCTGATCGGTGGAGATCTCGCCCTCGACTTCGCGAATACCGTCGGCTGGCACGCCGGTGAAGACCGGATCGAGCACTTGCCGGACTACGCGGAGTTCGTCCTGTGGGCCGCTCGCGCCGGCGCCGTCACCGCCGCCCGTGCGGCAGCGCTGCAACGCGAGGCCCAGCGACATCCGAGCCGTGCCGGCCGCGCGCTCGCGCAGGCGCTGCGCCTGCGGGAAACCGTATTTCGCGTATTCGGAGCGATCGCCCAACGACGGACCCCACCCGCGCCGGATCTGCTCCAGTTGCACCGCGCGCGAGTGGATGCGCTGCGCAAAGCCGATCCGCGCTGGAGCAGTACGGGGATCGCGCTCGAGTGGCCGGACGAACCGGCCGACCTGCTGCGGCCGCTCTACCCGATCGTGCTGGCGGCGGACGCTCTGCTCATTTCACCGCGCCTGGCGCGCGTCCGGCAGTGCGGGAATCACCCCTGCGGCTGGCTGTTCGTCGACACCAGCCGGAACGGGACGCGCCGCTGGTGCTCCGCCGAGGAATGCGGGAACAGCACGCGCGTGCGCCGCTACCGGTCGCGCCGGGCTTAGTTTCCGGCGCCTCGATCGCGCGCGTTCTTGCCTTCTTCCTGCAGGATGGAGTTGCGGCTCGTGAAGCGATTGACGCAACCTGTGCTATTCCACGACGCGAATCGGAAGGGGTGTGACGAAGCACCGCGGTGAGACGAAGAGCCACCGGTCGGACTTGAACCGACGACCGCTCGATTACGAATCGAGAGCTCTACCACTGAGCTACGGTGGCGGTAAGGCACCTAACTTAGCAACGTGTCGCTCGATGCGGTACTCTACCTCCCTGACCCGGCCCCGGCACGCGTCCGGTCCTGGAGCAGTGCGCCTCGCATGACCGTGCGAGCCAGAACGTCTGGAGGATCCATGCAGAAGCGCAAGCTCGGAAACAGCACCCTGGAAGTCTCGGCGCTCGGGCTCGGCTGCATGGGCATGAGCTTCGGTTACGGGCCGGCGGCCGACCGCCAGGAGATGATCGCCCTCATTCGTGCGGCGGTCGAGCGCGGCATCACGTTCTTCGACACCGCCGAGGCCTACGGTCCGTTCACGAACGAAGATCTCGTCGGAGAGGCGCTCGCGCCCGTTCGCAAGGACGTGGTAATCGCCACCAAGTTCGGGTGGGACATCGACCCCGACACCGGGAAATCGCTCGGCGGCGTGAACAGCCGCCCCGAGCACATCCGGCGTGCGGTCGAGGGGAGTCTCAAGCGGCTCCGGACCGAATGGATCGACCTGCTCTACCAGCATCGCGTCGATCCTGCCGTTCCCATCGAGGAGGTGGCCGGCGTC
>DATGDT010000301.1:0-9089 GCA_035310725.1 Gemmatimonadales bacterium
GCGACTGGGAAGAGGAAGTCGAACACGCGTTGCCCGGTGACGAGCGGCGCGCCGAGCACGAGCCGCCGCCCCACCGGCCGCGGCTGGCGCACCGGCCAGGCGTGCGCGAGCATAAGCGGCGTTCCATCCTCGAGCCGGCCCACCGCATCGCCCACCGCGAAGTCCTTCGCTTCCCCGATCGCGGCCACGGTCCCCGAGACGCCGGGCGGCACGAGCACGCGGTGCACGAATCCCGCCCGTTCCGTGACGGTGCCGAGGACATCCCCGGCGCTCACCGTCGCGCCGGATTGCACGAGCGGCGCGAACGTCCACCGCGCCGCCGCATCGAGCGTCACGGCGGTCACACCGGGGTGAATGAAGTCGCCCGTGGCCGCGGCCACGCGAGCCAGCGGCCGGCCTACGCCGTCCAGCACCGAGCCCAGCAACCCCGGGCCCAGCTGCACGGTCAGCGACTCGCCGGTGAGGGTGATGGGCTCACCCACCTGCAGCCCGCTCGTTTCCTCGTAGACCTGGATGGTGGCCCGCTCACCCGAGATCCGGATGATCTCGCCCAGCAGGCCACGCTCGCCGACCCGGACCAGCTCGTACATGGACGCCGATCCCAGCGGCTCGGCTTCGGCGAGCGCGCCGCTGATGCGGACCACGCGCGCGACCGGCGCGGGAGACGTCACTTGAGCCTCACGCGGTAGCCGATGACCTGCCGCAGCAGCTCGACGATGTAGGCCTCCGCCTCGGGGCGCGCCTCCCATTGCGGACCCGGGAACGGCACCACCATCGGCAGCGGGCGCCGGCCCAGCTCGAGCCGCACGTCGTCGGGCAGCGCGTCGTAGAAGGACTCCTCGACCAGCACCACACCCGCCTCCGGATCGCGCAACAGCTCGCGCAGCCGGGCGATGCCGTCGGCCGAGTCGGACGCTTCGAGCGGACGCAGCCCGGCGAGCGCGAATCCGGCGGCGACCTCCGGCCGGCACAGCACTTCCACACGGTGGCTCACGGCGCGGTCACCAGGGCGGCGGCGAGGGCCGCGGGCGGCGTGGCGAGCGCGGCGCCCCAGACGATACGCTGCAGATCGACGACCTGCGCGCGCAGCCGCAGCGAGAACCACAGCACCGGTCCGGGCCCGAGCGGCGACCGGCGCGTCAGTCGCGCCACCTCCAGGATGCGCGCCCGCAGTACCGCTTCCTCGAGCCCCGTCAGATCGGGCGTCACGTGGCGGAACGGCTCCGCCATCATCGAGGGTGCGAGGCCGCGCGCGAGCCGCATGCCGGCGGCGCCGGGTTCTCCCAGTGCCGCCGCCTCTTCGAACACGGTGATCGAGACCCGCTCGCCGCCCGGCAGGAACACGTCTTTCGGGACGACGTCCCGCCCGGCCACCGCCAGGACCATGGCGGTCAGCGCGTTGGCCAGGTCGATCGTCTCGCGCACGTAGGCGAGCAGGTCACCGCCGGCGCGCCGCGATGCGGCGAGGGCCCGTGCCACGAAGGTGCGGTCCAGCGCCAGGTCGAGTGCGAACGGCTCAGGTTGACCGGCGCCCGCGGCGGCCGCCAGCGCCGGACCGTACGGGTTACGCCACGCCGACAGGAGGGCCGCCACGGCGGCCGGCGTCGGTTGTCGGGCCAGCTCCTCCAGCGCCCGCTCCGGCAGCGCAGGTGTGGGCATGAGACCGGAGAGTCGAGCCTCGGCCGCGGCCCCGCGCACCGCCCCCCGCAGAATCGTGCGCAGGCTCTTGCGGTCCTCTTCCTCATAGATGACGTCCAGCGCCGAGACGCGTGGACCGGCCCAGCGGGCCAGGGTGCGCAGCGCCGCGGCCGCCCAGCGCCGCACCGCCAGCTCCAGCTCGGGCGGCGTGGCGGCTTCCCGTTCACCGGCCACCGGCAGGCCGAGGCGCCGGAAACCGGTCGTGAGGGCGGCGGCGTCTCCCGCACGCGCCAGCGCTTCCAGCTGCCCGCGGGTGAAGAGGCGGGTCCCGAGGCCGCGGGCGCGGGCGTTTACGTCGTCCCACAACGGGGATGGACTCACGTTTCGAGCTCCAGCTGCGCCAGGACCCGGCGGGCGAGAATGGAACGGAGACGGTCGAGCCGGCTCTCCAACGTGTCGTCGATCTCGACGGCGCCGTCGGCGCTCGCCACGCGGAACCCGCTGCCACCCGCCGCATCCACTACGACCGCTACGGCCTTGTGGCCGCGAGGTCGCGCCCGCTCCAGGTCCAGCGCGAGCGTTTCGGGACAATGGATCACGGCCTGGTCACTGCCGACGGCGGCCAGCGCGCCACTCAGCGCGGCGGGAAGGCTCGCGCGATAAGCGGGGCCGGCCGCGGCCGCCGGCAGCTCGGCGCGCGCCGCGGTGAACACGCGCTCCAGCAGCCGCTCGCGCGCCTCGAGGATCGAGCGCCGCGCCTCGCGCCGCGCCAGGGTCACGGCGTGCTCGACCTCCTGCATACGGGCGCTATCCCGGGCGGACGTCGTTTCGCGACAGCGCTGCTCGAGGGCGGCCGCCGATTCGGTCGTGATGCGGTCAGCTTCCGCACGGGCCTGCGCGAGGGTCTGCTCCACCTGCGCGTCGGCATCCCGCTCCAGGGCCTCGAGAAGGTGCTCGAGCCCCATGTGACGCTCCCGGTTCTCCGCTCAGCCGCCGCGGACGAGGATGACCACGGCCACCACGAAGCCCAGAATCACCATCGTTTCGGGAATCGCGACCAACAGAATCGCCGTGGTGGACAGCTCGGGCTTCTCCGCCATCGACGCGGCGATTGCCGGCCCGATACGGGATTGCGCCCATGCCGTCGCGAGCGCGGGAATGGCGACCGCGAGCGCCGCGGCCAGAGTGATCAGAACGGGACTCATGCGGCCTGCCTCGGATTCCGGGGGGTCGGAGTGGAAGGGACGGCGCGCGTCCGGCTGTTTGCGCGGGTCCAGTGCCCGAACGGCTGGTACCGCACGCCGCCGGGGGAGAAGAACTTGCCGAAGAACTCGACGTAATGGAGACGCAACGCGTGGATCGTGGGGCTGAACGCCGCGATCGCGAAGTTGACCAGGTGGAACAGCAGCGCGAACAGGATGCCGACGACCACGCTGCCGATCGCGCCGACCATCTTGTTCGCCACGACCGCCATCATGACCGAGGCGACCCCCAGCGCCATGATACGAGCGTAGGAGAGGATGTTGCCGAGCGTCGTCAGGAGCTCGATCGGCGCCACGAGGCCCTCGAGCACGATGAGCACCGGGAACGCGACCAGCAGCGCGATCACCGCCGGCGTGAAGAACGCGCCGGGCAGCACGTCCACCGCGGCGAGCAGCGCGATGATGACGAGCACGACCATCCCCGCGGACACACCCCGGCCCGCCGCCTGCCGCGGATGCCGGCGCGCGCTCACCGCGCCGAGCACCAGCCCCAGCACCACGTGCACCGCCCCGATCGCGACGGCGAGCAGCAGGAACGGAATCAGCGCCTCCTCGCGGTTGAAGAGCAGCGGCCGCAGGCCGAACCAGCGCAGCCCGAGATCCCCGAACAGCTCCCCGAAGAGGAACCCCGCCAGGATCGTGAACAGCGCGCACGGACCGATGATCTCGGAGACGTTCCGCAGCGTCGTGCCCGGCCTGGAGCGGGCGTGGAGCAGGAGGCCGACGGCCGCGAGGATCAGGCCGTAGCCCACGTCGCCGACCATGAGGCCGAAGAACGCCGGGAAGAACACGGCGACGAACGGCGTCGGGTCGATCGAGCCGTACCGTGGCAGCGGCATCAGGCCGACGATCGTCTCGAAGGGCCGGAGCAGCCGCGGATTGGAGAGGACCACCGGGGCCTGCTCCGACTCCCACTCCTCCTTGGAGACTTCGCTCACCACCACGTCCTCGCCGAAATGCGCGTGCAGGCTGCTCTCGAGATCGCGGCGGGCGCCGGCCGGCAGCCATCCTTCGAGCACGAAGGCCCGGGCGGTGACTCCCGACAACGGCAGGGCGGCCAGGGCCTGGAGGCGGTCGTGCAGTGACGCGCGCGCCCGCCGCAGGTCCGGGCCGTGGGTGCGGGCCAGCGTCTGGCGGCGCTGGCGCACCTGCTGGACCTCACGCGGGATGTTGCCCAGGCGTTCCAGCATCCGCGGGATCGCCGCGGTGAGCGACTTCCCCCCGTAGGCGGCGGGCACCGGGATCTCCTGCACCCGCGCCTCGGCGAGCAGCCGCTCGACGCGGCCCGCGGCCTGCGCCGACACCACGATCAGCACGGCCAGCTCCCCCGACGGCAGCGGTTGACTGAACAGCTGAAATTCCTCGCCGATCGCCGCCGCGAGGCCAGCACGCAGCTGGGGCAACGTCCCCGCCTCGCGACCCCGCAGCAGCACGTGGTAGGCCGTCGCGTTGGGCCAGCGGCTCTCGCTCTCGAGCAGTGCACGGAAAGCGGAGAAGAAGTGCTGGTATTTCATGATCAGCGCGTGCTCTTCGTCGAGTCCGGATTCCCGCGCCGCGAGCCGCTCGGTCTCGCGCCGCACCCGCCAGCCGAGCCGCGCCCAGCGAACCAGATCCGCCGCGGTGGCTGTCGTCGGAGCCGTCGGAGGCCCGGCGTCGCGCACGCCCAGGGCGTCCAGCGCCTGCTCGACGTTGTCCAGCGCCGCCTGCAGGTGTCGGCGCTCCCGCTCCTGGCTGGTCGTCAGGTCGGCGTGCGTGAGGGGAACCGCCTCGGGTGCGGACAGGTGCAGCAGACTCAGGTCCTGCAGCACCCGCAGCACGTCCTCCAGCCGCTCGCGGGCCCCGAGGATCCGGACCTTCGACATCTCGATGATCACGCGGCCGGCTCCTCCCCCCCGACCAGCCGGGTGACCACGTCGTGCGCCGCCCGCGAGACGCGCGCAGCGGACACATCGTCGAAACGTTTCACTTTGGCGACTGCCTCCTCCTGAACCTCCCGCACCCGGCGCTCCCGCTCCGCCGCGGTCTCGGTCGCGAAGCGCTGCGCCGCCGCCGCGAGCTGGGCGGCCACCTCGGCCTCGCGCGCGCGGGTTGCGGCCTGGGCCTCCTCTACCAGGCGGGCGGCTTCCTCCCTGGCGCGACGCAGTTTCTCGTCGAGCCGCTGCTCGGTGGCGATCAGGCGGTCCAGGTCCACGACAGGCTCCGATCCGGAGTCCCCTACGTCCCGGAAGTTTGGGTGGCGTGGGGCGCAGCCAGCGTGAAGGAGACGTAAACATCTCTTCACGCTGTCTTGTGCCGATCTATCGGGAGGGCGCACGACTCTTAGCGTGGCTTTTTTCCCTTCATCGAATCAAGCGGAGGTGTTCATGTACGTGCCCGCCCCGCACGCCTGGGCCGACGGCGAATCCCTCGGTCAGTACCTCGAGCATCGCGGCGTCGATCGGAGAGAGTTCCTCACCTTCTGCGGCTCCATGGCGGCCGTGCTCGGACTGGGCGAGCTCGCCACACCGCGGATTGCGCGAGCGCTCCAGGCCCAGAAGCGTCCCACGGTCATCTGGCTCCAACTCCAGGAATGCACCGGCTGTGTCGAGAGTGTCCTGCGAACGGCCGAGCCCACGATCGGCGATCTGGTGCTCGACGTCGTCTCGCTCGACTACCAGCACACGCTGATGGCCGGCGCGGGAGCCGCCGTCGAGAAGGCGATGACGGACTCCATGACCAAGAACAAGGGCGCGTACCTGCTGGTGGTGACTGGATCGGTCCCCACCAACGACGGCGGGATCTACTGCACCATCGGCGGCAAGACGGCGCGGAGCATTCTCGAGGACGCCGCGAAAGACGCCGCCGCCGTCATCGCCATCGGTGCCTGCGCGCATTGGGGCAGCGTCCAGGCCGCCCGGCCCAATCCGACCGGCGCGGTGGGCGTGAGCGAGATCATCAGAGACAAGCCGCTGGTGAACATCGCCGGCTGCCCGCCGATCGGTGATGTCGTCACCGCGACGGTCGTGCACTACCTGACGTTCGGTCGGCTGCCCGAGCTGGACCACGAGAAGCGGCCCATGTTCGCGTATGGTAAACGGATCCACGACCAGTGCCCGCGGCGAGCGAACTTCGACGCCGGACAGTTCGTGGAGAAGTTCGACGACGACGCAGCGCGGCACGGGTGGTGCCTCTACCACGTCGGCTGCAAGGGGCCGGCGACCTACTCGCCCTGCCCCATCTTCCAGTGGAACACGCGCACCAGCTGGCCGATCGGCGCCGGGCACCCGTGCATCGGCTGCACCGAGCCGGGCTTCTGGGACACGATGACCCCATTCTACGGACGCCTGCCGAACGTGGCCGGCTTCCCGGTCGAGCGCACCGCCGACACCATCGGCCTGTCGCTCGCCGTCGGCGCCGCGGCGGGTGTGGCGGCGCACGCCATCGCGACCGGCGTCCACCAGGTCCGCGAGCGGCGCAAACTACCCGTTGTCGAGACCCCCACGCAGGGCGAGGGAGGCGGCCATGGCCAGCACTAAAGTCGTCGTCGATCCCATCACCCGGATCGAGGGTCATCTGCGCATCGAGGCGCAGGCGGAAAACGGGCGCATCAGCAAGGCGTGGGCGAGCTCCACGCAGTTCCGCGGCATCGAGATCATCATGCAGGGCCGGGACCCGCGCGATGCCTGGGCGTTCACCCAGCGCATCTGCGGCGTGTGTACCGTGGTCCACGCGGTGGCCTCGTGCCGCGCCGTGGAGGACGCGCTCGACATCCACATTCCCGCCAACGCCAACCTGATCCGCAATCTCATCCACGGCATGCAGTTCGTGCAGGATCACGTGATCCACTTCTATCATCTGCACGCCCTGGACTGGGTGGACGTCGTGAGCGCGCTGTCGGCCAACCCCGCCGACACCGCCGCGATCTCGAAGAAGGTGTCTCCCTGGCCCAACAACTCCGAGACGTACTTCCGCGACGTGCAGAACCGGCTCAAGACCTTCGTCTCGGGAGGTCAGCTCGGCATCTTCACCAACGGCTATTGGGGCCATCCGGCCTACAAGCTCCCGCCCGCGGTGAACCTCCTCGCGGTGGCGCACTACCTCGAGGCGCTCGACTGGCAGCGCGACGTCATCCGCCTGCACACCATCTTCGGCGGCAAGAACCCGCACCCCAACTTCCTGGTGGGGGGCATGGCGTCGGCGATCAACCTCGACAGCACCGCGACGATCAACGCCGAGCGGCTCACCGACATCCACGACATGATCAAGCGGGCCCAGACGTTCGTGGAGCAGGTGTACTGGCCCGACCTGGTCGCGGTCGCGGGCTTCTACAAGGATTGGGCGGCGATCGGGGGAGGCACGGGGAATTACCTCGCCGTCGGCGAGTTTCCCGACTACGACGTGCGGGATCTCAACACGCTGTACTTCCCGCGCGGCATCGTGCTCAACAAGGACCTCTCCAAGGTCCTCCCCTACGATCACATGAAGGTGCAGGAGTACATCAACAGCTCGTGGTACGAGTATTCCAAGGGTGACGCGGCCGGGCTGCATCCCTACGAGGGGGAGACCAAGGCGAAATACACCGGTCCCCCGACCCCCTGGACCTACCTGCAGGACCAGCAGAAGTACACGTGGATGAAGGCACCACGCTACGACGGCCAGCCGATGGAAGTGGGACCGCTGGCGCGCATGCTCGTCGCCTACGCGTCGGGCCACAAGGAAGTGCAGGAGATGGTGGGGGCGACGCTCAAGGCCCTCAACGTCGGGCCGGCGGCGCTGTTCTCGACCCTGGGCCGGACCGGAGCACGGGGTATCGAAACCGTGTTGCTCGCCCGGCGGCTGTCGGTGTGGTACGACAAGCTCGTGGCCAACATCAAGAACGGGGACACCCGCACCTTCGACGATTCGAAGTGGGACCCCGCCAGATGGCCCGCCAAGGCGCAGGGGTACGGCTACCTCGACGCGCCGCGCGGCGCGCTGGGGCACTGGGTGCAGATCGAGGACCAGAAGATCGCCCGCTACCAGTGCGTCGTCCCCAGCACGTGGAATTGCTCGCCCCGGGACGGGAAGGGCGTGCCGGGACCGTACGAGGCAGCGCTCATGGACAACCATCCCCTGGTCGATCCCGCGCGGCCCATCGAGATCCTGCGCACCATTCACTCGTTCGATCCGTGCATGGCCTGCGGCGTCCATGTGCTCGACGCGACCGGCCGTGAGGTCACCTCGGTGAGGGTCCAATGAGGACCGCCGCGGAGCGGACCTTGTCGCTCGCCCGCAAGGTCCCCCCACCCAGCGGCGAGTACCGCTGGGTGTACCTGTGGGAGTGGCCGATCCGGGCCATGCACTGGCTCGCCGCGGGGTCGATCGTCGTCCTGGCGCTGACCGGCTTCTACATCGGCCGGCCGTACTTCATCACGAGTGGCGAGGCGAGCGCCCATTACCTGATGGGAACCGTCCGCTTCATCCACTTCGTCGCGGCCGGGGTGTTCGTGGCCACGGCGATCGTGCGGATCTACTGGCTGTTCGCCGGCAACCAGTTCGAGCGGCTGCGGGCGTTGTTCCCGATCCGCTCCCGCGACTGGGTGAATCTGTGGAAGATGGTGAAGTTCTACCTGATGATTCAGCCCGAGAAGGCGCCGCATTATCTGGGGCACAACCCGCTGCAGCAGCTGAGCTACACCGCCCTGTACGGCGTGGCGGCCGTTCAGGTGTTCACGGGATTCGCGATGTACGGCCAGGCGAATCCGAGCGGCTTCTTCTATAAGGCGTTCGGCTGGGTCGCGAACATGCTGGGCGGCATCCAGGAGGTGCACTTCGTGCACCACGTGTTCACCTGGCTGTTCCTCATCTTCCTGCCGATCCACCTCTACCTGGCGATCCGGGCCGACAACGTCGAACGGACCGGCACGATCTCCTCGATCATCTCGGGTGGCCGCTTCGTGCCCCGTGACGAGCACTATGTCGATCAGTGAGGGGGGCGGCGGCGGGACCGTCGTCATCGGCCTGGGCAACCCGATCATGGCCGACGACGGCGTGGGCATCGCGGCGCTCGAGCGGTTGCGAGCGGCCGGGGCGCCGGCCGGCGTCGAGCTGGTGGACGGCGGGACCTGGGGCATGAATCTGCTTCCCATCATCGAGGCCGCCGGCAAGCTGTTGCTGATGGATGCGATCGACGACGGCGGGGAGCCGGGCACCCTGCACGTACTGGAGCGG
>DATGDT010000302.1:0-2962 GCA_035310725.1 Gemmatimonadales bacterium
GCACTGGTTCCGGGCCCGCGCGAAGGCGACCCCCAACCCCGATCGCACCGAACGGCTGGGGACGCTGGTCGCGTCGGGCCTGATCGTCGGGGAGAGCCTCTGGGGCGTGATCAACGCCGGGCTCATCGTGGCGACGTCGAGCGACGCCCCGATCGGCCTGGTCCCGGAATCGTTCCACGCCGCCCCCTGGCTCGGCGTGGCGGGCTTCGTGGCCGCGATCGTGTGGCTGTACCGGTGGATGCTGCGGCGCGGCGCGGCGGCGCAGGCAGCCCGACCGTGACCGATGTCGCCGAGCGTCTGAGCAGCGCTCTCGCCGATCGCTACCGCATCGAGCGGGAGCTCGGCGCGGGCGGGATGGCGACCGTCTATCTCGCCCAGGACCTGAGGCACGATCGCAAGGTCGCGATCAAGGTGTTGCGGCCGGAGCTCGCCGCGGTGATCGGCGCCGAGCGGTTCCTGAGTGAGATCAAGACCACCGCCAACCTGCAGCACCCGCACATCCTGCCGCTGCACGACAGCGGGCGGACGGGCGGTAAGGCGGACGGGCGGTCGGATGACTTCCTCTACTATGTGATGCCCTATGTCGAAGGGGAGACCCTTCGCGACAAGCTGAATCGCGAAACGCAACTGGGGATTCACGAAGCGGTGCGGATCGCGACCGAAGTGGCAAGCGCCCTCGACTACGCCCACCGCCACGGCGTCATCCACCGCGACATCAAGCCCGAGAACATCCTGCTGCACGACGGGCGGGCGCTGGTGGCGGACTTCGGCATCGCGCTCGCCGCGAGCAAGGCTGGCGGGACCCGGATGACCGAGACCGGGATGTCGCTCGGCACGCCGACGTACATGAGTCCCGAGCAGGCGATGGGGGAACGGGAGATCACGGCGCGGAGCGACGTGTACGCGCTCGGCTGCATGACCTACGAAATGCTGGCGGGCGATCCGCCGTTCACGGGGAGCACCGCGCAGGCCATCGTCGCCAAGGTGCTGACCGAGAAGCCGGTGCCGCCGTCGCGGATGCGCGACACGGTCCCGGCCTCCGTCGAGGATGCGGTGCTCACGGCGCTGGCCAAGCTTCCGGCGGACCGCTTCGCGTCGGCCGCGGAGTTCGCGGCGGCGCTGAGCGCGGAGGGCACCGCGGCCATCCGGGCCGCTCCTGGGGCACGGGCTGGTCGTCCGGGCCGCATGCTCTGGCCCGCGGTGGCCGCGCTGGCCGGCGCGGTGGCGCTCTGGGGCTGGCTCAGGCCGCGGCCTGCCGCGCGATCGTTCCCCCCTTCGCGGCTCGCGGTCCTGGTGCCCGAGCTGGGCGGGTCGAGCACCGCGCTGCAACGGCAGCTGGCCCTCACCCCCGACGGCAGCACCCTGCTCTACACCGCGGTCGAGAACGGGCAGAACATCACGATGCGGATGCCGCTTGACGCCAGCGAGGCCAGCGCTATCCCCGGCGTGGTCCCCTTCCTCGCGGGATACGCCGTGTCCCGGGACGGGCGGGAGTTCCTCGGATCGATCGCCGGCACCGAGACCTACCGCTACCCGATCGGCGGGGGCAGCGGCAGGCCGTTGCCGCGCGAAATCGCGGTGACCTCCTTCACCGCGTGGGCGCGGGATGGCTCCGTGTGGATGAGCTCGGAGCGGAGCACCGACCGGAACTGGACGCACGTCACCGCCGACGGGCAGGTCACCCATCCCTTCGGCGCCAGGCACGGTGACCTCAACCTCATGCAGCTCCTGCCGGACGACCGCTCGGCGCTTGCCGTCGCCTCGCCCCCGGGGGCCTCGTCGGGTCCCGCCGTGCTGCTGGACCTCGCGGCGGGGACGACGACGCAACTGATCGACGCGCCGATCGTCGAAATCCGCTACGCGGCCGGATATCTCGTTTCCGTGCTGCCGGATGGAACCATGGAGGCGGTCTCGTTCGACCCGTCTTCCCGGAAGGTGGGCGCGTCGCCGGTCACCATCGCCACCGGAGTATCCCTGACGGGGTCGGGACTCGCCCAGTTCGCGGTGGCGGACAACGGCACGATCGCCTACATCCCCGAAGAACCGCGGTCGCTCGTCCTGGTGAACCGGGACGGCAGCAGTCGCCCCGCCCTCGCGGAGCGGCACAACTACCATGCGCCGAAGTTCTCGCCCGACGGCCGCCGGATCCTGGTGGATTTCACGTCGCCCGATGGGCGGGACGTCTGGGTCCTCGATCGCGACGGCGGCGGGCTGACCCGCGTGACCTTCGACCGGGGCGGGCACGACGCGGTCTGGGAACCGGGAGGCCGATCGATCACCTATGCGACGGTGCGGCCCGGCGTCCTGAGTCTCTTCCGCACCCGGCCCGGCGGCGCGGAGAAGCCCGAGTCGCTCTTCTCGGCGCTGCAGCTGGGGTACACGGGCCACTGGCTCCACGACGGCAGCGCGCTGGTGACCGTGGGCAACGGCCTGGACTCGGGGAGCCTGGGCGACATCGCCATCCTGCGCAACGGCGGCCACGGTCCCCTCGAGCCGCTCGTAGCCACGCGGTTCGACGAGGTCTATCCCGATGTCTCTCCGGACGACCAGTGGCTGGCCTACAGCTCGAACCAGTCCGGGCAGGTACAGGTGTACGTGCGCCCGCTGAACGGCCACGGTGATCAGATCCAGGTATCGCTCGACGGAGGAACCGAGCCGATGTGGAGCCGCGACGGGCGCGAGCTGTTCTATCGCGCCGGCAGCTCGGGGGCGGCCGTCCTGATGGCGGCCACGATCCAAACGCGGCCGGTCCTGGCCGTGACGTCTCGTCGCAGCCTCTTTGCCGTGGGCGACATCATGACCTCGACGCCGCACAGCGACTACGACGTCTCACCCGACGGGCGCACCTTCGTGATGGTGCGGCAGAACCCCGCGGCGCGCATCATGGTCATCCAGAACCTGCCGGCGCTGGTCGAGCGGCTGCGCGGAGCGGGTGGCACGCGATGAGCGAGCGCAGTCTCCA
>DATGDT010000303.1:0-4745 GCA_035310725.1 Gemmatimonadales bacterium
CAGGGCGATCACGAACAGGCCGATGCCGACGGTCACGAAGGTGCCGGGATCGAACGGCTTCACTCCGAAGAGCAGGGTCGCGAGGATGCGCGTCGCCGCCAGGCCGCCCGCCAACCCCACGACCACTCCGACCGCGGCGAGCCGCGTCGCCTGCTTCACGACCATCCCGACCACGTCGCGCGCCGTGGCGCCGAGCGCCATCCGGACCCCGAGCTCGCGCTCGCGCTGCGCGACCGTCTGGGCCAGGACGCCGTACAATCCGACGGCCGCGAGCGTGATCGCCACCAGGGCGAACACGGCGAGGAGCAACGCGTACAGTCGCGGCTGCGCGATGCTCGCCGCGACGAGCTGGTCCATGCTGCGCAGCCGGAACAGCGGGACGTCCGGATCGGTCGCTGCCAGGGCGGCCTGCGCCGGTTTCGCCAGCAACAGCGGATCGCCGCTCGTCCGGATCGCGATGCTCATGAAGCCCATGGGGAACTGCGCGTGGGACAGATACATGGTTGGAGCCGCCGGCTGCGACAAGGCGCCTTCCTTCAGATCGCCGATGACGCCGACGACTTCGCCGCCGGCACGGGCGTGATCATCCCCGAGTCCGAGGCGCGTGCCGACGGTCAACCGATGGCCGACCGGGTCCTGGTCAGGCCAGATGCGCCGGGCGGCAGCATCGTTCACGACCATGACCGGAGGGGCGTCCTCCCTGTCGCTCGCCAGGATGCCGCGACCGCGCCGCACCGGGATCCCCATCGCCGCGAAGTAGCCCGGCGTCACGACCCGGATTTGCAGCGATAGCCCGTCCTGTTCTTCCTGGGAGAGCGTGCGTCCATCCAACTCGAGCGCGGAGATGCTGTAGCCGAAGTCGGTCAGCGGCAGCCCGAAGACCGCTCCGGCCGCGCGAACGCCGGGGAGGGCATCCACCCGCTCGATCAGTGATTGGTAGAACAGGGCGCTACGCTCCGGCGTCGGATAGGAGGCATCGGGCAAGGAGACGCCGAAGGTCAGCACGTGCCGCGGATCGAAGCCCGGATCCACACGCTGCAGCCGGACGAAGCTCTTGAGGAGGAGCCCGGCGCCGACGAGGAGCAGGACGGCCAGGGCGGTCTGGGCGACGACGAGCGCGTTGCGGGTGCGCAGCCGGCCACCGGTGTTTCCCCGGCTCTCGGATTGCAGTCGGAACGCGAGTGCGCCGCCCGCCACGGTCTGCCACGCCGGGAGGAGGCCGAACACGACGACGGTGCACAGCGTGACGAGTCCGATGAAGGCCAGCACGCCGCCGTCCATGCGCGTCTCGCCGAGCAGGGGGATGGCGGACCCGCTGACGTGCGAGACCCAGGCGGTGCCCCACAGGGCGATCATCGTGCCGGCGAGACCGCCGAGCGCGGCGAGGATCGTGCTCTCGGTGATCAGGGTCCGCACCAGGCGACCGCGGCCACCGCCCAGCGCCGAGCGAATGGCGATTTCGCGCTCGCGCGCGATGCCCCGGACCACCAGCAATCCGGCGACGTTGGCGCAGGCGATGAGCAGCACCACGCCGAGGGCGGAGAGCAGCAACAGGAGCGGCGTGCGCACGTCGCCGACGAGCGCGTCACGCAGGCTGATGACGGTGGCCGAGTAGTTGGCGTCGGTGCGGGGATACTCGCCCGCGAGAGCCCCGGCGATCCCGCGCAATTCGCGATCCGCCGCTTCGAGCGTCACCCCGTGCTGCAACCGGCCGACGACGTCGAGATAGTGAGCGCCGCGCTGCGTCGCCATCTGGGCCGCGGTGAAGCGGAGCGGCAGCCAGAGCTCCGAGCCATCAGGATAAATGAACGCGGGGGGCATCACGCCGAGCACGGTGGTGCTGGTCCCCTCCAGCCGGACGGTGCGTCCCACGACCCCGGAGTCCGCGCCGAACCGCCGCCGCCACAGGTCGTAGCCCAGGACCACCCCAGGTGCGGCGCCCGGATCGTCGTCCGCGGTCGTCAGGGTCCGTCCGAGCAGCGGCGGAGTCCCCAGCACGCTGAAAAGCCCGCCGGTGACTTCGGCGCCGGGGATCTGTTCGGCCGGCCCGTCGCCGGTCAGCGCGAAGGAGCCCGAGTTGGTGGCCGCCAGCTCGGTGAACGATCGACTGCGCGCGCGCCAGTCCGCGAAATCTGGTGGGGAGGCGGTGGACCTGCTGCCGCGCCACAGGCTGTAGGGGCGCACCAGAGCACCAGGATCGGGAAACCCGAGCGGTCGCAACAACACGGCGTTCACGACGCCGAAGGCCGTGGCGGTGCCGCCGATGCCGAGCGCCAACACCAGGACCCCGAGCCCGGTGAAGCCGGGACTCCGGGCGAGCCGGCGGATGCCGTAGCGGATGTCTTGCAGCAGGGCTTCCATTGTACCTCCTGGCAGTGGCTAGTGGCCGGTGGCGAGTGGTCGGTGATTCGCCCCGACCCCGCTGGCCACCGAACACAGGCCACCGGCCACAGTCATTCCGTTCGCAGCGCCACCACCGGATCCACCCGCGTCGCGCGCGCGGCCGGGACGTAACTGGCCACCAGCGCCACGGCGACGAGCAGGACGGCCACGGCCACGAAGGTGACGGGATCCGTGGGACCGATGCCGTAGAGGAGATGACCGAGTGCTCGCGCGGCGAGAGCGCTGGCCGCGGCGCCGATCGCCACGCCCAGGAGCGTCAGGCGTACGCCGTTCTTCATGACCATGCCGAGGACGGTGGCACGGCCGGCGCCGAGCGCCATGCGCACGCCGATCTCCTGATTGCGGCGCGAGACGGCGTACGAGAGGAGGCCGTACAGACCGACGGCGGCGAGCACCACGGCCAGGACGGCGAATCCCGACAGCAGCAGCATCGGGTAGCGGCGATCGGCCATGGACCGCGTGAGCAGCGTGGACATGGTCGCGACGTCCGTGAGCGGCACGTCGCGGTCGAGATCGCGCACGGCACTTCGCACGGCGGAAACCAGGGCGGCAGGCTCCCCGCTGTGACGCACGACGAGGGTCAGCTGCCCGGTCGGCGCTTGCGCCTCGACGTAGTAGATCATGGGGTGGATCTCCGCATCGAGGGCGCTGGTGCGGACGTCACCGACCACGCCCACGATTTCCGGATGAGCCGTCGCGTCGTTCCAGTTCACCTGCAGCCGTGCGCCGAGAGGATCGTCCCCCGGCCAGAATTGCCGCGCCATCGCTTCGTTCACGACCACGACCGGGGGGGCGTCGGCACGGTCCGCCGCGCTGAAGGTCCGGCCGCGTGCGACTGGGATTCGCAGTGCCGCGAAATAGCCCGGTTCGACGACGCGGATGTCCGCGCTGGTCCACTCCCCCGGCTTCGGCGCCGGACGGCCCACGATGGTGAAGCGGGTCGCGGAGTTCTGAGGAACGAGGGGAACCAGGCTGATGGCGCCGACCTCGGAGACTCCCGGCATGGAGTGGATGCGGTCGGTGAGCTGACCGTAGAACGCCGTCTGACGCGCGCCGTCCCGGTACTTCGCCTGGGGCAGGTTGACCGCCATCGACGTCACGTGAGACAGATCGAATCCGGGCTGGATCGCCGACAGGCGCTGCAGCGAGCGCACGAGAAGTCCTGCGCCGCTGAGCAGCACCAGGGCGAGCGACACCTGGGCGACCACCAGGCCGTCGCGCCAGCGCCGCGCGATCCGGTCGCCCGTGGTCCGGCCGCTGCCGCCGCGCAACCCGGTGGCGAGGTCCTGTGCGTCGATGCCGAGCGCGGCCGGCAATCCGGCCCCGATGCCGACGGCCAGGGATATCGCCGCGGCCACGACGAGCACGCGCGTGTCGACCGTGATCTCGGCGAGGCGCGGGACATACGGCGGCGCGAGCGCCACGAGCAGATCCACTCCCCAACGCGCCAGCATCACCCCGGCGACGCCGCCGGCGAGCGCCACGAGGGCACTCTCGACGAGCCATTGCCGCACCAGGCGCAGGCGCGACGCGCCCAGCGCCGCGCGCACGGTGATCTCCCGCTGCCGCGACTCCGCTCGCACAAGGACGAGGTTGCCCACATTGGCGGCGGCGATGAGCAGCACCGCCACTACGGCCCCGAGCACCACCAGCAGGGCGCGGCGCGCCGAGCCCACGACCTGGTCGGTCAGCGTGACGACGTTCGCGCTCCACCCGGTGTCGAATTCGGGATGCTCCTGCTCCAGGCTTCGTGTGATGACGTCCATCTCGGCCTGGGCGCGCGCGACCGTGACGCCGGGCTTGAGGCGGCCCACGACCATCGTGTAGCGCCCGCCGCGCGTGCGGTCGCTCTCATTGAGGCGGAGCGGCTGCCAGTATTCTTCCTGCCCCCACGGCATGGGGCGGAGCGCGGGCGGCATCACGCCGAGCACCACGGCGGTGCCGCCGGCCACCGGCACCGGACGGCCGATGATCCCGGAGTCTCCGCCGAAGCGGCGGCGCCACAGCCCGTAGCTCAACTCGATCACGGGCGGACCGCCGGGAAGCGCCTCTTCGGCGGTGAACACGCGGCCGAGCAGCGGCGCGAGCCCGACGGTGCGGAAGAAGTTCGGCGTGACGGAGCGGCCCTGCACGAGCTCGGGGACGTCTCCCGTGAAGGTCTCCTGCGACCAGCCGAACGCCGCCAGGTCGGAGAAACTGGTCGCCCGATCGCGCCAGTCGAGATAATTGGCCGGATTGACGACGTTGGTTCCCTGGTCGCGCGCCGCGAACCGTTCCCACACGAGCACGAGGCGGCTCGGGTCCTGAAACGTCAGGGGACGCAGCAGCACGGCGTCGACCAC
>DATGDT010000304.1:0-18590 GCA_035310725.1 Gemmatimonadales bacterium
CACGAGCTGGCGCACCAGTGGTTCGGCGACCTCACCACCACCGCCGACTGGGCCGATATCTGGCTCAACGAAGGCATCACCACCTACATGGAGTCGGTGCAGAACGAGAAGTCGCGCGGCTGGGACGCCGCGGCGCTCGAGTGGGGCGGGCAGCAGCGCGCCGCGATGGACGCGGACCGCAACGAGGAGCGGCCGCTCGTGTGGGGGCGCTACGAGGGCACCGACCCGATCGTGCTGTTCTTCAGCGGCCACGTCTATCCCAAGGGCGCGCAGCTGGCGCATCAGCTGCGCCGCCTGCTGGGCGATTCACTCTTCTGGGCGGGGATGCACCGCTTCCTGGTGGACAACGCCTACCGGGCGGTGACGACGCCCGACTACGCGGTCGCGATGGAGAAGACGTGCAATTGCGATCTCGACTGGTTCTTCGACCAGTGGGCCTACGGCATCGGCTATCCGCGGGTGACGTTCACGCGCCACTGGGACGCGCCCACGAAGACGCTGCACGTCACGGTCGCGCAGACGCAAGCTCTGGACTCGCTCCACCCCCTGTTCCGGTTCCCCGTCACCGTGCGCGTGATCACGGCCGACTCCGTCGTCCGCCAGCAGATCATGGTCTCGAAGGCGAGCGAGACGTTCGCGGTCGCGCTCCCCTCGGAGCCGCTGTCGTTCCGGTTCGACGAGGGGGGCTGGCTGCTGGGAACCGTCACGGGCGACCTCTCCGGCGCGGAGCTCGCGCAGATGGCCGCGCACGATCTGGACGTGCGCGGGCGGGATTGGGCGCTGCGCCAGCTCGCGACCGTCCACGACTCCACGGCGCAGGCGGCGCGACGCTTCGTCGTGCTGAGCGAGCACCAGGCCGAGCTGCGCCAGCTGGCGCTCGAGGCGATGGGCGGCGATTCGAGCGACGCGACCCGGGCCGTGCTGCGCTCCGCGCTGCGCGATCCCGACGGCAGCGTGCGCGGGGCCGCGCTGAACGCCCTGGCGGCGCTGGACCAGGCCGCGGCCGTGCCGGCGGCGACCGCCATGTACGCGAGCGACCCGAGCGACGCCGCGCGGCAGTCCGCCCTGGGGGTGGTCGCGCGGGCGCAGGCGCCGGTGGCACTCACCCTGCTCGTGACGGCGAGCGGACCGGATCAGCCGCTCGGCACCCGGTTCACGGCCATCTCGTACCTGCGGCGGATCCACGACCCCAAGGCCCTGGACGCCCTCGAGCGGCTGACGGCGAGCACCGAGGACCGCAACATCCGGACGTCGGGACTCGGCGCGCTCGCCGCGAGCGACAGTGCGCGTGCGACAACGGTGGCGCTGCGGTTGATCGCCGATCCCGATCCCCTGTTCGCCTCGTCCGCGGTGCGCATCGCGGCGCGGGTCGGCGGCGCGGCGGCCAAGGCGCGACTCCAGCAGGCTTTGGCACAGGAGAAGCGCGTCTTCGTGCGGTTGGCGATTCAGCGGGCGCTCGCGCCACGGCCGTAGGCCGAGTGTTCTCGGCCTCGGCCGAGCTGTACCGGACCCTCCACGTCGCGACGATCGAGGGGGTCCTCCCCAGGAATTGACGATCTCTTGTCGGGGGCTCGACATTGTGTCGAGGGCCCGGCGATGACCGATCAGGAGTTCGACGCCCTCGTCGCGAGACTGCAGCGGCAGTCCGCTGCGCATCCGGTGATCTACCGGATGCGTGTATTACTCCTCGCCCTGCTCGGGTACGGCTACCTGCTGGGCGCGGTCGTGGTCCTGGGCATCGGGATCACCCTCATCGTCGGCGCCGCGGTCGCGTTGCGGGTGGCGTTCTTCGCCGGCAAGATCGTCGGACCGCTCGCTACCCAGATGAGCATGGTACTCAGAGCCCTCTGGGTCCGGATCCCGACGCCCGAGGGGATCGCCGTCACTGCCGCGCAGGCACCGCCGTTGTTCGCCATGCTGGACCGCCTCCGGACGCAGGCGCATGGGCCCCGCATCCACGTGGTGCTCCTGGGACCCGAATTGAATGCGTCTATCGTCCAGGTCCCGCGACTCGGCGTCCTGGGATGGCAGCGGAACTACCTGCTGCTGGGCATTCCCCTGATGCAGTTGCTCTCCCCGCAGGAGCTCGAAGCGGTCGTCGCGCACGAAATCGGACACCTGGTGGGAGCGCACGGCCGCTGGGGCGTCTGGCTCTATCGCCAGCGGCAATCCTGGATCAGGCTGCTGCAGCAGCTCGAGGCACAGCAGCAGCTGGCCAATTCGGAGTTCCTGGATTTCTCCCGCTGGTACGCACCCCTCTTCAATGCGTACACCTTCGTCATGGCGCGCGCCCACGAGTACGAGGCGGACCAGCTGTCCGCCCGCGTCGTGGGCTCCCGCGTCGCGGCCAATGCGCTGGTCCGCATTGAGACCAGGATCCGGTGGTCCGCCCAGGTCTACTGGGAGGAGATCCGGCGCCGGGTGCGGACCGAGGCGTCGCCCCCCGACGCGGTGTACTCCGACCAGGCCCACAGGGGACGCAGCCCGCACGAGACCGACCGGACCTTCCTGGCACAGAGTCTCGAAGCCGAGACCGGTCACCTGGACACCCACCCGAGCCTGCGGGCCCGTCTCGCCGCCCTGGGGGAAGAGCCGGCGCTGCCCCCGCCGTTCGAGCGGAGTTCGGCGCAAGAGTTCCTGGGTCAGGCGCTGGCGGAGCTGGAAGGCAGGATCAACCGGAGCTGGTACGATTGGGCGGTGGACGACTGGCGGAGAACCCACGGGATCGCCGTCCGGCAACGTGAGCGGCTGGCTGCGCTCGCCGCGCAGGAAGCGACGGCGCCGCTGTCCGTCGAGCAGCTCTGGGAGCGTGCCTGCCTCCTGTCCCACGAAGAACGATTTGACGAATCCTTCGCGCTGGTCGAGTCGCTCGTCGCCGCCGCCCCCTCGTTCGCTCCCGCCCTGAGCACGTGGGGGAGGATCCTGCTCTCGCGGGGAGACGAGGCGGGGTTGCAGCACATCGATCGCGCGCTGGAGCTGGGGATCGACCCGGTCGAGCCCTGCTCCGTCGCGACCACGTTCCTGCAGTCCCGCGGACGGGGAGCGGAGGCGGCCCGCTACACCGGCCGGATGCGGGAGTACGAGCAGGCGATGGCGCCCGCCCGGGCGGAGCGGCAGACGTACCGGCCCAACGACCCGACCGACCCGCATGGCCTCGACGAAGGGCAACTCGATGCGCTCCGCGCCGCCCTGCGGAAGTTCCCCCGCGTGGCGAGCGCCGCGCTGCTCCGCAAACGACTGCGCCACTTCCCCGAATCGCCGCTGTACGTGCTGGGCGTGCGCATCCGGCGGCAGGGCTGGGCGCGGGTGTCCACGCAGGCGACCTCGGTGATGCACGCGCTGGTCGCGGGGCTACGCTTGCCCGGCGATTGGATCTGCTTCCCGCTCGACCTGCTGACCAGGATCGGGGCGAAGCGGTTCGAGGAGGCCGCGGGCGGTGCGTTCTATCGCGCGGAAACGCCGCCGCAGCCTTCGCCGTATCTCAGGGGCTACTCCCACAGCGAGGACGCATGACATCCACCGGGAACCCGGGGAGACGCGCAGGCGCACTGTATGTCCTGACGTCGATCGTCGGCTTCTTCGCGATGGGCTATGTCCCCGATCACCTGATCGTGCACGGAAACGCCACGGCGACGGCCGGCAACATCGCGGCCCACGAGACCCTCTTTCGCCTCGGCATCGCGGCCGCGCTCGTCGGCCAGGCCGGTTTCATCTTCGTGGCCCTGGCGCTGTACGGCCTGCTCGAGGGCGTCAGCCGGCGGCAGGCTTCGCTCATGGTGCTACTGATCGTGGTCTCCATTCCGATAGCGTTTCTGAACGAGCTGAACGCCATTGCCGCCCTCGTCCTCGTGCGCGGGGCTGATTTCCTGTCCGTACTCGACAAGACGCAGCGCGATGCGCTGGCCATGCTCTTCATCGGTCTGCACGGTCAGGGAATTGGCGTCGCGGAGCTCTTCTGGGGCCTGTGGCTCTTTCCGCTCGCGCTGCTGGTGTACCGGTCGCGATTCCTGCCGCGATTCCTGGGCATCTGGCTCGCCCTCGCGGGCGTCGCCTGGGTGATGCTGAGCCTGACGGGCGTCCTGCTGCCGCAGTACCAGGACAAGGCGTACACGTTCTGCCAGCCCGCGATCTTCGGGGAGATTGCGTTCATGCTGTGGCTCCTGATCAAGGGTGCCAGGCCACCGGCGGACGCGATGGCCGTGGTGTGACGCCCGTGAGAGGTCGAGGGTACTAGAGTTGTCCTCTCGTCCCGGAGATCCCCGCATGCGATCGAAGCTTCCGTTCGTCGTCCTGGCCGCGCTCGCCTGTGACAGCAGCCCGACCCTGGTGAAGGACCTCGGCACGTGGTCGGCCGTCTACTCGATTCCGGGCCCGAGCACCCTCGTCACGCTCCACGAGTTCGGCAGCGTCCTTACGGGTGATGGCAGGTATGCCGTGGAGGCGGGGCCGACGGGTACGTTGCAGGTGACCGGCACGGTGCATTTCCCCGGCATCACGATGGTGCTGCACCGTGACACCGGGCTCTCGCAGACCTTCACCGGAGCCTTCCTGAACGACCGCACCCTCAGTGGTACCCTGGCCGACACGGTGAATGGCGTGCCGCACGAGAGCCCCCTGACGTTCAACCGCCTGGCGTCGGACCCGCCCTGATCGCAGCCCCTCCCCGGGCCGCGTTCGGGGCGACTAGGCGCCCTTGCGGCGTGACGGCATTCTAATCCCGGTTTCACGCCGAACAGATCCCCTGGCCGCGTACCTTGTCGACGCACCCGCAGGCCGCGGTTCGAGCGCTATTCGTTTGGGCCGCGGCTTGCCCATACTACCGTCGAGAAGGAGTATCCCATGAACATCCCCAGGGTCGTACGGCTGGCAACCCTTGCCGCGCTGGCCACCGCGTGCGCGCCACAGTCCGCGGCGCCGCCGCGACCCGATGAGACGGCCATTCGGGCCGCGCTGAGCACGGAGCTCGCCAAGTTCGCGCCCGCGATTCAGGCCAAGGACGCAGCGGCTTTCGGCGCCCTGTTCACCGAGGACGCGACGTGGATCCTGCCGGACGCGAGCACCTTCACGGGTCGCGCGAATATCCAGGCGGGAGCGAAGAATTTCTTCGACACCTTTGCGGCTTTCGTCATCGACGAGACGGCAATCGACAGACTGATCGTCGTCAATGACTCGGAGGCCGTGATGTTCGCACACGCCACCTACACGCTGACGGAAACGGGCAAGGCGCCGGCGAAACGTGTGAACCCGGTTGCCGATCACTGGAAGAAGGGAGCCGACGGCGTCTGGCGGGTGAGCTACGAGCTCAACGCCGACGGACCGGCACCGACCGCGGCGGCCACCAAGCCCTGAGGTGCGGCGACATGCGCCACGATGCGGTCGTGCCGCCGTGGCGCAGCGATTTCAAGGCTCAGCGACGCACACACTGCATGCTGTTCGCGCCCGGCGCTCTGACGATGTCCTCGAGGAAAGCGCGGAGGAGCGTCGCCAGGTGGCGGTCAGCGGCGATCTCGTCAGGGCCCATGTTGCGCCGGGGGAGCTCGACCGTCACCGGGACCGCCTTGAGAAGCCGCGCCGACATCGTCGACAAGACCTCGCCGAGCTGCGCCTGCGCATGAATTGACCGGGCCGTCGGGCTGATCACGGCGACCGCCTTTCCCGGAAACTCGACGCTGCCGACGAGCCAGTCGAGGACGTTCTTGAACGCCCCGGGCAATCCGTGGGCGTATTCGGGCGTCGAGAGAAGCAGCGCATCGGCCCGTCCAACCAGCGCGCGGAGCTCCGCAACCTCAGGCGGCAGTGCCGCAGAATCGGGTGAGTCCAGGTCCGGGTTGAAGTGCGGCAGCGCGCCAACGCCGGAATAGACCTGGACGGTCACTCCGGGGGGAACAACGCGACGTACTGCCTCGAGAAGCGCCGTATTCGATGCGCCGGTGCGCAGGCTGCCCGAGATCGCGAGGAGGTGCACACACCTACAATGCCCCACCCTCGATCGTGGTTCCCGGCCATGCCCGTCGCTTCCTCGAATCCTGGAACCCGAGCGGCAGGAACAGCATTACAGCGACGGCAAGCTCGGTCGGAACTGCACCAATGCCCCTGGGAGTACGACGATGGCGCCCCAAATCGGACGGTATGCGAGAGAGGTCGGCTGCGGACTGCTCGATATCGGAACCTGCGGAGACGATTCCGATGACGGCGCCGACGCCGCCGGCGCGCTGGGCGACGCGCTGCTCCAGCGGCTCGCCGAAAGCGGCGTGCTGTGAACCCGGTTGCGCCGCATCCTATCGCGATGCACAATACGCCATGCTCGCGATCCCGCACTGGACGGTTTTCCTGAAACCCCTGGCTACGGTTGCGGTGTTCGCTATGACGAGCCACTCGCCCGCCGAGGCGGCGCCGACGGGTCACGAGACGCTCGACGAGCTGCTCAGCCCCCTGCTCGATCGGGCGTACGGGTTCGCCCTGCGGCTGATGCGCAACCGCGCGGACGCCGAGGACCTGGTCCAGGAAGGGGCCCTCGCCGCCTGCCGTGGATTCGGCACCTTCCAGCCGGGCACCAACTTCAAGGCCTGGTTCTTCCGTATTCTGATCAACTGCTATTACTCCCGTCACCGGCGCCAGCGTCATGAAGGGTCGCCGGCGGATCTCGACGAAACCCCGCAGCTGTACCTGCATATCCGGACGGCGGAGCTCGGCCTGTATCGGGACACGGCCGATCCGGCGGCTGCCCTGCTCAGCCGGCTCGACGGCGAGCAGATCGCGGGGGCGCTGCACGCGCTGCCGGAGGAGTACCGTGTGGTCTCGACCCTCTACTTCATCGAGGATCTGTCCTACGCGACGATCGCCGACATCGTGGGCATCCCCGTCGGCACCGTGCGGTCGCGTCTGCATCGCGGTCGCAAGATCCTGCAGAAACTGCTGTGGCGCGTCGCGGTCGACGGCGGCGTCGTCCCCGATCGGGCCGAGAGTTCCACATGAGCGCGGTTGATCGCTACACCTGCGAGGAGGTGATCCGCAGGCTGAACGATTACCTGGACCGCGAGCTGTCGCCGGCCGAGACGGTGCTCATCAAGGAGCATCTGGACACGTGCGCGCAGTGCGCCAGTGCGCACGCCTTCGAGGCGAGCGCCCTTCAGGAGCTGAAGCGCAAACTGCGCCGGATCGACATGCCGCCGGCGCTGAAGGACAAGATCGCCGCCATCCTTTCGAACCGCCCGGGTCGCTAGGGCCGCGCCGGGACGGAGGCCAACTCCAGCCCGACCGCCTCCCCGACGCCCCTCGCCCCATCCAGGTGCCGGCAGCGGCCCAGCACCGCGCGTCGGAACAGCGCCCCGGCGAGGTTCGCGCCCCCCAAGTCTGTCTCGTTGAGTACCGCGTGCATGAGATCGGCGTCCGCGAGGTCAGCGCCGCTTAGATCCGTCCGGATGAAGACCGCGCAGACGAGGCTCGCACCCCGGAGGGTGGCCCCCGCCAGCATCGCGAAGTTCAGGCTTGCCTCGTCCAGCTGCGCACCCGTGAAGTCCGCTCCCGGAAAGGATCCGTAGCTCAGGTCACTCCGCGGCATGACCGCGTCCGCGAAGGCTGCGTCCCGCGCGTTCACGTACCGCAGCGTCGCGCGCGTCAGGTTCGCGTGCCGCAGGCTCGCATTCGCCAGGTTCACGTACGGCAGTTTGGCGTCGGCCAGCAAGGCGCCGTCGAGTCCGGCGCCGCTGAGCGTCGCGCCGCTCAAGTCGACGCCCGTGAGGTTCGCACCGTCGAGCGCGGCGCCGGAGAGATCGGCGATGCACAGATCGGCGCCCTGCAGGTCCGCCCCGCTCAGGTCCGCGCCCCGCAGCTCGGCGTGATGCAGCCGCGCGCCGCGGAATCGCCCGCCCGCCAGCGAGCTGCCCGGCGTCTCGAGGATGATCTCCCCGGTCTCCCTGTGACGGATCTCCATGCCGCCTCCCCGGTGGGTCCTGCCCCGGGAAGGTACCGGCGACCACTTCCACTGCCAGCCTCCCCGCGAATTGAATTCCCGGGAACCATTCCCCACCCGCCCGCATTATGGCCGCCTACTGAAAAGGATGGAGCATGGTCTTCGTGACCTTCATGGACGAGTTCCCGTGGCAACTCGACGACGACGCGCTGGCGGTGCCGCTCGACGTGGGGCGGTGGGCCCTGATCCGGGGCGGTACGCCGGATCTCCGGCGCGGCGTCGCGACCGACCTCCGGGCGCTCTCACGCGGACCCGCCGGCGCCCTCACGGTCCGGCTGGCGCGCACCCTGGGTGCCGCAACACCGCTCGAGTATCTGGAACGGACAAGCACTCTCACTTTTGCAGGAGGTTTCACCGCATGACGAAGCACCTCACTCTGCTGGTTCTCGCCGCGGTGGCGCTCGCCGGGTGCGAGCAGGACCAGGGCATCAGTAACCCCGCACGAGCCTCAATCGACGCGCATGCCTTCGCCGACGGCGGCACTGGGCCCGGGGCGGTCTACACACTGACCAACGAGACGACGGGCAACGCGCTCGCCGTGTTTGCGCGCGCGGCGGATGGCACCCTGAGCCCGATGGGCACCGTGGCGACGGGCGGCACCGGCACCGGCGACGGGCTGGGCTCCCAGGGTGCCGTCGTCCTGAGCGACGACGGCCGCTGGTTATTCGCCGTCAACGCCGGCTCCAACGATGTCTCGGTGTTCCGCGTCGACCCGCAAGGTCCGTCGCTCGCGAGCCGCACGCCGTCCGGCGGCACGCTGCCGATCAGTCTCACCGTGCACGGCGATGTGCTGTATGTGCTCAACTCCGGGGGCGCCGGGAACATCACGGGCTTTCGGGTGCGTCCCGACGGGGAGCTCGTCCGGATCGCCGGCGCAACGCGACCGCTCTCCGGCTCGGGTGTCGCCCCTGCCGAGGTTGCGTTCAGTCCCGACGGCCGTTCACTCGTGGTCACCGAGAAGGCGACGAACCTGCTGGACATATACGCCGTCGACCAGGACGGCGTGGCCAGCGGACCCCGGTCGGTGGCCTCCGCCGGCGGGACGCCGTTCGGGTTCGCATTCGGCCTGCGCAATCTGCTGTTCGTGACCGAAGCCGCGGACCCGGGCTCGGCCTCGTCCTACATCCTGGACAGGGGCGGCGACCCCCGGGTCGTGAGTGGCGCCGTACTCACCCACCAGGGCGCCCCGTGCTGGGCCGTCGTCACAAACGACGGGCGCTTCGGCTTCACCGGCAATGGCGCCGGCTCGGTGTCGGCCTTCACCATCGGGCGCGATGGCTCGCTCAGTCTGCTCGCTGCTGCCGCGGCCACGATCACCGGCGGCGTCAACGATATCGCCCTGAGCGCCGACAGCCGGTACCTGTACGTGCTGCAGGTCGGCGGCACGCCGGCCGTCCACGCGTTCCGGGTCCAGGACGACGGGAGCCTCACCTCGCTCGGGCCGGTCGGGGGACTTCCCGCCGGCACCAGGGGACTCGCCGCCCGCTAGCGATCCACAACCGGAGGGGCGCGGCTGTTCGCGCCCCTCCCTCACGAATCCTTGAGAAAGGAGCTGTAGGGTGACAACCCGCAAATCGATCTTCGTCAGCGCGGCAGTCGTAGGAGTCGCCGTGCTCTGGTACCTGTTCCGGCCCGACGCGTTGGTCATCAGTAAGACCGTCAGCGAGCCCTTCCCCGCCGAGAATCACTCCATGTCGACAAGGCCGGAGAACCCGGGCATGACGATGACAGCGTCCGCCATGACGGACTCGCCGGCGATGGCCCCCTCGGGCCTGTCCCCGGCAGAACCGGTGCTGGTCACGACCGGCCGATTTCATAAGAACGCTCACGAGACCACTGGAGCGGCGACGATCTATCGCCTTGCGGACGGACGTCTCGTGCTGCGGTTGACCGAGTTCGCGACCTCCAACGGCCCCGACGTCCGTGTGTACCTCGTGGCGGCCGACGACGTGCAGGATGAGGCCGCCGCGAAGCTGGCCGGGTTCGTTGATCTCGGCGCCTTGAAGGGCAACATCGGCAACCAGAACTACGACGTGCCGGCCGGCCTCGACTTGAGCAGGTACCGGGCGGTGTCGATCTGGTGCCGGCGGTTCAGCGTGAACTTCGGAGCGGCCCCGCTCGTCACCACGCCCTCGTGAAGACGTTGTCGCCGGAAGGGCTGGCGCCGGCCGGATTCGTCGTGGCATCTGCCGCGGCGAACCGGCCGCGACCTCCGGCCGTACCCCCTGGTTGACCCAAGGAGCGCACATGCGACTGATCGCACCGACCCTGCACCGCGTTCTGGACTTCACCACGGTCGCAGCGTTCGCCGTCGCCCCGACACTTCTGCACCTCACGGGCGTGGCGGCGCTGCTCTCGTACGTCCTCGCGCTGGTGCATCTGACCCTCACGGCGCTCACCCATTTCCCCGCCGGCCCGGAGCGGGTCGTTCCATTCGCGTGGCATCGCAGGATCGAACTGGTCGTGGGCTTGGCGCTCGGCTTGCTCTCGTTGTTCGCCCGGTGGGGCGGCGCGGCGCGGGCCTTCTACCTCGCGGCCGGCATCGTCATTCTCGCGGTCTCGGCCCTGACGAGTCCGGGGGGTTCGGCCGACTGACGCGGGCGGCGTGGGATGGCCGGGGTTCTGGCCGGCCGTGGGACCTTCCCCGGCGGAAGCTCCGACAGCTTGAGGTTCCGGAAGGAAAGCGGTCCCTCGTGCAGCGTTGACCCCGGTTTGGCCCTTCCGCTAGGTTAGCCCGCGGGAGGGCTGGCCGAATGGTAAGGCACCGGTCTTGAAAACCGGCGGGTCGAAAGGCCCTTACAGGTTCGAATCCTGTGCCCTCCGTTGCGCAATAAACGATTCCTGCGCGCCAGCTATCTTTGGTTCTGTGCTGTATCCCCTGAGACCATGTTGCTCGTTGCGGACACGCACTTACCTACATCCGGGGGGTCCGCAGTGCACCTAAGCCCCTTACAGCACGCGGCGATGGCCCCGCACTGCTGCCCGTTCTTCGCACACTCGAAATGCGGCCCGAAGTCAGCACAGGAAGCAGTACCCGCTGGAAGAGCCCCGTAACCGAGTAGGGCTAGCGCCGGGACCAGCCGTTTTGGGGATAGCATGTTAGCCCGCCTGCAAGAGACGACAGCCCATCCACCGATATATGACCATGTCACGGAACGTCTGATTCTATCGTGAGGCACGGATGAACTGTCGGCCCACCCTTGTCTCAGCGCCTGCGGCGTCACGAGAGTGATCTACTGTGTACGTTGGTGAACGCGAGGGGACGCGAGTCCCCTAGGCGCGCGCCGCACGCAAGGCGATTCGACAGTCCGAACAGCCGACCTGTTCCAGCCGGGGCATCGGCTGCCAGCACCGCGTCGGCGCTGTTCCCCAGGTACGACCGCAACCTGAACCCTTCGTGGTGGCGCACCAGCGGGTGCTACACGTCGCGGCGGCGCGGGCCCGCAGCCCTGCCGCGTTTAGCTGAGCTGAAGAGAATCTCGCCCATGTCTCAGATCGGTTTCCGGGTCGGTTCGACAGAGTGCATGGTCCGAGAACAAGGCGTTCTTATGTACCACGCGAAGGTTGACCCATGGTCGTTGCGGGTGGCGGTCCTCCTACTCGGCATCGCAGTGGGTCAGTTGTCGTTGAGCAGCATGCTCTCTGCGCAGGACTCCATTCCCGAGCGGAAGGTCGAATCCAAGGCGGAAGCCCAGACGCTGGCTGCGAATCCAGCTGCGGGCGTTGAGACGTGCGACGCGCCAACGGAGGCCACTTGGCGGGCGGCCGAGCCGAACCAGTTGATCGACGCAGGCGCGTATACCATTCGTGCACCCGCGCGATCGAACTGGGAGGTCAGAGTCTCGGCCGATCAGCAGTTGGTGCATTTCAAACGTCGTTCGAGCATCATAGCTGGATCCCAAATGCATGGCATCTTGGTGTGTCGAAGGACTGTCCCGAGCGAGATGATAGGCCTGAGCGAGTCCGTACTCGCTGAGAGCGCGGCGGTCAACCTCCTGGAAGCCTCTGTAACAGACATTCGCCGGATCGCCGCCTCCGTAAGCAAGGTCAAGACGAAACACCACGTGATGAGCATCCAGGGGCGTACCGTGTATGGCCTCGAGTCCGAGTTCGCGTACATGATGAGCGACCTGACCATCTTCCAGTTCCGTGGGTTGACCATAGTGATCGTTCCCCAACTCTCCGATGGGTCGCGCGTTTGGTACATTGTTGACGGAGACAGGATCACCGCTGGTGGCGCAGGTTTCATAAAGTGGAAGCCTGATGCAGAGGAGCTACAAGCGGTGCTGCTGAGCATGGCGGAGACCAGCCCGCGCGTTGTGCCGTGAGCTCGAGCGCCGGCGTCGGTGCTTCCCGTTGGTGCAGCGCTGGGGCCTGATAAGACCCCTGCACCTGCATACATCAACTTCGGCAGGCCCTGAGCCACAACGACTTGTTCGATCGGCGTCATTGCCCGCTCGCACCTCCTGACGCTTGCGTGTGCCCCAGGTGTGCCCCGGCCGTGCAGGCAGCGAGCCAGGCGACGCCCGCCCTCAAGGTCCTGCTCCTCAATCCTCCCCACCGCTACGTCCACGCAGTATGTTCTCGGTCGCCTCTGACCGAAACGGAACGGCGACGTGCGTATCAGCGACATGAATTGGATGCAGGTCGAGGCCTACCTGCAACGCGATGACCGCGCGGTGCTGCCGCTCGGCAGCACCGAGCAGCATAGCTACCTCCGCCTCACCGTGGACTGCATCCTGCCCGAGAAGGTCGCCGCCGACGCGGCTGAACCGCTCGGCATCCCCGTGTTCCCCGTCCTGGCCTACGGCGTCACGCCGTACTTCCGCGAGTTCCCGGGATCCATCTCGCTCCGCGTGGACACGCACCTCGCCGTCGTGCGCGACATTCTCGATGGGCTGGCGCACTCGGGCTTCCGGCGCATCATGATCTGCAACGGCCACGGCGGCAACGGCGCAGTGCAGCAGCTCGCGCAGGAGTGGGCCGCCGACCACCCCGGCTGCCGCGTGATCTTCCACAACTGGTGGAATGCACCGCGCACCTGGGCCAAAGTCCAGGCCATCGATCCCGTCGCGTCGCACGGGTCGTGGATGGAGAACTTCCCCTGGACGAGACTCTCAGGGATAGCGCTCCCGAAGGAACAACGGCCCATGGTGGAGACGGACCGCGTGCGCCTGCTCGATCCCGTCGCGCTCAGGTCCTACATCGGCGACGGCAACTACGGTGGCCGCTACGAACGCTCCGACGAGGATGTGCTCGCCATCTGGCAGGTCGCCGTCGAGGAAACCCGCGCGCTGCTCGACGGCTCCTGGGGCGGCGCCGCGTAGTGGCGCCCCCCACACCGATGAAGCGCTGTCTCGTCTGGGGTGCGGGCGCGATTGGCGGCACCCTGGGCGCCTACCTCGCGCGCGCCGGCCACGACATCACTCTGGTAGATGCCGCAACCGACCACGCTGATGCGATCAACGCGAACGGCCTCCGCATCACCGGCCCGATCGCCGAGTTCACGGTCCGCTTGACCGCCCGACCGCCCGACCGCCTGACCGGCACGTGGGACACCATCATCCTCGCGACCAAGGCGCAGCACACCGCGGCCGCCGCCCGCGCGTTGCTCCCCCATCTGACTCCCGCCGGGTGCGTCGTCTCGGCGCAGAACGGACTCAACGAGCTGACCATTGCAGAAGTCGTCGGCGAGCCGCGCACCGTCGGCGCGTTCGTGAACTTCGGCGCCGACTACCTGGAGCCGGGCTCGATCCTCTACGGCGGCCGCGGCACGGTGATGGTCGGGGAGGCGTTCGGCAACCCGTCGCAGCGCGTCACGCCCCGCGTTCTCGCGATCCGTGACGCCTGGCGTGACTTCGATGAGCGCGCCGCCGCGACCTCCAACATCTGGGGCTACCTCTGGGGCAAAGAAGCCTATGGCGCGATGCTCTTCGCCACGGCCCTCACCAACGATTCGATCGCCGATGCTCTGGCGCGGCCTGAATACCGCGCACTCTACATCGCGCTGGCCCGCGAAATCCTCGCCGTGGCGCTGTCGCGCGGCGTGCGCCCCGAGGCGTTTGACGGCTTCGACCCAGCCGCGTATCTGCCGGACGCCCCGGCGGGTGCCGCAGAGCAATCGCTCGATCAGCTCGTCGCGCACAATCGCAAGTCGGCCAAGACCCACAGCGGCATCTGGCGCGACCTCGCGGTGCGCAAGCGGCCCACCGAGGTGGACGCCCAACTCGGTATCATCGTGGCCCTGGGCGCGGAGTCGGGCGTGGCAGCGCCGCTGACGGCGGCGGTGGTGAACCTGATCCACGAGATCGAGCGTGGCGAACGTGCGCAGTCGCTCGAGGCGTTGGACGCCCTCGCCACCGCAATGACGAGAGAAATGACGTGAAGCTGGACTTCACGGGCCGCACCGCCGTCGTCACCGGGGCCGCGCACGGATTCGGCCGGGCGATCAGCCTCGCGTTCACCGCGCGTGGCGCGAGCGTATGGGCGTGCGACGTGCTCGAGAGCGAGCTGGCCGAAACCGAGCGCGTCTGCCAGGCCGAGGCCGGCGCCTGCACCGTGCGACGCGTGGATGTGCGCGACAAGAACGCCGTGGACCGCTTCGTGGCCGACGCATCGCAGGCGGCAGGCCTCGTGCACATCCTGGTGAACAACGCCGGCGGGGTGCTGGGCCAGGTGGGCCGGCCCCTCGAGGAGGTCGCGCCCGCAGAGTGGCAGGCCATCTACGACGTCAACGTGACCGGTGCCTTCTATCTCTCCCAGGCCGTGGCCCCGGGCATGAAGGCGGCCCGATTCGGCCGCATCATCAACATCTCCAGCGGCGCGGGCCTCGGCGTGAGCCTGACGGGGATCCAGGCCTACGCATCGGCCAAGGCGGCGCAGATCGGTCTCACCCGGCAGCTGGCTCACGAGCTGGGACCCTGGGGCATCACGGTCAACAACATCGCGCCCGGATTCGTGCGCTCCAATCCGACCACCGAGAAGCAGTGGGAATCCTACAGCGCCGAGCGGCAGCGCGCCCTCGTCGAAAGCATCGCGCTCAAGCGGCTGGGCACGCCGGAGGACATCGTGGCGGGCGTGCTGTTCTTTGCGTCCGAATACGCCGGGTGGATCACCGGGCAGGTGCTGTCGATCGACGGCGGCAAGTGATGGACCTGGCGCCCGTGCTCGCGCACCTCGAGGCCGGCCACGGCCGCATCCTCGGCGAGCTGCGGGAATTCGCGGCCATCCCGAGCGTCAGCACCGATCCCGCGCACGCGGCCGACGTGCGCGAGGCCACCACCTGGGTCGCCGCGAAGCTCGCGGCCGCTGGACCCTTCACCGTCCGGGTGATGCCCACGCCGGGGGCGAGCGTCGTGTACGCCGAGTGGCTCGGCGCGGCGGGCGCACCGACCGTGCTGATCTACGGGCATTACGATGTGCAGCCCGAAGACCCGGTCGAGCAGTGGGTGAGCCCGCCCTTCACGCCGACGCTGCGTGACGGCCGCCTCTACGCGCGCGGCGTGTCTGATGACAAAGGTCCGCTGCTCATCCCGATCAAGGTCGCCGAGGCGTTCTTCGCGGCGCATGGCCGCCTGCCGCTCAACGTGAAGTTCATGCTCGAAGGCGAGGAGGAAATCGGCAGCCGCCACCTCGAGGCGTTCGTCGCGCAACACCGGGAGCTGCTCGCCGCCGACGTCGTGCTCTCGGCCGACGGCGCGATGTGGCGCATTGACGAGCCGTCGCTGACCGTCGCGAATCGCGGGCTGGCCGGCCTCGAGCTGACGCTGCGCGGACCCGCCAAGGACCTGCATTCCGGGCGGCACGGCGGCAGCGTCGCCAACCCCCTGCACGCGATGGCGCGGCTCATCGCCTCGCTGCACCAGCCGGACGGACGGGTCGCGGTGGCGGGCTTCTACGACCGGGTTCGCGAGCTCAGCGCGCCCGAGCGCGCGGAGATCGCGGGGCTGCCGTTCGACGAGGCTGCTTACCTCGCGCAGGTCGGCGCCCCCGCGGCCACGGGCGAGCCCGGCTACACGACGCTCGAGCGCCAGTGGACTCGGCCCACGCTCGAGGTCAACGGCCTGTGGGGCGGCTACCAGGGGCCGGGCATGAAGACGGTGGTCCCGAGCGAGGCGCACGCCAAGATCACCTGCCGCCTGGTGCCGGACCAGGATCCGGACGAGGTGGTCGCGCTGGTGACCCGCCACCTGGAGCGCCACGTGCCGCCGGGCACGACGCTGTCGATCCGGCCCGGCGACCACGGCGCACGGCCGGCGCACATCGCCCGGGACCACCGGGTCCTGAAAGCCGCGGAGACCGCCCTGGCCGAGGTGTACGGCGTGCGGCCGCTCATCGTCCGCATGGGCGGCACCGTGCCCGTCGCGGAGATCTTCCAGCGTCTCATGGGACTGGACACTGTGTACTTCTCCTTCTCGACGGGCGACGAGGACTTCCACGCGCCGAACGAGTTCTTTCGCATCCATCGCCTGCACGAGGGCCTGGCAGCGTGGGCGCGGCTGTGGGAGCGGCTCGGCCGATGACGCTGCGACAGGAAGAAGCCAAGGTCGAAGCGCACAGCGCGTCGCTCAAGAAGGTGCTGGGCGTCCGCGACCTGGCGCTGACCCAGATTCTGTTCATCATCGGTCTGACGTGGATCGGTGTGGCCGGCAAGCTCGGGCCATCGCACGTGGTGTTGTGGCTGCTCGCGGTCGTGCTGTTCTACCTGCCACTCACCGGCGTGGTCATCTGGCTCAACCAGCTGATGCCACTCGAGGGCGGACTGTACCAGTGGGCGAAGCTCGGCTTCAACCAGACGCTCGGCTTCATGGTCGCCTGGAATTTGTGGCTGTACGTGATCCTTTTCGCGTCGGAGCTGGGCCTCACGGTCGCGACCTACCTGTCCTACGCGCTAGGGCCCAGTGCGGCGTGGATGACTACCAGCGCGTGGTTTGTATCATTGGCGTCCGCCCTCGCGACCGCGCTGCTCGCGTTGCTGGCCTTCGTCGGCTTGTCGATCGGCAAGTGGGTCCAGAACGCCGGTGGCGTGTTCATGATCACGATCTTCTCGGTCCTGATCCTGCTGCCGTTCCTCGGCCTCGCGACCGGTCATCTGGAGTCTTACCACCCGTTCCGCACCGAGATACCCGCGTTCTCGCTGTTCAATCTCAACGTGCTCGGCAAGATGTGCGTCGGCGCGTTTGCCGGCTTCGAGTACATGGCCATCCTCGCCGGCGAGACGCACGCGCCGGCGAGCACGGTGAAGAAGTCTGTGTACTATGCCGCGCCGGTCATCACCCTCTTCTTCATCCTCGGCACATCGACCGTGGTGGCCTACATCCCGAGAGACGACATCGACCTCATCGGCCCGCTGCCGCAGGTCCTGCGCGTGGGCTTCGGCCCATTCGGCATCGCCGGGACACTGGTCACGATTGCCATCGTGATGACGCTGGTGATGCGCGTGTCGCAGATCAGCGTCGCGTTCACCGCCGTGACCCGGCTCCCCATGGTCGCGGGCTGGGACCGCCTGCTGCCCGCGTGGTTCAGCCGCCTGCACGCGACGCACCGGACGCCCGTCAACTCGATCCTGGTGGTGGCCGTATTCTCATTTGCGATGTCGGTGATCAGCCTGGTCGGCGTAGGGCAGGCCGAGGCGTTCCAGCTGATGTTCAATGCGAGCGGCATCTTTTACGGGCTCACCTACCTCGTCATGTTCGCGATTCCCCTGGTCGGCCTGCGCGGCGTGACGCCGCGGCCGCCCTGGTGGGTCAAGGGCGCGGCCTGGTCGGGCCTGCTGATTACGGTACTGTATACGGTGCTGTCGCTGTTCCCGATCATCCAGGTGTCGAGCGTGGCGGCGTTCGCGCTCAAGATCTCCCTGGTGGTTGTCGGGTTGAATCTCGTCGGTGTGGGCATCCTGGTCGCCGGCAAGCGGCGATCCAAACTCGTAGCGGAACCCGGAGCCTGACATGTCGAAATCGCTGCTCCTCGCCGCCGTTCTCACCTGCGCCGCAGCCGCGGCCCCCGCACCTCGTCCCTCGGGGTCGCTGACCGGCGACTGGGACGTCTACATCGCGCTCAGCGCGCAGCCCAAGTTCGGCTTCGAAGGCTGGCGCCGGATGGGCTTCGCGCACTTCGCGGGCGCCGACTCCGGGTTCGTCGGGTTCCTCCGGCGCCGCACCGGCGAGCCGATGCTGACCGTCAACCAGGTGACGGCCACCGGCGACTCGGTGCTGCTCACGCAGGATGCGCGGGTCGTCATGCGCGCGGCCTGGCACGGCGACACGCTGGCGGGGCTGCAGTTCATCGGCGACCGGCCGCTCGATCGCCGCTTCCGCCTCGTTCGCCGGGCGAGCCCGGGAGTGGTCGAGCACGATTACCAGGTGTGGACGATGCCGGCCTCCGATTCACAGTACGCGGTCACCGAGGACACGCTGGTGTTCATGCCCACGCGCGACGGCGCGCGGCTGGCGACCTACATCGCGCGGCCGGTGGGCGACGGGCCGTTCGGCGTGGTGATGCAGCGGACGCCCTACCGCCGGGTGCTGCACGGCCCGGGCGTGTGGTGGGCGTCGCGCGGCTACATCTTCATCGGGCAGCACGTGCGCGGGCGCGAGCAGTCCAGCGGCGACGTCGCGGA
>DATGDT010000305.1:0-28169 GCA_035310725.1 Gemmatimonadales bacterium
ATCCCGGCGAGGTCGGTCATGCGACGCACCACCAGGTCGATCTGGCGGGCCTGGTCTTCGGCCTCCCCGGCGAACGTGGTGGCGAACTGCGTGGTGTCGTTGAGCGTCCCGAAGATCGCGTCGAGCGCCTGCCGGGCTGCACCGGACACGGTGCCCGCGTCCTGCGCGGCGATCCGCCCCTGCCGCAGTGCGGCCGCGACGCTCGTGATCTGCTCCTGGGTGAGGCGCATGCGGGCGCGGATTTCCTCCACCGCGTGGGTGGACTGCTCGGCGAGGTTCCGCACCTCCGCGGCGACCACGCGGAAGCCCGCCCCGGAAGCACCGGCCCGGGCCGCCTCGATAGCGGCGTTGAGCGCCAGCAGCTCCGTCTGACTCGCGATCCGCGTGATTCCGTCCATCAGCTTGCCGATGTCCCGCGATCCCTGCTCCAGGGTGCCCGCGGCCCGGCTGGCCTGGTCGATGTGATTCACCAGCGACTCCAGCAGCTCGCGGGCCCGCGCGATCTCCTCGCCATGGCGCCGCGCCTCGTGCGCCGCGGCGCCGACCTGCCGCTCCGCCTGCTGAAACCGCTGCCGCAGCGCAGCGGCGATCCGCGCCGCCGCGTCGCCGGCGTTCCGTCCGCTCTCGATCGAACGGCGCTGCCGCTCGGTGCCCTCCGTCAGCGAATCGGCCGTGGACGCGATCTGCTGGGTGGACGCCTGCAGCTCGATGGACGTCGTGCCGAGACGCCGCGCCAGCTGCACCAGGGCCTGCGCCTGCTGCTGGACCTCCCGCACCGCCTCGCCCACCGCCGCGGTCGTCTTGTCGACGCTGGCGCTCAGGTAGCCCAGCTCATCGGCCTCCGGGTCGCTGATGCGGACGGCCAGATCACCCCGCTCCACCTGGGCCAGGAGCTTCCTGGTGCGACGCAGGCGACGCGTGATCTCCGCGAGCGGCGGGATCAGGGCGGAGGCGGTGAACAGCAGCACCAGTCCGGTCTGCAGGTACTCGTTCCAGCCCCACGGCGGTTGTGGTCCGCTCGCCCGGACGGACGCGGCGATCGTGAACCCCGCCAGGTTGATGGTGAGGGCGATCCAGCCGACCCGTCGTCCCAGCTGGAGCGCGGCCTGCAGCGGCGCGATGAGATACACGGCGTAGAGGAGGTACCCGGTCCGGTCGAGCCCGTATACGACGGCCGAGATCATCGCCGCACCGAGCGCGAGCGTGAGCACGACGTAGCCGGGACGGAACGCCGTTTCCCGGACCAGCCGGGTCACGGCATAGTTCGCCGCGACGCTCGCGACCGCGAACCCGACCAGGAACACCCACGACACGGCGACGACGTGGAACAGCCGGACGACGCCGAGCAGCAGCACGCCCACGACGATGAGCCGCCAGCGCGCCTGGATGCCGGCGAGAACGAACTGCCGTTGTTTGGTGCGGTGCTCCGCCGTGAACTGTTCCGAGAGGTCGGTCATCGTCCGCAATAATGGCCGGCCCGCGCTCGGAAAGGTAGAGTCAGGGCGTGAGCGCGACCGGCTCCGCGACGCGCACGGGGCGCGCCTCGTCGAAGCGGGAGCCGTCCCCCAGCTGCCCGGCGGCGTTCTTTCCCCAGCACATGATCGCGCCGTCCGGCCGCAGGGCGCAGGTGTGGGCGTCCCCGGCGCTCACCTGCGTGAACGGTCCAAACACGTCGCGCCCGAGCTGCTCATCCAGGTTGGCGCCCCAGCACGAGACGGCCGTCGCGCCCCGGGTGCGCACCAGGCAGGTGTGCCAGCGTCCCGCACTGACGAACGCCAGGCTCAGCGGATCGCCGGCGAAGGTCGGCACCCAGAGGATCGGGTCGCCGAGCGTGGCGAAGGCCCGCCGCGAGTTGATCTGCTCGTGGAAGTTGTCGCCCCAGCAGAACAGCGCGGGGCGGCGAGGGTCCGCGGTGATGCCGCACGTGTGCTGCGCGCCCGCGCTGAGCATGCGCCAGTGCCGGTGATGCACCACCTGCTGCGGTCCGCGCCGCGTGCCGTACGCCCCGATGCCGAGCTGCCCGCGTCGGTTGCTGCCCCAGCAGTAGGCCAGGCTGTCCACGGTCACGGCGCACGTGTGGTCGTCCCCGGCCGTGATCGAGCGGAAGCGCAGCGTGCCGGCCACGGGCAGCGGTCGCGCGCTCGACAGGGTGTCCCCGGTGCCGAGCTGGCCCCGGTCGTTGGAGCCCCAGCAGTATGCCCGGCCGTCGTCGGTGATGCCGCAGACATGGTCGGCGCCGGCGGCGATGACGCGGAACAGCAACCCGCCGGTGACCGGCACCGGCACGAGGCTGCGGGGCGTGGCGGCGTTGCCGAGCGCGCCGGTGGTGTTGCGGCCCCAGCAGTACGCCTCGCCGGTCGTGGTGACGCCGCACGTGAAATCGAGGCCGGTGTCGATCGTCAGAAACGTGAGGCCGCCGGCGACGGCGACGGGGACCGGGGAGTCGATGCGCTCGTTGCTGCCCAGCTCGCCTTCGCTGTTGTCGCCCCAGCAGTACGCGTGCTCGCCGGTGGTGAGCGCGCACGTGTGACTCGCGCCGGCGCTCACGGTGGCGAAGGTCAGCGTATCCTGGGCGTTGGCGGTGGCGGCGACGAAACAGGCGATCAGCGTGGCGATCGTGTGGCGGGCGCGCATAGGTACCTCCCGAGTGCCTTTTCCATAATACTGCAGGCCGCGCGCCAGGGAAGCGTCGGTCCGCGTCCTACATGCGGAAGAGGTAGCTCCCCTTGATGAAAAACCCGTCGCCGGTGCGCCGCAGCCGCTGAAAGCGGAAGGCGTCCGGCTCCTCCAGCGACGCCCCGTACCCGATGAACAGGACGGTGCCGGGCGTGGGGCGGTAGGAGAACAGGAAGTCGCTGCGGAAGTTGTTGAACACGATCCCGCTCGCCGGTCCGACCCGCTGCTGGGCGGCGGGATCCAGCACCAGCGCCAGTCCGGTGCGGGGGTCGACCAGGGTGTCGCGCCGCTGAGCGAAGTACTGCCCGACATACCGGAAGAAGATGGACCGGTTGAGCTGGTACTCGAGCTTCAGGCGCGGGATGTTGGCCGTGGAGAACCGGCTGCCGTCGCGGGCGCGCGTGATGCGCTGATGCGTCCATAGCGCCTCGATCCGCACCGACTGCGTGGGCCGCCAGGTGACGGTCCCGTTCGCATCGAGCTCACGTCCTTCGGCGGCCTCGGCAAAGATCGGTGCCGCGCCGTACCCGACGTTCACCGAGAGCGTCAGCGGGCGATTGGGCGTGTTCAGGCCGGCGTTCCCGCCCAGCAGGTTGTAGAGGCCGTGCGGCGTCACGAACGGGGTACCCGCGCTGTCGGTCGCGTACCCGAGGTAGTCCGCCCGGTCGAAGCGCTGCTGGTTGTCGCTGACGTTCACCGACACGCCCCAGCCGCCCCGCAGGCTGGCGTTCCAGCTGTCGCTGAAGCCGCCCTCGATCGTGCTGCGGAGGTGGAGGAAATCGTCGTAGTGCCACAGCGGGTCGAACCCGACGAACGTCGAGACTTGCTCGACGAGCGCGCCCGGCCGCCCGTACCAGCTGAAGCGGTTGAAGAGCCGGAGCGACACGTAGTCGGTCCGCGGGACGAACCCGGAGCCCGCCACGAAGTCCGGGCTGACACCCTGGATCTCGCCGTGATTCCCGTACGCGCGCCCGGTGCGATCGAAAGCCGTCAGGTCCCACATGGTTCCGGCACGGGCCCCGGCCGGGTCCCGCGTCCACGACCCGACGACCTGGGCCTGCGTGAACCAGAGTTTCTTCCAGACCACGCGCAGGTCCGTGCCTGCGACCCGGTTGTAGGCGCTCCCGTCCACGCGGTCGGTATAGACGAGCCCCGCGGTCGAGCTCGCCCCCAGGTCGCGGCGCACCCGCAGGAGATTGTAGACGGGATTGCTCCGGCCGAACGATTGATCCCGGTCGTCCACTGCGGCGAGGTAGGCGACGTTCGTGCTCCCGACCTTCCCGGTCAGCTTCGCCCCCCCCAGCGGCTCCGCCACCCTTCGCGTGTAGATCAGCCGGTTCGGCGAGTCGTACTGCTCCAGTCCCTCGAGGAAGAAGGGCCGCTTCTCGGGGAAGAACAGCGGGAAGCGCGCGTTCGCCGTCACCTGGCCGACGTCCGCCTCGACCTGGGAGAAATCCGGGTTGGCCGCGGCCGTGAGGCTGAGGTTCTCGGTGACGCCCCAGCGCAGCGTGCCTCCCGCATCGGGCGTGGTGGTGTAGCCATAGGCCGTGGCGCCGGGCGCGCCGTTGACCTTGGTCGTGACCTCCGGCGTGATGTCCATCACGAGGCCGCGCCGCAGTCCGGTGAGGCCGGTGAGCCGGCCTGACTGGATGAGGAAGCTGGCGCTGGCGCGCACCGCGGGCGTCCAGGTGTCCTCGTAGCCCGAGTGCTGGATGACGCGGTCGACCTGGATGCCCCAGGTCTGCGGATCGGCGGATTGATAGCGCAGGCTCTTGAACGGGATCCGCACTTCCACTTCGTAGCCCGTCGGCGTGACCCGCCCGCGGGATTCGAACACGAAATCGGGGTTCAGGTCGATGGTCGCATCGAACCGTCCCCCCGCCTGCGGGCCGCCGGCGGAGGCCTCCACGCCGTCGCTCCAGACGCCATCCTCCTGCACGCCGAGCGGATTGACGGCGAAGAGCAGCGCGCGGCGGTGATCGGCGTACGTGTCCAGCAACAGCTGCACGCGGTCGTCCGCGTCGATGTTGTCGCGGTTGGCGAGCGTCGCCCGCACGAGGGCCGCCCCGTGGCGCTCGAACGCCCGGATCCCGAAGTAGATCGCGTCGGGGGCGTACCACACCAGCACCGCCGTGGAATCTTCCGCCGGGCGACCGTCGGCGGGGCGGTATTGCGAGAAGCCGGTGAGCACGGCCGCGCGGCTCCAGGGCGCCTCGTCGAGCACGCCGTCGATGCGCACGGCGGCCTCGATGCGGGGCGGAGCGACGTCCAGCTCACGGGCGAGGCCGCGATAGACGGGCGCAGGGTCTGGGGTCTGGAGGGCCAGGAGCAGGGCGAGCATGGCGGAATAATAAAGCGTGAGGTGTGGGGAGTGGTACGTACTGGTCCAGGACGGACAATACCACCTCTGACACGCTCCGGACCGTCACGGACCACTCCCACTGCCCACTGCCAAACGCTCTGCTCTCGACTATTCGTACCGCAGCGCGATGATGGGGTCGAGCGACGCCGCGCGGCGAGCCGGATAGATCCCGAAGAACAGCCCGACGATGGCACTGAAGGCGAACGCGAGGAAGATCGAGAAGGGCGAGATCGCCGTGTTCCAGTGCGCGAACCTGGAGAGCACGATCGCGCCCAGCGATCCGATCAGCACGCCGACGGTCCCGCCGACGAGGCACAGGACGAGCGCCTCGACCAGGAACTGCAGCAGGATGTTTCCCTTGGTGGCGCCGAGGGCCTTGCGCACGCCGATCTCACGGGTGCGCTCCGTGACCGATACCAGCATGATGTTCATGATCCCGATGCCACCCACGAGCAGACTGACCGCGGCGATCCCCGCCAGCAGGAAGCCGAAGGTCTCCGTCGTCTGCTGGAAGGTCGAGAGCACGTCCGCCTGGTTGCGGATCTGGAAGTCGTTCTCGGCGCCCGCGCGGATCTTGTGCTGGCGCCGCATGATGCGCTCGACCTCGATCATCGCCAGGTTCATGTTCTTGATGCTGTCCACCTGGACGGTGATCGAGCGGAGGCGGTCGGTGCCCATGATGCGGTACCGCGCCGTCTGCAGCGGGATGAGCACCTGCTCGTCCGGGTTCTGGAACCCCTGCGACCCCTTTTCGCTCAGGATGCCGATGACGGTGAAGGGGATGCCGCGGATCTGGATGTCCCGCCCGATCATCGCGGCCGCGTTGGCGTTGAACATGTCGGGGACGGCCGATCCCAGCACGGCGAACCGCCGCCGGGCCTCGTCCTCTCCCGTAGTGAACATCCGGCCGGAGGTCAGTTCGTAGGCGTGCACTTTGGCGTACGCCGGGATCGTGCCGACCACGTTGACGTTCACGTTCTGGTTGCCCAGCTGGACCTGCAAGTTGCTCGCCAGCTCGGGCACCACGGCCGAGACATAGCGGGCGTTGTGCGCCAGGGCCGTGTCGTCGTCCATGGTGAGACTCACCCGCGTGTTCATGGCGATGCCGCCGCGGAAGCTCTGGCCGGCGAACAGCGTCAGCAGCGTGGGACCGAGGGCCTGGATGCGGGCCTCGATGGCTTTCCGCGCCCCGGTGCCGAGCGCGATCATGGTGATCACGGCGCCGACGCCGATGATGATACCCAGCGCCGTGAGCAGCGACCGCAGCTTGTTCGCGCGGATGGCCTGCAGCGCGACGCGGATCGTTTCGTCGATGAGCATCGCTATCTCGGAGCGGGGGCCCGCTGGGTGCCGCCACCACCCTGGCCCTGCTGGGTCTGCTGCCGCATGCCCGGGATGCCGCCGCCCGTCATCGACTGCACGCGCTGCTGGAACTGCCGCTGCGAGTTCACCAGCGACGCCGACGGGAGCACCAGCACGGTGTCTTTCTCGGTCAACCCGGTCGTGACCTCCGAGTAGTCGAGATCGGTGAGCCCGGTCCGGATCTGCACGGGGGCCGGGGCTCCGTTCCGCAGGACGAAGACGATGTAGCGGCCGCCGGCCTCGTTGTTCTGACGCATCGCCCCGCCGGCCCCGCCTGCCCCCCGGCCACCACGGAACTGGGAGAACACCTGGCGCAGCATGGCCTGCTCGGCCGGAGTCAGCTCGCCGCCCGAGAAGCGTTTGCGCATCGCCGCCTGCACCTGCTCCGCCGTGACACCGGCGGGGAGCGGGATCTGGCGACCGTCGGGGAGCGTGAGGGTCGCCTGCGACTGTGCCGGTTTCCCCGCCTGCGGCGGGTTCGGGTCGCCCCGCGTCCCGCCGCCGCCCATCGACGCGCCGCCGCTGTCACCGCGGGGAGCGGCGGCCGGCGTGGCGGCCTGGGCGAGCTGCTGCTGAACCGCCTGCGGGTCGAGCCCCAGCACCTGGGCGGCGGAGGCGACGTCGCCCTGCGTCCGCAAGGCGGCGTTGGGGACCGCCAGCACGTTCTGGCGCTGTCCCACGTGGATCTCCACCTCCGTGTTCATGCCCGGCTTCAACACGTGGTTCGGGTTGCCGATGTTCACGAGCACGGGAAACTGCGTCACGTTCTGCGTGACCTGCGCCTGCGGCTCGATCTTGAGCACCGTGCCTTCGAACGGGCGGTTGGGGAACGCGTCCACCGTGATCGTGACCGGCAGGCCCGGCTGGATCTTGCCGATGTCGGTCTCGTCCACCAGGGCCTGCACCTGCACGGTGTCGAGGTTCGCCATGCGGAACAGCACCGTGCCGCCGCCCACGTCGCGGGTCGGGCTCGAGATCACGGTGCCAAGCTCCACGTTCTTCTGGATGACCGTCCCGTTGAGCGGGGCGGTCACGCGCGTCTGGTCCCACGCGATCTGCGCGTCCTGCAGGTTGGACTGGGCGTTGACGAGCCCCGCCTGCGCCTGGGCGAAGGCGACCTTGGCCGTTTCGTATTCGGCCTGGGTGATGGCCTGGGTCTTGAGGAGCGTATCCTCCCGGGCCAGCTGGGTCGAGGCGTTCTCGAACTGGGCCTTGGCAACGGCGAGATTCGCCCGCGCCTGGTCGAGCGCGCTCTTGGGGAGGCGAGGGTCCACCAGCGCGAGCAGCTGACCGGGCCGGACGTCGTCGCCGGTCTGTGCCCGCATCTCGGTGATGGCGCCGGACGCCTGCGACTTCACGTCCACCGTCAGGAGAGGTTGGATGGCGCCGGCGGCCGAGGCGGTCACGACGATGTCGCGGCGCTCCACGGCGACCTTCTCGTACACGGGCGCAGGCACGGGCTTCTTGCAGGCGGTCCAACCGGCCGCCACGATCGCCGTCAGCAGTAGTCGCTTCACTGGGGTCGCTCCATCGTCACGTCCCGCTCGACGAGACCATCGCGCAGGTGGATCTGGCGGCGCGCGTGCGCCGCGATGTCGTGCTCGTGGGTGACCAGGACGATGGTCTGTCCGGCCGACCAGAGCTCCTCGAAGAGTCGCATGATCTCCTCGCCGGTCGTCGAATCGAGATTTCCGGTCGGCTCGTCGGCGAGGATGATGCTGGGGTTGTTCACGAGCGCCCGGGCGATGGCCACGCGCTGGCGCTGGCCGCCGGAGAGCTCGTTGGGCTTGTGCTCCATGCGGTCGCCCAGGCCGACGCGCTCCAGGGCGCGGCCGGCTTGAGCCCGTCGCGTCTTGGCATCCACGCCGGCGTAGATCAGCGGCAGCTCCACGTTGTGGAGCGAGTCCGCCCGCGGCAGCAGGTTGAACGTCTGGAACACGAAGCCGATCTCCTTGTTGCGGATGCGCGCCAGCTCGTCGTCGGAGAGGTCGCTCACCTTCTGGCCGTTGAGCCAGTATTCACCGTCCGTGGGCGTGTCGAGGCAACCGACGAGGTTCATGAGCGTCGACTTGCCCGATCCCGACGGGCCCATGACCGCCACGAACTCGTTACGGCGGATCTGGATGTCCACGCCGCGCAGCGCATGCACCACCTCGCCCCCCATGTCGTAGTTCCGGGTGAGGTGGTGGGTGAGGATGACGATGTCCGGGTGCGGCGTTTCACCGGTGTGGAATTTCATCGGAGCGGCGGCGGTCATAGCGAATGTCCCACGAGGGCTTCGAGCTGCGCCCTCGCAACGAGGTAATCGAAGCGCGCCTGGACCTGGTCGGTCAGCGCCTGCGTGAGGCTCGCTTCCGACGTCAGGATGTCGAGAATGGTGCTGGCCCCGACACGGTAGCGTTCCTGTTGCACCCGCAGATCTTCCGTCGCGGCTGCAACGTTGGACGCCGTGATGTCGAGCTTGGCGAATGCGGTCTGCAATGCAGCCAGTTGCTGGGTGAACTGCGCGACCACTGCCCGGCGGGCATCGTCCGCTTTCGACTGCGCTACGTCACGGGCCACGTTCGCGCTGACCACCGACTTCTCGCGCTGGAAGCTGTTGAACAATGTCCAGCTGACCCGGAACCCTACGTTCCAACCTCTTCCATATGTGCTCGTCGTTACCCAAGGCGCATCCTGGCCCGAAAACGAATTGGAGAGTGAGGCACTCAAGGAGGGCCAGTACGCCGCCCTGGCAACGGCCAGTTGCGCCCCGGCGGCGCGCGCCTGCGCCTCGGCCTGCAAGACCTGCGGTGCGGTCTCCTGCACCGCCGCCCGCAGACCCGACGTGTCCGGGAGCGGCGGGAGGGCGCTGTCGGGGACCGCTCGAACAGCTTGGGCCACGCCGATCTGCCGCCCGAGGTTGGCCTCCGCGGTGGCGAGGTCGGCTTGCGCTTGCAGCAGCGCCAGTTGAGCGTTGCCGAGATCAACCACAGAGCGCAGCGAATCCGACCGCGTAGCGGAACCCGCATGGAGTTTCTGGACCGCAGTCTCGAGCTGCTGCTGCGCTCTCCGCCGCTGGGCGTCGGCCACGCCCACTTTCTCCGCAGCCGCCAGTGCGTTGTAGAAGGCTTGCTTGGTCTGCAGCGTGATCTGGAATCGCTGGTTCACCAGGCCCGCATCGGCAGCGTGCTCCGTCGCAGCGGAGGCGCGTCGGTCGGCCATCCGTCGGAACCCCGTAAACAAATCCAGGTTCGCCGAGATGGAAGCCGAGAACGCTGTGGTTGCCCCCAGCTGGATGATCTGGTTTCGCTGCGTATCGAATCGCGTCCCGCCCGCTCGTGCCGACGAGCCGCTCGCCGTGATGCTGGGCAGAAACGCGCCATTGCTGGCCATCATGGAAGCACCCGCATTGCGCGAATCGCCGCGCGCTTGCACCATCGCTGGCTGGACTTCGAGCGCGCGACGGATCGCCTCATCCAGATTGACCTGCAGCGTCGCCGTGGCCGCCGTGTCGGGCTGCTGCGCCCGCAGTGGAGCGACGCCCGCGCCCGCCACCATCAGTATCAAGGAAAGTCCCCGCATCAGTGCTGCCCTTGTTTCGAGGTAGTGGTGTCTCGGCGCCCGCGCTGCTCCTCACGCTGATGCTCGAGGTCGGCCAAGAGTCGCGCATAGCGGGCCTGCTGGTCGGGCGTGAGCTGCGCATTGACCTCCGTCCGCACGGCCGCCCGCAGGGAATCGAGCCGGGGCCGCACGGCGCCCCAGATGGTCTGCATCTCCGCGTGATGGCGCGTGAACACGGCGCGCACCGAATCCTGCTGCACCGGCGTGAGGTCGAGCCGGCGCGCGAGATACGCCGCGATCGCGTCGGGGCTCCCGCGCGACGGCCCCCCGCCGCCCGGACGGTGCCGCGCGAGCGCCCAGCCGCCGGCCCCGCCGGCCACGAACACGGCCGCGAGCAGCGCCACCGCCCAGGCGCGGGAACGCCCCAGCATGTCCAGGGTCTTCACCGCTCGGAATACCCCGCCAGCAGCAGACTCGCGTCCGGCATCTGCACACCGGCGACCACGGCGCCGGGATCGGCCGTGGCCACGGCCGGCTCTGCCTGGCGGCCGACCCGTGCGACGAGCATCCCGGTCACCAACGCCGCCGCGACTGCCGCCGCGATACCCAGGCGTGCCCAGCGGGCCAGGACGTCCACGACCGGAACGGGCAGCCGTTCGGCAGCCGCCAGCACGCGCGCACGGAACGCCGCCCCGCCGGGATCGCTCGGCTGCAACGCTTCCCGCAGCGCGGCGCCCAGTGCCGGATCGGGCCGGTGGTTGAACGGCGTCAGTGATTCGCTCATTCCGCTTCCCTCCAGTCGGCGAGCAGCGTCCGCAGACGCCGCCGCGCGTGAAACACCTCGGAGCGCACCGTCCCCTCGGGGATCCCCAGCATCTCGGCGATCTCGGCGTGGGAGTATCCCTCCACGTCGAACAGCGTGACCGCCAGACTGCGCCGCGGCGGCAGCTGCGCCAGTGCGCCGCGCAACCGGTCGTTCAACGCCGCCCGCTCCGCCACGGCATCGGGTCGCGCGCCGCCCGCGACCAGTCCTTCCTGCAGCGACTCGGCGCGTCGCACCGTCCGCCGGCGTCGCCGGTCCGTGGCCGCGTTCGACACGATGCGCATCAGCCACGGCCCGAACGGCCGCTGCGCGTCGTACTGGTGCAGCTTCACGAGCGCGGCGAGAAACGCATCCTGCGCGGCATCGTCGGCGTCGTCGGCGTCCTGCAGGACCGCTCGCGCCACACGGCGGGCCTGATCGGCGTAGCGCTCCACCAGCTCCCCGAACGCGTCCCGGTCGCCCGAGCGGGCGCGGACGGCCAGTGCCGCTTCGTCCGCGTCCCTCCGAGTACGCGCCGCCCCGTCCGGGCGTTGAGGCTCAGTCGACATCTTCACGTTCTCTTGCGCGGCGCTTCCCGAAGGCATACACCGCGAACCCCAGCGACAGCCAGAACATCACGGCGGCGATGAAGATTCCCACGACGCGGGGAAACACGAGCAGCAGGACCCCGAGCAGCAGGAAGAAGAGCGCGGCGCTTCCCCCCAGCGTGCGGCGCAGTCCACCCGCGACCCGGCGCAGGGCGACGACGGCCACCGCGCTCAGCTCGTAGCGGGAACGCTTGTGTCGCGCCGTCGTCTGCAGCTCCGTATGCGCTCCGGCTTCCGCCGTCGCCGGCGCGCGTACGAGGCGCGGGGGGAGACGGCGCCGCGACTCCAGCACCACCTCGCGGCTCATCAGCAGGTCGCGCCGGAACTGCGCGGCGAGCGTTTCGGCCGCCTCATGGCTGTCGGCGAGCACGTCGAGCTCGTAATTGCCGAACAGGCTCGACACGTTCAGGTTGCTCGACCCGACGCGCGCCCAGCGGCGGTCGGCGACGAGCGTCTTGGCGTGCATCATCGCCCCGCGCCACTCGAACACGCGGACGCCGGCCCGCAACAGCTCGCGGTATCCCACGCGCGTGAAATTGCGCAGCAGCGGCAGGTCGCTCGCGCCGGGGACGAGCAGCCGCACATCCACGCCGTTCCGCGCGGCGTCGATCAGCGCGGCGTAGAGCGGGGCGGGCGGGACCAGGTAGGCGTCGGTGATCCACAGCCGCTCCTGCGCCGCGGCGGCAATCAGCTGCGTGGCGCGGTAGATCCGACCCTCGAACGGCACCCCCGAGACCACCTGTATGGTGAAGTCGCCGCAGATATCGGGGTCGCCGCAGGTGTCCTCGGGTGGGAGCGGCGGGCCCGCCTGCTCCCACGCATTGGCGAAGGCGGCGTCGAGCGCCACCGCGGCTGGACCGCACACCGTGAGCGCCGTGTCGCGCCAGGGTTGCCGCCCGCGTTCGGGATTCCCCGCCCACTCGTCCCCGATGCACAAGCCGCCCGTCATGGCGCGATCGCCGTCCACCACCGCGAGCTTGCGGTGATCGCGACTGAACAAATCGAACAAGTTTGGGGAGGAAACGGGATGAAACGCGCGCACCTCGGCGCCGGCGCGGCGCAGCGCGCTCCAGTACGCGCGCGACGTCCCGAACGATCCAAGGGCGTCGTACAGGACGCACACGTGCACGCCGGCGCGGGCGCGCTCGATGAGCGCGTCGGCGAACCGGAGGCCGATCCGGTCGTCGCGGATGATGTAGTTCTCGAAATGGATCCAGCGGCGGGCGCTCGCGAGCATCGCGAGCATCGCCTCGAGCGCGGCCGGGCTGTCGGGGTGGTGCTGGACCGAGTTCCCCTCGATGGGTCGGGCGTGCGCCGCGCGCTCGATGGCCAGCGCGAGCTCGTCCCGGCGATCGGACTCCCGGCCGGCGGCGCGCGACGGGTGCGAGCTCACCCCGCGGGCGCCACGCTCGCCCCCAGGCCGAGCGTCCGCTCGACCGGCCGCAGGGCCTCGATGCAGAAGCCGATGTGCTCGTCCATGGGGACGCCGAGCTCTTCGGTCCCCACCCGCACGTCGTCGCGGCTGACCCCGCGGGCGAACGCCTTGTCCTTGAGCTTCTTCTTCACCGACGACACCTCGAGGTCGGCGAAACTGCGCGACGGCCGCACCAGCACGCAGGCCACGAGGAAGCCGCACAGCTCGTCCACTGCGAACAACGTCCGCGCCATCGCCGAGGCGCGCGGCACGCCGGTGTACGGTGCGTGTCCCAGGATCGCCTGGCATTGCTCGTCGGAAAGCCCGCGCTCGCGCAGCAGCTGCACGCCCCAGGAGGGATGCCCCTCGGTGGGGGAATGCTCCTGGTTGGGGTACATCTCGTAGTCGAAGTCGTGCAGCAGTCCGACCGCGCCCCACGCCTCCTCGTCCGCGCCGGATTTCCGGGCGTAGGCACGCATCACGGCTTCCACCGCGAGCATGTGCTGGCGCAACGCGGGGTTCTTGGTGTGCTGCTCCATCAGCGCGAGGGCTTCGGCTCGATTCATGGCTCCACGTTCCAGCGTTCCGCCCACAGCTCGGCCATCAGGATGGGCCACAGCCGGCGGGCGTGGTTCTTGGTACCCGCGCGATGCTCGGCCAGCAGCATCGCCGTCGGCGCCCCGGGAAACAGGCGCGGGCGCGCCAGGTGCCGGCTGGCCATGTCGGCGAGACCGGCGTTCAGCCATCGGGCCACCGGTACCGAGAGCCCGCGCTTGCGCCGCCGGATCACCCGCTCCGGCACGACGCCCTGCGCCGCTTCCTTCAATATCGCCTTGGTGGTGAAGCGGCGCACCTTGAGATGGGCGGCTTCCGGCAGCGCGAGCTCCAGGACATCCCGGTCGAGGTACGGCGCCCGCGCTTCAATGGAGGCCAGCATGGTGCCCCGGTCCACTTTGACGAGAAGGTTGTCCGGGAGATATGTCAGGAAATCGAGCCAGAGCATCCGGCTCAGCGGCTCGGCGGGGAAGCCATCCAGGCGATGCTCCAGCTCCGCCGCCATCGCCGGCGTGGGCCCCAGCGCACCGAACCATGTCAGGTGCCGCTCCACCATGGGTCGTTCCGCGCCGGCCACGAACTGCTTCAGCAGAAACTCGAAGGTGACCTTGCCGGCGGATACGGGCCACCGCTCGACCATCCAGCGTACGGCGTGGCGCAGCGGACGCGGCAGGCGGCCGTACGCGAGCGCGAGATGGTGGCCGAGGTAGGTGGGGTATCCGCCGAACAACTCGTCCGCGCCCTCGCCCGAGAGCACCACTTTCACGTCGTTGCGCGCCGCCTCCGCCAGCAGATACGTCGGCAGGATCGCGGGGTCGCCCACCGGTTCGGCGAGACGGTCGGTGACGATCTCGAAGGCCCGGTGCAGGGCGGCGTCGTCGGCCACGACCTCGTGGTGGACCGTGCGAATGTCGCGTGTGACGTCCGCGGCAAAGCTGCTCTCGTCGTAGCCGCGGGCGGTGAACCGCGCCGCGTAGGTGTGAATGCGTTCTCCCGGCATCACGCGCGACGCCGCCCCGGCGAGGAACGAGGAATCCAGCCCGCCGCTTGTGAACACGCCGACCGGCACGTCGGACATCAGCTCGCGCTCCACCGCCGCAAGCAGCGCCTCGCGCAGCGCCGCGGCGTCGCCCAGGCGTGACGGCGCCGACGCCACCGCCGCGGGGGACCAGTACGGCCGCACGGCGATGCTTCCGCCCTCGGCCACGAGCAGGTGGGCCGGGGGGAGCTTGCGGATGCCCTGCAGCAGCGTGAGCGGCGCCGGGACGTAGCCCAGCGCGGCGTACAGCGCCGCGGCCTCGTGGTCCAGGCGGCGCGGTTGATCGGGGAAGACGAGCAGCGCCTGAATCTCGGAGGCGAAGCGCAGCTCACCCTCGACCAGCGTCCAGAAGAGCGGCTTTTCGCCGGCGCGGTCCCGCGCCAGCACCAGCCGCGACCGGGGGTCGTCCCACACGGCGAGGCCGAACATCCCGTCGAGGCGGGTCACGGCATCGGGGCCGAGCCGCTCGTAGAAGGGGACGATGTTCTCGATGTCGCCGCGCGATCGGAACGGGTACCCCCAGCCTTCCGCTTCGCGCCGCAACGCCGGGGAGTTGTAGATCTCGCCGTTGCACACCATCCAGACGGCGCCGTCGGGACTCTGGAACGGCTGGTCGCCCGTGGTCAGGTCCATGATGGCCAGCCGGCGTGCCCCGATGCGGACGCGATCGTGCCCGACGATGCGCTCGCCATCGGGGCCGCGGTGGGCCAGCGACTGGGCCATCGCCGCGAGGCAGTCGGGATGCACGATCGGGGCGCCGTCGAGGGAAACGACGCCGAAGATGCCGCACACTAGCTCCCCCCCTCCCCCATCCCCATTGCGGATTGCGGATTGTGGAATGCGGAATCGACCGGGGAAGCCGGTGCGGTGCAGGGACCATACGCAGCGTAATGGCCGTCGGCGAACAGCAGCGGCAGGCCGGCAAGCTCGGCCCGTGTGTCGCGGTCGCCGGCGCGCGTCACGAACACGGTAGGATCGGCGCAACGGGCGAGGCGCTCGCGCCAGGCCTCGGCCGGGAGCAGTGGCGACCCGGGGAATGTGCGATAGTGATCCGCGTAGTCCGCGATGTAGTTGCTCGTGAGCTCACGGGCGTGCGCCGTCGCCACGAGGATGGGCCGGCGCAGGTAGAACGGGAGCGACGGAGGATACGCGGCGATGGCGACGACCGCCGCCCGGTCGGGGATCACCGTCGCCAGCGTGTGGGCCGAGCGGTCGTCGCCCACCGCACGCAGCAGGGGCCCCGAGGCGAAGGGGAGCGCGAGCGTCACGAGAGCGTAGCCGGCGGCGGCGAGCGGCACGCTGCCGCGCCGGGCCGCGAGGGCCACGAGCGCCGCGGAGGCGAGCAGCGCAGCGGCGAGCACCCGGGCGGTGAAGGGGATCGCCGCCTGCTCGGGCGGGGTGACGGGAATCGAGCCTGGCAGCCACCGTGAGACGGTCGCCAGCGCCAGGCCGAGCGGCACGGCGGCGCAGACGTAGGCCTTCCAGCCGGGGGCGGCTCCCTCGCGGGAGAGGGTGCGCGCCGCCGCCAGGGCGAATGCCGGCATGAGAGGCAGCACGTACTGCGGCAGTTTCGACTGGTTCAGCGAGAAGAACACCAGGGGCCCCAGCACCCAGACAGCCAGCAGCCAGGCGTCGCGGGCGTTCTCGTTCACTTTGCGCGCGAGCCAGCTCCAGTGGATCCGTGCGGCGCTGAGTCGTGACACTGCCGGCACGATCCAGGGGAACGCCGCGAGCGGCAGGATCGGGAGGAAATACCAGAACGGCGCGGTCCGGTGGAAGCTCCGCGTGGTCACTCGCTCGAAGGTCTCGCGCACGAAGACGTAGTGGGGGAACTCCGGGATGCGCGCCGTCACGGCGAAGAACCACGGCAGGGCGACCACGGCGAATGCGAGCAGCCCGCGCCACGGGAACAGGCGCCGCACCGGCGCGCCGGTGAGCAGGGACCAGGGGATCAGCGTGGCCAGGGGGATGAGGATCGCGACGGGTCCCTTGGTGATACCGCCGGCGCCGATCGCCGCCCAGGCGAGGACCGGGCGCTCCACGGCGAAACAGATGATGGCCGAGGTGGTGAAGAAGGAAAGGGTACTGTCGAAGATGGTGGTGCGGGCGTAGGCCGCCGCCATCGGCATGGTGGCCAGGGCGACTCCTGCGAGCCACCCCGCCGCGCTTCCCCAGCGGCGGCGGGCGAACCACACGACGACGGCGATGGTCGCGAAGGTGGCGAGCAGTGCGGGGAGGCGCGCTGCCGTTTCCCGGGGACCGAGCACCTCCATGCCGAGGGCGGCGGCCGCGAAATAGACTACGGGCTTGTCGAGGTAGGGAAGCCCGTCCAGATGGGGGACGACGTAGTCGTCGGTCTCCGCCATCTCGCGGGCGACTTCGGCGTTGCGGCCTTCATCGGGGTCGAGGAAGCGGTGCCCGCCCAGATCCCAGCCGAGCGCCAGTGCGGCCGCGGCGAGGAGCAGCAGCCAGGGGGCGGACGTGCGGTCCAGGCTAATGGATCCCCGGCGCATCGGGCGCCGCGCCGGGCGGCGGCATCTGGCTGACGCTGAGCGGGACCTCCGCGGCGCGCTCGCCGTCGATGCTGATTTCGAACCGGTACATCCCGGGATGTGTGAAGGGCACGTCGAAGGCGAGAATCGCCGGGGCTTCGATGTCGGTCACGCCGGCGGGGGGCTCGGCGAAGGTGATGCTGCCGCTGCCGCCGAGGATCTCCGTACCCGATTCGTCGGCGAGGCGGATCTGCACGCGGTGCTCCCCGATCTCCGTGCGCTTTCCTTTCAGGCGCAGGACGAGGTGCAGCCGCGGGTGCATCGCGGGAAACTGCTGCACCCAGATGTGCTGGAAGATGCCCAGGACGGAGACTTTCCCGGTCTGATCGACGAGGGCGTAATCCGCGACGACGGCGAAATCCAGGTGCATGCGGGTGTGTGGCTCGTGGTGCGTGGTATTCGGGCGAAATCGGTCACCGGATAATACCACGCACCACGCCCTACGCGCCCCGCCTCATTTCTTCGCCAGATTCACGAACGCGCGCGTCTTCTCCCAGGCGAACGCGAGCACGCCCCCGTCGCCCTGCGGCTCCAGGGTGATGACGAATTGCTCGAGCGGCGCCGCCAGCGGGGCGGTCTGCATGTCCACGCGGACGAAGTCGGAGTCGGCGCTGTAGTCGGTGCCCCAGAGGTTGGCCCGCTTGGGGTCGGCGCACTCGGCCGCGGTGGCGCAGGGTGCCTTGGTCTGCTTATTGAAGATCAGCTTCCAGCCGGTGGGCGAGGGCAGGGTCCAGAGCGTATACGTCCCGGCGGGAATCGTCTGGCCGGCCACGACGAGGTCGGCGGAGCTGGTGAACCGTGTGGCGAAGTTCGCGCCGGTGCGCCACACCTGGTTCCACGGGACGATGGGGCGCGGCGTCTCGCTCTCGGCGCCGAACACCGTGCGGCCGCGCATCGAGGGACGTCCGTAGGTGATGGTGATCGCGGCCCCCCCGACGGTGGCGAGCACCGAATCCGACGGCGAAAGCTGCCCGAGCGGCCGGGTCGCGAAGGCGGCGGCGAGGGCGTTGAAATCGAGCGCGGCGAGCCGGGTGGAGAGGACCTTCTGGGTCGTGAACCGGCCGTCCACCGCCTGGATCAGCCCGCTGGGGTCGACCCGGAACAGCGTGGGCGCGTCGCCCGCGAACGCGACGTTGAGCGAGTCGCGGACGGGGTGGTGCACGACCAGCATCGTCAAAGAATTCGCGCCGAGGGGCAGCGTGGCCACTGTGTCCTTGCCCGTCGCCTTGGCACGCCGGCCATACTGCTCGTACATGGCGTAGGAGAAATTGAGGAACGGCAGGGCGCCGTTCGGCGTCGCGACCTTGATCTGGTTGTGCGCCGTGTCGCGTGTCACGTCCACGACCGTCGTGTCGCCGAACGTGACGACGAAATGGACAGCCGGGGCCTGCGGGTTGCTGAGGTTGCGATTCGTGCTTTCGAAGCGCGCCATCGAGCCGTCGGCTTTCAGCGAGCCGGTGTAGTGCCGCTGGATCACGGCCGCGGCGCGCACCAGCATGTCGCCCTCGAGCGTGGTGCGCGTGCGGGTGTACTGCTCTACGACGATGGTGTCCTTGCCGAGCGTGACGACGAACGCGCCGCGCTCGGTCTGCCCCGCGAGCGGCCCGGCGGCGAGGGACAGGACGGCGAACGGCAGGACTGCGATACGCATGACGGTTCTCCCTGTGGGGGTCGAAGGCGGCACGGGCGCTACTTCACCCGGACCGACTTCAATTCATCGTTCCCCTTGATCGAGTTGACAACGTCCATTCCCTTGGTGACCTGTCCGAAAACGGTGTGGACGCCGTCCAGATGCCGTTGCGGAGCATGGCAGATGAAGAACTGGCTTCCGCCGGTGTCCTTGCCGGCGTGGGCCATCGAGAGGGTGCCGGCGACGTGCTTGTGGACATTGCGGTCCGTCTCGCACTTGATCGTATAGCCGGGCCCGCCGGTGCCGACCGGTCCCTTGCCGGTCTTGGAGTAGGGATCGCCGCCCTGGATCATGAAGTTGGGGATGACGCGATGGAATTTGGTGCCGTCGTAGAACCCGGAATTGGCGAGCTTCTCGAAGTTGGCGACGGTGTTGGGGGCTTCGTCGGCGTACAGCTCGAGCTCGATCGTCCCCTTGGCGGTCTCCATCACGGCGGTCTTGTTGGGCATCAGGTCTCCACGGTGAAGTTTTCGTCGGCTTGGGCGACGGTCTTGGTCCCCACGATCACGGTCGAGACCGCCGCGTTGTCCAGCACGAATTTGAGGGCCAGCTGGGCGGGGCTGGCCCCGGTGTGGGAGGCCAGGTCGCGGACGCGCTGGCCCAGCGCCGCGAGCCGGGCCACGTGCTGCTGCGGCATGCGCGCCCGGATGTCGCCCTTGTCCCAGGTACTCTGGGGAGTGTAGCGGCCGGCCAGAAAGCCGTTGGCCAGGGGCTCGCGGACGATCACCCCGATGTTCGCGGCCCGTGCGGCGGGGAAGAACGCGGGTTCCGCTTCCCGGCGCGCGAGGTTGTACACCAGCTGCACCGTGTCGGGCATGGTGGACTGGATGGCGGCCAGCCCCTCCTCGGGTGAGTGCACCGAGACGCCGTAGGCCCGGATCTTCCCTTCCTGCTTGAGCTGCTCCAGCACGGCGTAGGTCTCCATCGCGCCGATCTGCGGCAGCGGCGGATTGTGCAGCTGCAGCAGATCGACATGGTCCGTGTGCAGCCGCACGAGCGAGCGGCCGAGGGCGAACCGGATGTAGTCGGCGGTGAAGCTGGCGTCGTGGGTGACCGGGAGCGGGACGTCGGGCGGCAGGCGGTCGTACGCCACGCCCGCGGCCTGGGCGATCCGGTCGCGCAGCAGCGGATGGACGTCGCGGTTGTAGAAGTTGCCGCCGACCTTGGTGGCGATGAGCACGCGGTCGCGCACGCCGGCGAGCGCCGCGCCCAAGATCTCCTCGCTGTGGCCGTGGCCGTACACGTCGGCCGTGTCGAAGAAATTGCATCCCAGCTCCACGGCGCGCCGCACGGCGCGCAGCGACTCCGCGTCGTCGGTGGGGCCGTACGAGTTGCCGTAGGCGTTGCCGCCGATGGCCCACGCGCCGAACCCGACCTCGCTCACGGCGAGGTCGGTGCGCCCGAGCAGCCGCCGTTTCACTTCAGGAGCGCTCCCAGGGCGTCCGGGGTCGCGACTGGAAGCGAGCAGGTCGTCCCCACACACACGATCGCGGCGGGCCGGTCGGCGATGCGGCGCACCACGATCTTGCGAGGCCGGTACGTCTGCAGCGCGAGCAGGTGCATGGCGCAGGCCGGGCCGTCACCGGCCGGTCCCGAGACCTCGATGCGAGTGACCGGATGGACGGCCCAGTCCAGGGCGCGCAGCAGCGTGGCGCCGTGCAGGCCGAGATCCGCCGCCGCGCCGGCGAACGCGCCCAGCTGTCGGTCGAGCCGGGTGCGCCACTCGCCCGCATCGCTCGCCGCCCAGAGACGGGCCAGCACCAGCGCGGCCACGCCGTTCGGCGAGGGCGTGGGTGCATCCTGGATCGGCTTGGCGCGCGCCGCGAGATATGCCTTGCCGTCGCCGCCCTGAGCGAGATCGAAGTATCCGCCGGCGGCATCGCCCCAGTGCGCCGCCCAGTGGGCGGTCGCGCAGTAGGTCATGACGGCGACCGCGCGCTCGCGCCAATCGTCGCGCCCCGTCGCTTCCCAGGCGTCAAGGAACGCGGCGGCGCATTGCACGTTGTCGTCGAGCATTCCCCGCGGGACCTCGGCCGAGCGGCCCAGCACGTGACGCATGCCGCGCTCGGCGTCCCAGGCCTCGGTCCAGATGCGATCCAGCACCTGGAGTGCGAGGGCGTTGCACTCGGGCCGGTCGAGCACGGCGCCGGCGTGCAGGAACGCCGAGGCCATCATCGCGTTCCAGTTGACGTAGGCGGTCGCGTCCACGTACGGGGCCCGGCGGCGGTCGCGCGCGGCCTTGAGCTTCCGGACGGCGGCCGCGAGCAGCGATCGCTCGGCGTCGGAGGCGGGCTCGCGCCGGCGCCACAGCACGTTCTTCGCCGGGTTGTGGTGCATCTCGCCGTCGGGCTCGATGTCGAACACCCGGCACGCCACGTCGAGCTCCGCCTCGGTCAGTGCCGTCCGGGCTTCGTCCACCGTCCAGGTCCAGTAGTCGCCGTCGTCCCCGGGACCCACATCGGCGTCCTGGGAGGTGTAGAAGGCGCCCCGTTCGCGGTCGGTCATGACCTCGAGGACCCAGTCCACGATGCCCGACGCCGCGTCGCGCCAGCGCTCATCGCCGAACGCCGAGAATCCCGCGAGGTACGCCTCGAGCAGCGCCGAGTTGTCGTAGCTCATCTTCTCGAAGTGCGGCACGATCCAGCGCTCGTCCACCGAGTAGCGATGGAACCCGCCCCCCAGGTGGTCGCGGATGCCGCCCCGCGCCATGCCGAGCAGGGTCTTCTCGGCGACTTCGCGCGGCCAGTCTTCCCGCGTGTCGTGCCAGCGCCCGATGAGGAGCTCGACCGCGGCGGGGTGGGGGAATTTGGGCGCGCCGCCGAAGCCGCCGTAGCGCACGTCGAACAGCCGGGCCATCCGCGACACCGCTTCGTCGATCAGCCCCGGCGTGACGTCCCCGGCCTTCGCCTCGTCGAGCGATTCGGTAACGTGACGCCGGATCGCCTCCGCGTTGCCCGCGACCTTCGCCCGGTCTTCGCGGTACAGGCGGGCGATGTGCTGGAGCATCGTCGCGAAGCCCGGCCGGCCGTGAGGATTGTTCTCGGGAGGGAAGTACGTGCCGCCGAAGAACACTTCGCCGGCCGGGGTCAGGAACGCGGTGAGCGGCCAGCCCCCCTGCCCGGTGAGCGCCTGCACGGCGCGCTGGTAGCGCGCGTCCACGTCGGGGCGCTCGTCACGATCGACCTTGATGCAGATGAAGTCGCGGTTCAGGATCTCGGCCACCGCGGGGTCTTCGTAGGACTCGCTGTCCATCACGTGGCACCAGTGACACCACACGGCGCCGATGTCCAGCAGGACGGGCTTGTCCTCTTCGACGGCCCGCGCGAACGCCGCATCACCCCAGGGGAACCAGTGAACCGGCTGATGTGCCGCGGACTTCAGGTAGGCGGAGGGCTCGGCGGCGAGCAGGTTGGACATGTACGGCGGAATCTACTCACGGCTCATCCCCCGAGGTACCGCACCGCGGTCCGGCTCAGCAGCTCGGCGCCGATAGTCAGGGCGGATTCCTCGATGTCGAAATGCGGGCTGTGATGGGACGCGGACGTGCCATCGGCCCGTCCCGATCCCACGAAGGCGAAGCAGCCGGGGACCCGCTCGAGAAACCGGCTCATGTCCTCGCCGCCCATCGTGCGCACGCCGTATTTCACATGCTCCTTCCCGACAATCTCCTCGGCCACGCCACTCATGAGGTCCGTGATCGCGGGGTCGTTCACGAGCGGGCCGGTGAGGCGGCGGAAGCGGACCTCGGCCGTCGCGCCGAACGCCGTCGCCAGTCCGCGCGCCGTGTCTTCGACGAGGCGCGGCGCGTCCTCGTAGAAGCGTCCGCCGAAGGTGCGCACCGTCCCGAGCAGCCTCGCCTCGGCGGGAATGACGTTGAAGGCATGCCCGGCGGTGAGCTGGGTGACCGACACGACGCCCGCCTCGAAGGGGTCGCGGCGCCGCGACACGAGGCTCTGCAGCGCGGTGACGACGTGGGCGGCGACCAGCACCGGGTCGATCGCGAGATGCGGCATCGCGGCGTGCCCGCCCGTGCCGGTGATCGTGATGTCGAACTCGTCCACCGAGGCCATGACGGGGCCCGGCATGAGACCGATCGTCCCCACCGGCAGCTCGTTCCAGAGGTGCAGGCCGAGGGCGGCGCCCACGTCGGGGGCCGCGAGCACACCGTCGGCGATCATGGCCGTCGCTCCTCCCGAGAGCTCTTCGGCCGGCTGGAACGCGATCTTCACCGTCCCGGGGAGCGCCACCGCGGCCAGACGGCGCGCCGTCTCGAGTCCGATCGCCACGTGCCCATCGTGCCCGCACGCGTGCATCCGGCCCGTGTGGTGCGAGCGGTAGGGGACGTCGTTCGCCTCTGCCACGGGGAGCGCGTCCATGTCGGCGCGCAGCAGCACGCACCGCCCGCCCGTCCCCCTGACGCCAAGTACTCCCGTACGCCCTACTCCGGTGCGCACGTCGTAGTCGAGAGCGCGCAGCCGCTCGGCTACGAGGGTGGAGGTGCGCGTTTCCTGGAATCCCAGCTCGGGATGCTGGTGCAGGTCGCGGCGATCCCGGACAAGGGAAGTTTCGTCTACCGGCGGAAGGATCATGGGCTCAGACTCTCGAGCTGGGACACAGATCGTTGATCCGGCAACTCTCGCACTTCGGCCGCCGCGCGATGCACGTCTTGCGGCCGTGGAGGATCAGGAGATGGGAAAAGATCGTCCAGTCCTTCCGGGGGACGAGCTCCATCAGGTCGCGCTCGATCTTCTCGGGAGTGGTTTCCCGGGTGAGCTTGAGCAATCCGCTGATGCGCTGCACGTGGGTGTCGACCACGATTCCTTCGTTCTTGCCGAAGGCGTTTCCCAGAACGACGTTGGCGGTCTTGCGGCCGACGCCGGGCAGGGCCACCAGCGCGTCCATCGTGTCGGGGACCCGGCCGCCGTGGCGCTCCACCAGGGCCTGCGCCATCCCGAGGATCGATTTGGTCTTGTTGCGGAAGAAGCCCGTGCTCTGGATCTCCCGCTGGAATTGTTCGGGATCCGCCGCGGCGTAATCGGCGGCCGTGTGGTATTTCGCGAACAGGGCCGGGGTGACCATGTTGACCCGCACGTCGGTGCACTGGGCCGAGAGAATCGTGGCGACGAGGAGCTGCAGCGGGCTCTCGTGATCGAGCGCGCACTTCGCCTCGGGAAATTCCCGTCGCAGGCGGGCGACGATCTTGCGGGTGCGCGCCCGGCGCTCGGCCGGGCTCTCGGCCGCCCGGGCAGCACCCTTCCTCTTTATGGGGCGCCGCGGGCGCTTCATGCGCGGCGACGCTGCCGGGCGAACGCCAGCATCCCTGCCGCGTCGCGCGCGTTGAGCACGTCCGGCGCGGTGAGCCCGCCTTTGCGGGCCACGCCGATCCCGATGGGGACATTCGCCATCCCGGCCGTCGAATGCGCGTCGGCGCCGATCGAGACCGTCACCCCCAGCTCCCGGGCGCGGCTCAACGCGCGCCAGTCGAGATCGAGCCGGTGCGGGTCGGCATTGACCTCGACGGCGACCCCCCGCTCGGCGGCAGCGGCGAGCACGCGGTCCAGGTCGAGCGGGTAGGGGTCGCGCGCGAGCAGCAAGCGTCCGGTCGGGTGGCCGAGGATCGTGAGGCGCGGATCCTCCATGGCGCGGAGCAGACGCTCCGTCATCTCGTCGGCCGTCATGCCGAAGCGGGTGTGGATCGAGCCGATCACGAAATCGAAGCGGTCCAGGACGTCGGGGCCGTAGTCGAGGCTGCCGTCGGCCAGGATGTCCGCCTCGACGCCCTTCAGGACGCGGCTGCCGTCGCCGCGACGGTTCACCGCGTCGATCTCCTCGTGCTGGCGGGGGACGTCGCCGGCCTTGAGACCGCCCGCGTAGGCCGCCGAGCCCGAGTGGTCGGTGATCCCGATCCACTCGTAGCCCGCCTCCCGCGCTGCCGTGGACCACTGCGCGATGGTCGTGGAGCCGTCGGAGTAGTTGGAGTGACAATGGAGGAAGCCCTTGAGATCCCGCTCCTCCACGAGTGGCGGGAGCCGCCCCTCCGAGGCGGCGGCGATCTCGCCCAGCCCCTCGCGCAGCTCCGGCGCGATCCAGGGGAGCCCCGCCGCGCGGTAGACGCTCGCTTCGTCGGCGAAGGCGTGGTGTGGGTCGAAGCCGAGCGACTCGAGTTGTTGCAGGTGCGCGGCCGAGCCGGTCGCGCGCACCCAGGCCGTGCCGAAGTCCGCCGCCGTCGCGAGGAACACGTCGGCCACGAGCCCCGAGTCGAAGCGCAGAGTGACCGCCCCTTCCGCGCCGACGAACTCGGTGACGCGCGGCGTCTCCCCGAGGCGCTGCACCAGCGCCGCCGCGCCGCCCGGGGCGTGCTGCACCACGAGATCCACGTCGCGGATGATCTCGCAGCGACGCCGCACGCTGCCGGCGATTTCCACGCGCTCGACGCCGGGCTCGCCCGCGAGCGCCCGCTTGAGCGTCTCCGCTTCCGCGCGGGCGTGATGGAACAGGCGGAACTCGTCGGTGCGCCGCAGCGCGGCGATGCCGCGGCGGACCTTCTCCGCCGTCTTGGTGCCGAACTGCGGCAGGGCGGCGAGCCGCCCGTCGGCCGCCGCCGCTTCGAGCTCGGGGAGGGAATCGATTTGCAGGGACTCGTGGATGCGCCGGACCTTGGACACGCCGAGCCCCGGGACGCGCAGCATCTCGACCAGTCCGGGCGGCACCTGCTCGCGCAGCTCGTCGAGGAAGCTCGACCGGCCGGTGGAGGCCAGCTCGCGGGCGACCTGGAGCGTACCCTTGCCGATCCCCTCGACGTTGGCGAGCTCGCCCGTGCGGACGGCCTCGTCCAGGTCGCCGGGAAACTCCGCCAGCGTCCGGCCCGCGTTCTCGAACGCGCGGATCTTGAACGGATTGTCGCCCTTGATCGCCAACGACGCGGCGATCTGCTCGAACACCTGGCGCACCACCTGCCGGTCCATGGCGGGCAACGTACTTCAGATACGGGGGACGGGGGAAGAGGGACGGGGGGACGCGTACGGCGGAACGGGGACGCGGGACGGGGGACGAGTCAGGTGTGCGGCAGGAAGGGATCGAGCGCCGAGACGAATTGCTCCGTCGCTTCGACGTGCGGGCAGTGTCCCACCGGCAGCTCGACCATCTCCGCACTCAACAGGCCAGCCAGTTCGCGAGACGCTTCGATCGGAATCGGGTCGAAGGTCCCGTGGAGGACGAGAGACGGGGGACGGGGGACGAGGGACGAGTACTCACGCAGCCGCGGCCGGAGATCGAACTCGCCGAGGCTCGACCACACGGCTTCCTGGGTGCGCGCGGTTACGCGGAACGGCGTGAGATTCCGAGCCTCGGCAGGATCGCGGAAATAGCCCGCGACCGAGAGCGCGAACGCCTGACGCTGATAAGCTGAGGGATCACGCTGCCGCAGGTCGCTCGAGCGCAGCGCCTCGCGCGCCCGCACGATCACCGGTGCGCTCATGCGCTCAGCGAAGCGCCGCTCGAACTCGGCGCGGTACCGAGCGGTGATCGACGCCGGCGACACGAGCGCGAGCCGCTCCACGCGGTCGGGGTGCTCGAGGAGATACAGGACCGCCAGCAGTCCGCCCCAGGAGTAGCCGCACAGCGTCAACCGCTCGAGCCCCAGCAGCTCACGCACGGCCTCCAGGTCGGCGACGTGCTGCTGCCAACCGACGGGGACATCACGGGCGACCGGTGAACGGCCGCCGCCGCGCTGATCGTAGTAGAACAACTCCCGCCGTGCGGCGAGGCGGTCGAATTGCGGCAGGAGATAATCGTGGTGCGCGCCCGGGCCGCCGTGCAGCACCACGACGAGCGGCCCGGTGCCGATGCGCCGGGTGAAGAGATCGACACCGTTGACACGCAGGTGCATGGGGGACGCAAGATAACCGTGACGGAACCGGCCAAGGGGCTGCCGTACCCGGTCGTGACCCGGAGCGGGCATGAAGCGGTCTCTCTGGTGAGTGGCATGACGACTTGAGTGGTTCTTCATGCCGCCTTACCAGTATCGCACAGGACGACCGGGTAGCTGTCTCGTATGGGCGGGTTGCTCTTATACCTGGGGCTGGCGGTGACCGTCATGTTCCAGGAGGAGGCCGCTCCCATCGCTGGTGCGCTCGCGGCGCATCACGGCCACGGCAATCTGTGGCTGGTCATCCTCGCCTGCATGACCGGTACCTATGTCGGCGATCTGGTCTTGTACATGCTGGGGCGACGGACGCGCGCTCTGATCGCCCGGCCGCGGTTCAGGCGCGCGCTGGCATTCATACGCCGGTATCCGCGCGGGGCCCCGCTCGCGGTACGGTTCGCCTACGGACTGCGGTTCACGCTGCCCGTCACATGCGGGGCGGCGGGGATTCCGTTCGCGACCTACGCGATGTGGGTGGGCTTGTCGGCGGCGCTGTGGGCGACGGGGTTTGGGCTGGTCGGGTGGGGTGCGGGAGAGATCGCCGTGCGGCTGTTCCACGACGCGAAGCATCACGAGGTGCCGATGATCGCGATTGTACTGCTCGTGTGGCTCACGGACTTCGTCGTTCTTCATCTTCGAGGTCGTCACCATGACGTCGACGCGCGAGACGCGGCCGGCGCTTGACTTGCCGCCGGGCGAGGCTTCGCCCGCCGAGGTGCGCGCCGTGCTGCAGCGCTACGGCAGCAATGCTGATTCGTTCCAGGCGGGACTGTCCTACCACCGCCGATTGTTCTTTGCCGATGCGGGCGTTGTGGCCTGTGCCCGGGTTGGCCGCGTGACCGTGGTCGCGGGCGATCCGGTGGCGGCCCCCGGGCGGCTGCTGCCGCTGGTCGAGGCGCTCCGGGCCGCGCTGCCGGGTCCGATCGCCGTGGTGAGCGCCAGCGAGCAGGTCCGTGATGAGCTGGCGGCCGACGGCTGGGGATGGGTCAAGGTGGGGGAGGAGCCGTACTGGGAGCCGGGGCGCTGGTCGCTGGAGGGAAAGGCCGCGGCCAACGTCAGGCACGCGGTCAACGCGGCGCGCCGGAAGGAGCTCCGGGTCGAGGAGACCGGCCCGGGGCAGCCGAGCTGGGATGGCGACCTCGCCGCAATGCGGGCCGTGGCGGAAGCGTGGAGCGGGACGCACGAGACCCGTCCACTGGGGTTCTTGCTGACCCTGGCACCCTTCGAGCGGCCGGAAGACCGGCGCTACTTTGTCGCGCGCGAGCCGTCGGGGCGGATCGTCGCGTTTCTGGCGGCGGTGCCGATCTGGGCACGCGACGGATGGTATTTCCAGGATTTCGTGCGGCTTCCGGACGCACCGGCCGGCGTGAACGAGCTGCTGTTCCACGAGGCGATGCTGGCGATGCGCGCGGTCGGTGCGCGGCTCGTCACGCTCGGCGCCGCGCCGCTCGCGGGGCTCGATAAAGAGGAACCCCAGCGCCCCTGGATCCACCGCGTGCTCCGCTTCGCCTACGAGCACCTGGACGCCTTCTATCATTTCCAGACGTTGTCGGGGTACAAAGCCAAGTACGCCCCGCACTGGTGGGAGCCGAAGTACCTGGTGTTCCACCCGCGGCGCCTCCGTGCTCGCCTGTTGTTCGCC
>DATGDT010000306.1:0-10293 GCA_035310725.1 Gemmatimonadales bacterium
TACGAGCTGTTCTACTTGCGTGAGAACCTGAGCGGGCAGCCGCATGCCACCCAGTACACGCCGGTGCTCCACGGCCTGTACGCCTGGCAGATCTACGCCGGCCCGGCCTGGGAGGCCACCGCGCGGTGGACCTATGACCGCTGGATGCACGTCAAGCTCGTGGTGTCGGGCAGCCGCGCCGAGCTGTACGTGGACGGCGACAGTGTACAGGTCATCCCGCGGCTGCGTGGTCCGCAGGGCGCCGGTGAGGTGGGCGTCCTCGCTGCACCCGGGGCCGCACGGTTCGCCGATCTCGTCGTGCGGCCAGAACAGGCGCCGCCCGGCGGCGCACCTCCCGCCGTCCACGACTCCGCGCCGGCTGACATCGTGCGCACCTGGCGCGTCTCCACGCCGTTCGCCGAGTCGCTGATGACCGGCGTCGCGGACCTGGCGGCGGTGCCGGGGCCCGCGACCTGGGACACGCTCGGCATCGAGGAGCGCGGCATCGCCAACCTGGCGCGGCTCGCGGGGAACGGGAATGGACGCAATACCGTCGTCGCGGCCGTCACCATCACGTCCGACCGGGCGCGCACCGTGCCGGTCCGGTTCGGCTTCAGCGACCGCGTGCGCGTCTACCTCAACGGCCGGATGCTCTACGCCGGCAACGACGGCTTCGGCACCCACGACCCCGACTTCCTGGGCATCGTGGGGCTGTTCGATGAGCTGGCCCTGCCGCTCAAGCGCGGCCCCAACGAGCTGTGGTTCGCGGTGAGTGAGACGTTCGGCGGGTGGGCGATCACGGCCGCCCTGCCCGACCGCGAGGGCATCACGGTCAGACCCTAGGCGAACGACTGCGCCCGGGCCGGGTTCTTGAGCAGTAGAAAACCCAAGTCCGTCGCCGGGCGCATCGTCGTCGTCAATTTGAGCAGCACGTCACCGGTCCTCGTCCCAATCCGTTTCCGCCTCACGCTCCGCTTTACGAGCGCGATGGAAGGCACGCGCCAGCTCCCGCTGTTCGGCGGTGCACTGGTAGATGTACTCGATCAGGCGCGCACGCACCCGCACTCGCGCCCCTGTAACGTCCACAAACATCACCCACTGGGGCGTTGGGACTTCGGCGAGCGAGGTTTCGATGGCCTGCGCCATCTCGCGGCTGACATACCACTCCTCGTAGTGTGCTGAGACGAGGAAGTAGTCCACCGGCAGCTCGGGCTGGCCGAGTCTCTCGAACCGCTCCTTGGTATTCTCCATAGTCCGCTGGCCGCCACTCAAGGCGGCCCCTCAAATGAAATCGCCCCGTCCGGCAGCACGCGCGGACGGGGCGACCAAGCAGCGGGTCAGGCTCCGCTCAACTCGATCCCGTTCGCGCCGTGTACCGGGGCGAAAAAGTACGTGCCAACGCCGCGCGCGGTCGCCCAACGGCCGCATGCGAGGTGCCTAGGCTCATCATTCGATCGCCTCTCAAAGCACACATGGGCTTCACTTCCTGACCTGATTCATATGCTCTCTCCACGAATTACCCGGTCACAACACGATTATACAGTCGGGACGGCGGGATTTGAACCCGCGACCCCCCGAACCCCATCAAGGGCCACAGGGGGTCGCTTATTGACGTCCTGCAGGGAAAACATGCACTTATATGAAACAACATCAAACGAAGGACCTCCGGACAACAAGCGAAGGAAGGCTGTAACACGGTCCACAACACGGTCCACAGATCCTACTGGTTAGGCGACCATGACCCGCGGCAAACAAGGCAGACTTTCGGCCAAAACCGAGCTGCAGCGCGCCGTTGAGAATCCTCAGGTAAGGTCACCCTGCTCTCCTTAACAAGCGACGGTCCCCTCGGACAAGGCTCCAGCGGAGCGCCGGAGGGGTTGCCATGGTCGTCACAATTACCATGATGACCACCGCCGAGTAGATGGCTTTGTCCACAATCGGCTCACCCCGAACAACCAGGCCGAGCCCGATGTTGGCGAAGATCAGACCCACTTCCCCTCGCGGGATCATTCCCAGACCGATTGAAAGACGATCGAGGTGGCGCCCCCACGCGCCGAGCGCACACGCCTGCTTCCCGACGACAGCCGCAAGGGTGAGCAACGCGGCGAACCCGAGCACATCAGCGCGGCCGAATGCGGCCAGGTCTACGCGCATTCCCATCAAGACGAAGAATACCGGCACCAGGAATACACCGATCGGTTGAAGCAGCTCTTCCAGCCCGTGCTCGCCCCGCTCGGTGAAGTCCCGGTAGTGCACATCCTCGAGGATGAGGCCGGCGGCGTATGCCCCGACGATCGCCGCGAGTCCGATAGCGGAGGCCAGATAGCTGAGTCCAAAGCAGAAGACGAGCGCCGTGGCGAGGAGAACGCCGCGTCCCTTCAGGCGAGAGGCCAGTCCGAACAGTCGCGGCGAGACTACGAGGCCGAGACCGAGTGCGCCGAGCAGAAACAGCGCGGCCTTGCCGACAATTATCCCGGCATCGCCGTAAGACCGTGCGGCGCCGGTGTTCGCCGCCTGAATCACTCCCGCCACCACCGCGAGGATGACGAGTCCCAACACATCGTCAATGACGGCTGCGCCCAGAATGACCCGCGCCTCCGGCGACTTGCCCTTGCCAAGATCCCGGAGCACGCGCGCCGTGATCCCCACGCTGGTCGCGGTCAACGTGGCTCCCAGGAAGGCGTGGACGTAGGCGCTGCGATCGGGCAGGAGCAGTGCGCCCACGCCCCAGCCGAGGGCGAAGGGCGTCACCACGCCGAGAACCGCGACCAGCAGAGAGGTCAGGCCGACCTTCAGCATCTCGCGGACCGTGGACTCGAGTCCGACTTCGAAGAGAAGGATGATGACGCCGAGCTGTGCGAGGGTGTCGAGCGTCGCGTTCGACTTGAACGGCTCGGCCCACGAGATCCCGACGAGGCCAAGGTTACCGAGAAAGACACCCGCGGCCAATTCGCCCAGCACCGCAGGCTGGCCGGCACGCGTTGCCAGATCTCCGCCGATCTTCGCGGCGGCCAGGATCACGGCGATCGCGAGCAGGATCGCGGCGGTTGGGGCATCCCCACCACTTGTAGAAGTGGTGGCTGTGAAGGCGAGGGTCAGAGTCGAAAGCACCGATAGGTGGTGGTCGTAGCGCCGATCATTGGGTTGCTCGAAGGCACCGAAGCTATTACGCTACGCCACTCAAGGACAGTAAGGGTCCGACGGGACCGCAAGGCCCCCTCGGAGGAGCAGACGCGCTGGTCGGGCCGCCAGCCACAACGCTTGCTTCCTCTCGGAAGCGAGGGACGTGGCGAAAGATGGCGCACCGACGACCGGAACAACCCACCGCACCACCCGAGTACGACAATCCAGCCGGCTGCCTTCCACGGCTCTTCTGGATGGCATTTGGCAACATCGGCCTGGTCCTGGCAGCATTGTCGGTCAATAGGAGTTCCGGGTGGTCGATCGCGGATCTTACGTTCTGGCTCCTAGTCACCCTGCTGGTCGGCGCCCGCTACATCGACATCGTTCGATTCAAAGGGACGACAATTCACGGCGACCCGGCTACGACTGGCCACCTCAAGCGGTACGTACTGCTGTTGCTGGTCGTCAGTGCGGCGGTGTGGGCCGTGGCGCGGGCCCTCGGGCCCGGCTTCCCGTAGAGGACACACGAGATGCGGCTCTCCCTCCGGTTCGTCATTCCCCTGCTCCTCGCGCTCGCAGCGTTCGCGTACGCGGTGGTGCCGCTCGTCGATAAGCTGACCCTGCGGTGGTTCGTCCGGGACCTCGACATTCGCGCCAGCCTCATCGCGAACACTGTGCAGGAACCTATACAGGATCTGCTGCGCTCGGGTAACCGGACGCGGATGAGACAATACTTCACCCGTATTACGCAGGACGAACGCCTGTTCGCGATGGGCCTGTGTCCGGTGGCCTCGGCCGAAGCGGTTGCGACGCGGACACTGCCTTCCGAGATCAGCTGCAGTGCGCTCGACCGCTTCTCTGGCGCCTCGGGACACTTGCTGACCAGCGATCGCGGACCTGTGCTCGTGTCGGTCCGACCGCTCGAAGCCGATGGAGCGGCACTTGGAAGCCTGGTCCTCGTTCACGACATGAGTTTCGTGGCACGCCGCAGCGAGGAAACGAGAAAATACCTCTTCCTTTTCTTCGTCGGCCTCGGAGTGATGGTGGCGCTGATCACGGTCGTTATCGCCCAGTTGAGTTGGCGCGGTTGGGTTCAGGGCTTACGGGCGCTGCTCCGGGGCGAAGGGCTGTTTCGCCCTGCGGACCGTCCCGATGTGCCGGAGCTGCGCCCCATCGCCGGCGATCTGCGCACCCTGATCCACGACCTCGAAGCCGCCCATCGGTCGCGCGATGCGGAGCAGCTTGCGTGGACGCCTGAGACACTGCGCGCGATCGTGCGCGACGATCTGCGCGGCCACCAGGTGATCGTGGTATCGAACCGGGAGCCCTACATCCATGTCCGCCGGGGCGAAAGGATCGAAGTCTGGCGACCCGCGAGCGGACTGGTGACGGCCCTGGAGCCGATCATGCGCGCCTGCTCAGGAACCTGGTTGGCGCACGGCGGTGGCTCCGCCGACCGAGACGTCGTCGATGAACACGACCGGGTAGGCGTCCCGCCTGAGCGGCCAGCCTATCAGCTGCGCCGCGTCTGGTTGAGTGACAAAGAGGAGGCCGGTTACTACTATGGGTTCGCGAACGAGGGACTGTGGCCATTGTGTCACATCGCTCACGTGCGCCCCGTCTTCCGAACGTCCGACTGGGAGCAGTACCAAAAGGTCAACCGGGCATTTGCCCGCGCCGTGGTCGCCGAATCAACGGCGCCCGATCCCATCGTCCTTGTCCAAGACTATCACTTCGCGCTGCTGCCCAGGATGATACAAGAAGCACTCCCGGCGGCCACGATCATCTCCTTCTGGCACATTCCCTGGCCGAATCCCGAAGCGTTCGCCATCTGCCCCTGGCGCGAGGACCTGCTCGACGGCATGCTCGGCAGCAGTATTCTCGGGTTCCACACACAGTTTCACTGCAACAACTTCCTCGACACCGTCGACCGCCTGCTGGAAGCTCGGGTCGACCGGGAGACGTTTACGGTCTCGTATCGGGGCCAGCCGACTGCGGTAAAGCGCTACCCTATTTCGATCGAATGGCCACCGTCCCCGGCGTTGCTAGCCAAGTCGGTCGAGGACTGCCGCCGGGACGTGCGGCGGCTCTACGATCTACCGCCCGATCAAGCGATCGGCATCGGTGTGGACCGGCTCGATTACACCAAGGGCATTGAGGAGCGGCTGCGCGCCGTGGAACGGCTGCTGGAGCTCCAGCCGCAATGGGTCGGAAAGTTCACCTTCATCCAGATCGCCGCGCCGACGCGCACCCGCATCGGGCAGTACCAGGAATACGAGGTGCGGGTGCGCACGATGGCGGCGCAGATCAACGACCGTTTCGCGGACGCCCCTCACCCGCCGATCGTGCTCAAGGTGGAGCACCATCAGCCCCAGGACATCTACGAGCACTACCGCGCCGCGGAGCTGTGCATGGTCACCAGCCTCCACGACGGGATGAACCTGGTGGCGAAGGAGTTCGTCTCGGCACGGGACGACGAGCGGGGTGTCCTGATTCTGAGTCACTTCACTGGCGCGGCGCGTGAGCTGCCTGAAGCGATGATCGTGAACCCGTACGACACGGATGAATGCGCGGTCGCCTTGCACCTCGCCCTGACGATGACACCGGCCGAGCAGCGCGCCCGCATGAGAGTGATGCGCGGCCTGATTCAGGAATTCAACGTGTACCGGTGGGCGGGACGCATGTTGCTCGACGCGGCCCGCACGCGACGGCGCGGCCGCTTGCTCAAGCGCAGCCTCCCGCCCGATCAGGTGCCCCTCGAACCCTCGATCTCGCCCTGATCGCCCTTCCCCACCTGGGGACGTGCCAACTCCGGCGTGCGCACGTGCACCGTGCGAAGTGGTACGGCGCATCCCGACGCATCCCTTCCGGTTCGGACTCCTGACGATCCGTCAGGACTGCCGCTGAGTCGCCGCCGATCCGGCCGCCACGTTGTGGAGCCAACCGACAACCACGCCGCACACCGCGCCGTCGAGCAGCGCGTACAACGTGCCGACGATCACCGCGCCGAAACCCCCGTCCCGGTACCCGGGATAGACCGAGGCGATGACTGCCAGGAAGGCACCTCCGTAGCTGGGCCACAGCAAGTGGGCGAGACCGAGGAGGAAGACTCCCCCTCCCCAGGCGAGCCCGAGCGCGATAGCGAGAGCTTTGAGATGGAGCCGCACAACAACCTCCTGTGGGAGTTCACTCTATCGGGGGGTGCTGCCGTATCCATCCTCAGGTGGCGTGGCCTTGCCCAGCCAACAGTATTTCGATATCAATATTCATATCGAACTATATATGGAGCACGCCCGGTGAGCAATGTCGTTCTGACTGCGGCCCTGCGGCGCAGCCGACAGGACAAGTCCGCAGACACCACAGCCATCGTGCAGGGCCTGCGGCGGATCGTGAAGGCGTTGCAGACCTACTCGCAGGAGGTACGCTCCGGCTATGGGCTGACCGGACCGCAACTGTGGGCGATGAAGACGCTCCAGCGCAACGGACGCATGCCGGTGGGCCAGCTGGCAGATGCTCTGGTCGTGAACCAGAGCAGCGTGTCAACGCTGGTCGATCGGCTGGTACGCCGCGGATTGGTCCGGCGCATCCGCGGCCAGACGGATCGCCGCTTCGTGGAGATCGCCCTCACTCCCCGCGGACGTACGCTGGTCACGGACGCCCCAGAGGCCGCACAGGGGCGGCTCTTACATGCGCTCGAAGGTATGGGGGCTCCTGGCGTGCGCCGCATCCGGCGTGCGGTCGACGAGCTCGTGAAGGCGATGGAGGCGGCGGACGTGAAGGTACGATTCTTCTTCTCGGACGAATGACGTCTCCGTGACTCCGTCCACCCGCAAACCGCGTCCGCGCCAGCGTCAGTTGATCATTGATGCGACGCTCTTGGGCGTCGCCGGAGCGGCCGCGGCCCAGCTCTTCACGCTCCTCCTGCGCGGCGCCACGTCCCTCTTCCTCGGCCTCGTCGCGGGCTACCAGCCGCCCGGTCTTCCAAATGAAGGTGGCACCCTCCAGGAGATCATCGGACCGCACGGCCTCTGGCTCGTGCCGCTCGCCACCACTGTGGGCGGTCTGTTGGTCGGCGTCCTCGTGCAGCGGCTCGCCCCCGAGACGGAAGGACATGGCACCGACACGGTCGTCCAGGCGTTCCATCGCCGGCAAGGGATCCTCCGTCCCCGCGTCACTCCGATCAAACTCATCGCTTCGGCATTGACGATCGGGTCCGGCGGTTCGGCGGGACGGGAAGGGCCGATCGCACTCGCCGCGGCGGGCGTCGGGTCGGTGTACGCGCGACTCATGCACCGACCGGCCACCGATCGGCGGATGCTCCTGGTGGTAGGTATGGCTGCAGGGATCGCGGCCATTTTCCGCTCCCCCATCGGGGCCGCGCTGTTCGCGATCGAGGTGCTCTACCTCGACATGGAATTCGAGTCGGCAGCGTTACTCCCTGCCATGCTGGCGTCCGTGGTCGCCTACGCCTTAAACGGACTCTTCGTCGGCTGGCAGCCACTGTTTCGCGTGCCCACCCAGCTGACCCTGCAGCGTCTCATCGACAACGGCTGGTACCTCGTGCTTGGGGTGGCCGGGGGGCTCGTGGCGGCCATCGTACCGCTGGTGTTCTATGGTGTGCGCGACGTGTTCCGGCGGTTGCCCGTGCGGAACGAGCTAAAACCGGCGATCGGGGGCCTCGGGATGGGACTCTTGGCGCTCGCGTGGCCCGGCGTGATCGCCGGAGGCTACGGATGGATGCAATTGGCGCTCGACGGCCGGCTGGCGGCGGGAGCGCTGCTGGGGCTCCTCCTCGTGAAGCCCCTGGCCATGAGTCTCACAATCTCGTCCGGGGGCTCGGGCGGCGTGTTCGCCCCGACGCTGTTCATTGGGGGGATGCTCGGCGGCCTGCTCGCCGCGCTCGCGCATCAGCCGGCCGCGCCGTTGGTGGTCGTGGGCATGGCCGCCGTGTTCGCCGGCGCGGCGCACGTGCCGGTGGCCTCGCTGATGATGGTGACAGAAATGACCGGTGGCTACACGCTCCTCGTCCCGGCGGCGCTGGCGGTGATGCTGAGCTACCTCGTGCAGCGACGACTCGCGTCGCGCTGGCGTTACCAGGGGCTCTACGAGGCGCAAGTTCCCGGAAGGGCTGATTCGCCCGCTCATCATACGGAGCACCTGAAAATCGCGCTCCAGCTCCTGAAGGAGCGCCAAGTGCTGGAGCCAGCGGAGGTGGGGCACCTCGACCTCCTCTCGCTGCTGCGCAGCGGAATTCCGATTGAATTGCCGGGAGGGAAACGCGTTGTGATTCGCGTGGTACGCCCTGACAGCCCGTGGCGGAACCAGCCGCTCGCCGACGGCGGATCGCTCGACGACGATATGCGCATCTTCGCGATCATCCGCGGGGAGCATATGCTGGTGCCGCGTCCCGATACGACGCTCGAGGCCGGAGACCGGGTGATTCTCCTCACAACGGCGGAAGGCCTGGAACGGCTCAGGCCCCACTTGGACAAGTGGTAACCACGACCACGCAAGACCGATAGCTTCAGGCACTGGTTATCCAACAGCCGTCCTCGGAAGGAACTGGCCGCGCACTCCGGCGCTACACCAGGTAAACGATCAGCGCACCCCCGATCGGCAGTCCGAAGAGCGTACGCCAATCGCCACGTATTACCGCATTCGCCGTATCACCGATCACGTTCACCACGAGGAGGGTCAGCGCCAATCGGTGCCCCCATCAGGCGCGCATCAAAAGGCCGAAGACTGAGAGGGTCGTGCCGCTGGCTAACCGATGGCCCCCAGACTGCAGGCTGGGATGGCCTCAGACAAGACAGATGTGTTCCGACATAGATGGTCAAGAAGACAGCTCCCTTTGAAACGGCGGCCGCGGCTTGACAACTTCATGGGCATCTTACTTCCTGGTCAAGTCACGGTCATCGAGCTCAGGCCTTATGCGATGCCGGTTGGCACACGCTGGCACACAAACGACGAAAGCGAGAAGGTCGCAGATGACCCTCTCGCTTCCGAAGCTGTTGCTCACCATCTACGCCCGTGAGTCGGGACGGCGGGATTTGAACCCGCGACCCCCTGAACCCCATTCAGGTGCGCTACCGGACTGCGCTACGTCCCGATGCAACGAACTCTACAACCGGACCGGAACAGCTACCGGACTGCGACGCGAGGATCGCCCGCAGGGCGATCCGAGCTAGTCCTTTAGGGCGCTACGTCCCGAAAGACTAGACGCCTAGCCGTCAAGCTGCTAAGCCGCCGAGGAACCGCTCCCCCACTCTACCCAGCCCCTTCTCCGAAAGACGAAACTCGCACAACCTTAGCAGAACCACCCTGCGTCGGAGCGACTCGGCGCCGCGAAGATAACCGGACCTTCGTAGCAGGCACAACGTCAGACCGTGATGATCAGGTCATCCCTTGCAGCCCCGCCGCCCGCACTCTATCGTCGTCCCCCTCCTCCACCTCGAGACCCGCATGCGCCTGTCTGCCTGGCTCGGCACCACTCTTGTCGCCCTGGCCGCCTGCAAGCCCGCCGCGACGCCCCCGCCCGACACCTCGGCGGCCGCCAAAGCCGCCATCGACGCCGCCAACGCCACCTGGCCCCGGCTCACGTCCTCCGGCCATTCCGATTCACTCGCCGAGCTCTACACGGCCGACGCCGTGATGATGCCCCCCAACATGGCGACGGTCCACGGCCGCGACTCGATCCGCGCCTTCTTTGCCGTGATCAACACGATGCCCGGCGCGACCATCACGCTGCACGCCGGATCGGTGTGGGGGAGCGGTCCCGCCGCCACCGAGATGGGCCGCTGGACCTGGAGCTGGGCGGCGGGCGTCACCCCGCCCCCCGGAATGCCGGTGGCGGACTCGGGCAAGTACCTCGTCCGCTGGGTGGAGGAGAACGGACAGTGGCGCATGGCGCAGGATATCTGGAACAGCGACCTGCCACTGCCGACGCCACCGGCTCCCACGCCCGCGCGGCGCTGATACCGTCTCGCCCTCGCGAAACGACAAGCCCCGGCGATGAGCCGGGGCTCTCTTACACTCTCAATCGCTGAAACACCCCACGAGCGACGAGATCCCCACCGCACTCCCGGCCGCCCGCAACGCAATCGTCCCCGCCGCACGAGCGGTCTGTCCGGCGTAGAACTGCCCCACGCTGGGGCCCACCACGACCCCGCTCAGAAACACCCAGCCCCCCGC
>DATGDT010000307.1:0-16024 GCA_035310725.1 Gemmatimonadales bacterium
GAACTCCTCGAGCTTCCCCCGCTTGCGCTCCCATCCGATCCACGATCCCTCGGCCGCGTTCCAGCGGCGCACCCGGTGGAAGAGGTGGAAGCGGTCGGCGCGTCCCTCGCCGAGGCGGGTGTTCAGGTCGAGGACGCCGGCGCGGGCGGCGTCGAGGATCTCGTCGTCCGTCGGCATCGTGGCCGCGGGGGCGTCGGCGAAGTCGCCGAGGATCGCGAAGTGGATGTGCGGGTCCACGTTCCCCAGCGCCAGCACCTCCACGTGCTCCAGCAGCTCGGCCACGCCGGCCACGCTGGTGAGCATGGTGGGTACCACGACCATGGTCCGCGCGTCTTCGGGCACGCCGGCTTGGAAGTCGAGGCGGGGCAGGCGCCGCGGCGTGACGAGATGCGCGACCAAGCGCTGGACGAGGGCGATGGCGAACTCGCTGGCGGGCAACAGCAGGAGCGCCGCGATCCCGGCCTGGGTCCACAGGGAACCGCCCTGCGCCCGGACGTACGCTACGGCCAGAGCCAGCAAGGCGCCGGTGACGAGTCCGATCGATCCCAGGTAGAAGATGGTGACGCGAGCGAACAGAAAGCGCCGGGCGCGGTCGGCGAGTCCCGGGCGGTACTCCACGTCGGTTTCGAGGTCAGGGCGCCCGCTCCCGATCAGGTGATAGCCCACGTGGGCGGTGGGGTCCTGGGACGATTGCTGCTCCGCGGCCTGGCGGGCACTCTCCACGCTGCGCAGCGCCACGCGGAGCTGGGCCTCGCCGGTGGGCTCGGCCAGCTCCTCCACCGCCTGCCGGTAGCGGTCCCGGCTCTGGAAGTCCATTCTCCCGTAGACGCCGGCCGGGTCGCGCTGCAGCACCTGCTCGATGAGGCTGACGCTCTCGAAGTACTGGGTCCAGTCCAGGGTCGCGCACAGCCGCAGGCTGGTGATGCCGTTGCCGAAGGAGACCTGGGCCGCTGCCTGGGTCTGGTATTCCGTCCGGATCGCATCCTCGGCGGTCATGCCCTGGGCGGCCAGGCGCTCCTCGACGGCGGCGCGGACGGGGGAGACGAGGGGACCATACTCGCGCATCCGCTGCAGCAGCCGCACGACGTAGGCCGTTTCCAGCACCTCGGGGAGTGACGCCAACGGCACCGGCTCGTCGGCATCGCCGATCCGGGCGAGGTAGTCGTCCGCGTTGAGACGCGCGTCACGGCCCTGGAGCGTCTCATCCGCCAGCCGCCGCAGACTCTCGATGAGGGCGAGTTTGAGCATGCTGGGCCAGGCCCAGAGCTCGCCGATGGTCAGGGGCGCCACCGTCTGGTAGGCCGTGACAAAGCGCGCGAGCTGTTGTCGTTCCAGGCGACCATCGGTGTGGCGGATCAGCTCGAGCGCCATGGCGTAGATCCGCGCGATCCCGGCCATCTCCCGCGAGGCGAGCTTGGGCAACTGCAGGTAATACTGCTGCGGCAGGTCGTGCCGGGTATCCCGGATCACGCCTTCGATGATGTGGAAGTTGTCGAGGAGCCACTCTGCCGCCGGGGGGACGAACGCGCCATGGTGGACGTCGTCGGAGCAGGTACGATAGGCCTCGCGCAGCACGCGGGCGTTGTCATCCAGGCGCGAGAAGAACGGGCGGGCCTTGCGGCGGGGGTTCCGGGCGAGCGTGAAACTAGCGGCGAGGGCCTTGGCCCGTTCCTCCAATCGCTCGATGCTCAGGAGCTCGGCACGGAGGGGCGCTTCGACCTTCCGGCGGCGGCGACTCCCGAAGCGGCCGAGCAACGGCGTTCTCGTCGTGAGGCGCGGTCCTTCAGCGATAGTCCCTGGCTCCAGTCCGGGTGTCGAATCGAATGATAACCGGTTCTCTCCGGCTCCTCGGCGCCGCTACAGCCCCACGTCCCTCCAGGCTCCGGACACCACCGCTGCCACCCGGGAGCCGAACCGTCGCCTGGCGATGGCGACCGTATGGCCCACCGCGGTCGCGAAGCTGCTGCGCGACGGGAGCGTCGTCATCGCTTCGTACCAGATCGCCCCTGCTCGGGTCCAGGCATGGCCGCCCAGCCGAGTCGCGACCAGGTAGAACGCATGATTGGGGATGCCCGAGTTGAGGTGGGCGGCGAGGTCTGGATCGGGCACCCGAATCCGGTCGCGGTAATGCTTGGGCTGAGGGTCGGTGCCGAGCATGGGATCGCCCTCGAACGCCTTCCGGCCCGTGAGCGTCCTGAGCGCACGCGCCCGCACGGCCGGGCCCATCATCTGTCGACCGATGATCCAGTCGGCGCGCCGCGCCGGCTGCCGATGTCGCCATTGCTTCACCAGAGACCCCATGACATCGGCGAAACTCTCGTTCAACGCCCCTGCTTCACCTCGATAGACCAGGCCGCTCGTGTGAGCGATGACGCCGTGGGTCAGCTCGTGCGCCACGACCTCCAATGGACGCGTGAGGTGAACGAAGATCTCGCCATCGCCGTCGCCGTAAACCATCTGGCTACCGTCCCAGAACGCGTTGTTCAGCGCGCGCGAAAGGTGCACGCTCGAGCGGAGCACCATCCCGTGTCCATCCAGTGAGTTCCGTCCGAATACCGTGCGATAGAAGGCATAGGTATGGCCGGCGTTCACATAGGCGTCGTTCACGGAGCGATCACGTACTGGTCGCTCTCGTTCGGACCGAACCAGCCTTCCAGGCAGGGCGTGCGGGGAACCGTGCCGCACGTCGTAGACTTCGCGGTAACGGCCCCCATTGGGCGAGGGGGCGGTGAGCAACGGGGGCAGGGTGGCCAACTCGGCGCGCAGCGCGCGTGCCCGTGCTGAGAAGCCCAGCGCGTCGAGCGCGCGCCGGCTCACGCCGGGGTCGAGAGCCTGAGCGAGACGCAGCAGGACATGAGTGGGTACGGTGCAGCACACCGGCGGCTTGGACTTCATGGCAAGGGGCTACCGCCTCCCGGAGGCGTTGTCAAGCACAAATGGCGGTCCTCATTCCGCATGCGTATGCTTGCGTCTCACCCCGCCACGACACCCTGGGAGTAGGATGACTTCGAGCTCCAAGTACGATGTCACACCGGGCGTCGCGGCGCTCGCCAGTTACACGTCGGCGCTGGAGCTGCGAGACATCGCCGCGCACGCCGGGGGCCCTCTCGGCCCCCGGATGGAAACGCGCCCCGCCGCCGTGCTCTTCGCCGACCTGGCCGGCTTCACCGCGCTGGCGGAAGCCCTGAGCCTGCAGGGGCCAAGGGGCGCCGAAGACCTCTCCCGTATCATCGACGCGCATTTCGGCAGGCTCACGGACATCGTCCTCGCCGCGGGGGGCGACATCCTCGTCTTCGCAGGTGACGCCGCCCTCGCGGCCTGGCCTGCCGACGAGGGCGCGGATCTCGTTGCCGCTGTAACGGCCGCGGCCGCGTGCGGCCTGCGCCTTCAGGAGGCCGGCGATCATCCCCGGACGGGCTCACTGCGCATGCGCATCTCGGTCGGGGTGGGTTCGTTGGCTCACCTTCGGGTCGGCGGCGTGTCCGGACGATGGCTCTCTCTCGCTCATGGCGCGCCGATCGCGCAGGCCGCCGCCGCCGATCGACTGGCTCGTGAGGGCGAGGTCATCCTCTCCCCTGAAGCAGCCCTGTTGCTCGAGCGTGGCGCCGAGGGATCACCGCTCGAGGGAGGCGCGCTGCGGCTCGCCCACCTCCAGCCGCCGGTAGCCTCGATCACGCCTCGCCCAGTGGCTCCCGATCCCGACTGGGCCGACGAGATCCGTCGGCTCGTCCCCGAGATCATCGCCGCCAGAGTAGACGCGGGGCTCGGCGAATGGCTCGGTGAGTTCCGACGCGTCACCATGGTGTTCTGCGGCCTCGGCGTCATCGATCCCGGCGAACCCGACGCCCTGGGCCAGATCCAGGAGGCGGTGGCGGCCTTACAGGGTGAAGTGGAGCGCCTCGAGGGGACGGTCTACCAGCTCCTCACTGACGACAAAGGCACGACCCTGGTCGCCGCCTTCGGCCTGCCCCCCCGCGCCCACGAGGACGATGCCGCGCGCGGCACGCTCGCGGCACTCGCGATGCACGCCGCACTCCTCCGTCACGGGCTCACCCCTTCCGTCGGGATCGCCACCGGCCTCCTCTATAGCGGGGTCTACGGCACGACGCGCCGGCGGCAGTACACCGTGGCCGGCCCGCCGGTGAACCTGGCCGCCCGGTTGATGCAGCACGCCGCGGGGGCGTTGCTGTGCGATGCCGCGACGGAGGAACGCGCCCGGCGTCATCCGGCGCTGCGCTTCGCTCCCATGGAGCCGCTGCGCGTGAAGGGTCGCGAGCAACCGGTCGTCGTCCACCGCCCGTGGGCTGAACAGGGCGCCGCGCCCTCGGGCCAAACGGCCGGAGGCGAGGACCGGCTGCGCGGCCGGGAGCGAGAATGTGCGGCGCTCGACGCGGCGATGGAGTCCCTCGTCACCCGGCGCCAGGGCGGTGTCGTCCTGATCGAAGGCGAGCCCGGTATCGGAAAGTCCCGCTTGATCGAGTACGTCAGAGGCCACGGCATCCAGCGCGGCGCGCGCGTACTGGACTGCGCGGGGGATGACATCGAGAAAGCCACGGCCTATCACGCCTGGATTCCCCCGATGCGATCGCTCGCCGGCACCGACCCGCAGCTCCTCTCCACCCGTCTGGGCCTGCGACCGGAGCACGCCCCCATAGTGCCGCTCCTCGGGCCGCTGCTCGGCCTGAAACTCGGCGGCAACGAGCTGATCGCCGCCATGACCGACGAGGTGCGCGCCGCGAATGTCCGCAACCTGCTGCTCGCCGCCCTGGCTCACCTGGGAGACGCCGGGCCCGTCGTGGTGACGATCGAGGATGCCCAGTGGCTCGATTCGTCCTCGTGGTCGCTCCTGCTCGCCGCCGCCCGCACCATCCCGACCCTGCTCTTCGTGGTGACGAACCGGCCGTTCGACGACCCGCCCGCGGACTTCGTCGCGCTGGCCGGCCTGGCCGGCGAGAGAAGACTCCGGCTCGCACCGCTCGGACCCGAAGCGGTAGAGCCGCTGCTCGCGGACCGCCTCGGCGTGCGCAGCGTCCCCGCATCGGTACTCGCGTTGGTCCACGACCGTGCCGCCGGCAACCCGTTCTTCAGTGAGGAGCTGGTCTACGCCCTGCGGGACTACGGGCTGATCGTCGTCGCAGACGGCCGTTGCGCGCTGGCCGACCCGACCCGCGAGCTCGCCCCGGCGTTCGCCGAGGCCCTGGCCGCTCGCGGTCTCCCACCGACGCTCCAGGGCGTCGTGACCAGCCGCATCGACCGATTGACCCAGACGGAGCAGTTCGTCGTGAAGGTGGCCAGCGTCATCGGGCGGACTTTTTCGGTCGCGATGCTGCGCGATGTCTTCCCAATTCCGATCAGCGACGCGGAGCTCGCGGCGTCGCTCGCCACGGTGCAGCGCCTCGATCTCATTCGGCCCGAGACCGATGCCGGCGACCCCCGCTACACCTTCCGGCACGCCATCACCCAGCAGGTCGCGTACGATCTGACGCTGTACGCGCAGCGACGCGATCTGCACCGCGCCGTCGGCGCCTGGCTCGAAGCGCAGCACGCGGCCGATCTGGACCCGGTTCTTCCCCTCCTCGCGTTCCACTGGCGACGCGCCGAGGTGACCCCGAAGGCTGTCTTCTATCTGGATCGGGCCGGGGACCAGGCCTTCCGGAGCTACGCGAACGCGGAAGCCGTGGGGTTTCTCCGCGATGCGCTGTTGCTGAGCCCGGACGCCGACGCGAGCCAGCGGAGGCGCTGGGAGATGCAGGCGGGCCGGGCCTGTGTGAACTGGTCCCGGTACGAGGAGGGTGAGGCGCATCTGCGCCGCGGCTTGGCCCTCGCCGGCGAGCAGGTGCCGCGCGGTAACGCGAGGCTCGTGGGGGCCATCCTGGGGCAGGCCACGCTGCAGATGATCCACCGGTTGTTCGCGGCACGACTCGTCGGCAGGCGCGCGCCGGAGCGCGACGTCCTGCTCAGTGCGGCCCACGCGCATGAGGCGCTGGTCGAGGTGTTCTATCTGCGTGATGCGAACCTGGCCTGCCTCCATAGCGCGATGCGCGGACTCAATCTCGCCGAGCTCGCCGGCCCGTCGCCCGAGCTGGCACGTGCGTACGCGACGGTGGGTGCGATCCTCGGTTTCATCCCGTTGCCGAAGCAGGCCGATGCCTATTGCCGTCGCGCCCTCGAGACCGCCCGCGCCACGGGAGACGTGCCGGCCACGATCTGGACTGCGCTCAGCGTGGGTGCCTACAAGCTCGGGGTCGCCGCCTGGGAGGAGGCGCGGGCGCTCTTCGATCTCGTCACGAGCGAGAGCGAGCGCCTCGGGGACGCGCGCCGCTGGGACGACGGCATTCAGTTTCTCATCGATCTCCATTTCCTCCAGGGGCGGTTCGAGACCAGTCTCGACCTCGCCGGCCGGCTCTATCGATCGGCAACGCAGCGCAACGATCCGCGGGGGCAGGCCAGCGCCGTGTACCGCCGCGTGCACTGCGAGCTCGTACTCGGCCACGACGCCGAGGCCGCCACCGCGGCGGAACAGCTGGCCGGGCTCCGCTGGAACGTCGGGACGGTCCACGGCGATCTGCCCCTGCGCAGCGTGCAGGGGCTCACACGACTGCGCGCCGGCGACCCGGCGGGCGCCGAGGATGCGGCGCTCGAAGCCGCGGCGCTGCTCAAGAAGGTCATGCCGGCCTACCATGGTTACGTGTTCGATGCGGCAGGAACCGCCGACGTGCTGCTCCAACTCCTGGAGCAGCCAGGTGGTCGAGATGGCCCAGCTGGTGCGAAGCGGATGCGCGGACTCCGTGCGGCTCTGGGCGCCCTACGCCGTCTGGCCCGGGTATTCCCGATCGCCAGGCCCTGGCTCGCGCTGCTCGGCGGGCGAGCGAAGCGCCTGGAGGGAAAGACCGAGGCGGCACACGCGCAGTGGCAGGCCGCGGTGGCGCTGGGTGAGCGGTTGGCCATGCCCTACCCCGCCGCACTCGCCCGGCAGCTCCTGACGCCACGCGCCTCATGACCAAGCGCATCGACACAGCGTTCGCGCGCATGCAGGCCCGGCTCCTGACCACGCCGGAGCTGAGCGAGCGCGTGTTCGCGTGGCTCAAGCGCTTATCCCCGACGCAAGATCCCGCCGGGTATTTCAGCCAGCGGCGCACCCTGCCCATCCTCACCCTTCCCGAGTGGTTGGGCCAGGCACTGGACACCGAGGCCGATGACGCCTTCTACGACGATCTGACCTATTCCACGATCGCCGGCTACTGTCACATCCGGCTGCTGGACGACGTGATGGACGGGGATCCTGCCGCTGATCCGACATTGTTGCCGGCCGCGGGGTTCTTTCACTCGGAGTTCCAGCAGGCGTACACCAAGTACTTCGAGCCAGACCACCCCTTCTGGGAGTGGTTCGCCAAGCTCTGGTTCGGTGCGGTGGAAGCGACCATCGTGGACGCGCGACTCAAGAGTATCACACTCGAACAATTCCAGCGGATTGCCGCGCTCAAGGTCAGCCCCGCAAAGATCCCCATCGTCGCGACATGTCTACGACACGGGAAACCCGACGCCCTTTCCGCCCGGCTCGCGTTGTGTGACCGGCTTGGCGCCATCGCTCAGATGACGGACGATGTGTTCGACTGGCAGGATGACCTGGAGGATCGGGGACGAACGACCTATTTCCTGTCCGAAGCCAAGCGACGGCGGAAGCGGAAGGAGCCGGCCACTGCCTGGATCCTGCGAGAAGGATTCGCCTGGGGGATCGCGACGATCGAATCCTGGTATGAAGCGCTAGCCGACGACGCCCGAGCGCTGGGCGGCCCGGAGCTCGGCCGGCATCTGGACGCCGAGCGAGCGGTGCTCGCCGAACGGGCGGAGGAGCTGATCCCCGGCTACCGTACCCTCGCGACCCTCGCCGACGCCTGGCCATCATGAGTTGACACCCCGAGCGCCGGGGATACGTTGTCCGCGCGATTAGCGCAGCAACTCCACATTCGTTCCATGGAGGAAGATCCAATGGCGATGAAATTCGATGAGCTGGTCCGCAAGGCGATGAAGAACAAGAAGTTCCGTTCTGACCTCAAACGCAACCCCACCACAGCGTTGAAGAAAGTCGGGGTCACGGCCACGCCGAAGCTGCACCGCGCCATCAAGTCGCTCAACTGGAACTCGCTCAACAAGGTGAACCAGCACTATAAGTCAGCGGCCGGCATCTCGACGTGAACGTTTGCCATGCGGCGGTGGTCGAAATCCCCCGCGGGGATTTCGCCCACCACCTGCTGGACAACGGGTTCTGGATGAACCTGACGGTTCTCGGGGACCTGTGCTGGGCCATCGCCTACATCCTGATCATCCGTCAGTGCTTCCGGCAGCGCACCTACGGCCTCCCCCTCGTCGCCATCGTGATGAACTTCACCTGGGAGCTGCAGTACAGCCTGGTGCAACCGCCGCGGTGTGACAACGGCTCGGTGGACGTGGTGAAGGTCGCGATGATCCTGGCCTGGGCGGTCCTCGATGCTTTCATCGTGTGGCAGCTGTTCCGCTATGGCCGAGCGGAGCAGACGATCAAAGAGATCCAGCGCTTCTTTCCCTTCGTGGTGGTGGGGTCTTTATTGCTCGCCTTGGCCGGGAACTTCGCCTTCGCGCGCTTTCACCCCGAGGAAGCCGCTCCGTTGAGCGGACTGATCATCAATTTCGTGATGAGTCTGCTCTTCATCTTCTTCCTGTTTGCCCGACCCGGGCTGCGGGGCATCGGCTGGGGGGCGTCGTGGTTTCGCGTGGTTGGGAACGGCATCATCTTCTTCGCCAACATCTTTCTCCTACAGGAGAATCGCCCGAACATGCGCGGGTTTGTGCTGTTTCTCTTCATCGGGACCGCCATCTTCGACACCATTTTCCTGATGCTGCTGCATCAGCAGCGCGCCGCCCAGACTCCATAACGCCAGCGCCGTTCTGAGTAGCCCGGCCTGCTCCTCGTAGTACGCCGGCTCGAGGCGTTTGACCCGCGCGATCAAGGCTTCGTAGCTCGCATCGGTAGAGGCGACTAAGCGCGGGATGTCACCTCGACCGAGCGCCGCCCGCTCGGCCTCACTCATCGCCGCAAGCGCGCTCCCGTCTGCCATGGCCGCGCGGTAGGTCTCGGTATGTCGCCGCATCACGCGGACCTCGAGCCCGCGAAACCTCTGCAACTGGGTCAAGAGTTCTTCCCGCCGCTGACACAGCAGCGCCCCAGCGCGAAGCAATCCCGCTTCCATTTGACCGACAAATTCATCGACTGAACCGACGTCCGTTCCGACGCGCATCACGTTTTCGCGCAGTGGAACCGCGGCTCCCTTGTATCGCTGCGCGGCGATGGCGCCAAAGCCGCTTACGTCGTAGCTGCCTCCGTCGGGACCGCGGATCCAGGCCGGCACGAGCCCCGTGCTCAGAAGCGAACGCTCTTCCGAGGGCCTGCGCGGCTGGAGCAGCGTTTCGAGGTCCACGAGCACGGGGTATTCCCCGTGGGCGATGACGTTGCCGTGATGCAAGTCAGTGGCATCGAGCAGGTCGGCGAGCGCGATCAATGCCCCAGCGCGCTCCCAATACCGATTCGCCGCTTCAGAGTCGGGGCATCCCTCGTAGGCTACGAACTCCATCCACCCGTACCTGCCACGGTCGATCACGCGCGGTGCAAAGAGCGCGAGGTGGCCCGCCTGCTCGTTCCACCACGCCACCAGGCCATGGAACGCTGTTTCGAGCCCCACGGCCCTCGGCTTGTAGACGACACGCAGTCCCGATGCGAAGCGCACGATGGCAACGGTGCGCCCGCCGTCGTGCGGATCCGAGAGCCCACTCACAACCTCGACCACCAGTCCCGGTGAGCGGCCGTCGCCCAATGATCGGGCAATAGCCCGGCGGTCGAGCGCCAGACGTCGCCGCAGCTCAGCCAGGGGTGTCACGCGAGCCCCACGCGGCGCAGCAGATCCTGGAATCGGGCGGAGCCACGCAGCGGAGCCCACGTCGGGCGCACGGCGAGCCAGGCGAGCTCCGAGGCGCGACGCTCGCAGGCATGCTCCAGCTCGAGGAATGCCAGCTCCGGCTGCCGCAGCGCGAGATGCACCTGTGCCAGCAGCACCGGAGAGACATAGCGCGTGCCCGCCATCGTGGCGAGCTCCGCCTGCAGTCGCAGGGCATCGTCGCGGCGATCGACAGTCGCATACGCCGCGGCCAGGGCGGCGAGCGACTCGGCGCTGCGCCCGGCGGCGCAGGCCGCTTCCAGCACCGGCACGGCATCGGCGGGCGATGCGGTTTCCAGCAGCGCCACGCCGAGGAGATAACGCGCGAGCACGAAACCAGGATCGAGCTCGAGCACGCTGTTGTAGCCGGCGATCGCGGCGGCCGTCCGTCGTTCGAGGTAGTGCAGCAACCCGAGGCTCGTGGCGACGAGCAGCGACATGGGGTCGCGTTCCAGCGCTTCTTCCAGGCGGGCGAGCCCTTCGCCGAAGCGCCCCTGCGGCAGCAGGCAGTTCACCGCGTAGCGGTGCAGGACCGTCGGGTTGCCGGGACTGAGCGAGAGGGCGCGGCGGAAATCGGCGTCGGCCCCGCTCCAGTTCCACTCGTAGACCGCCCGCACGGACCCCAGCACGGCGAGGGCTTCGGGGCTTTCGTGGCCCGACGCCTCCGCCGCGGCCCGGGCGCGCGGCATCGCCTCCTCGGGTGCGAGCGCCCCGTACACCGGCAACATGAACCAGGCATCGGCCAGCCCCGCGGCCGCCAGGGCGAAGCCCGGCTCACGCGACAGCGCGCTTTCGTAGGACGCGATCGCGCGACGCAGATCCGCGTCGGTGCGACGGTTCGCGAAATGGCGGCCGCGCAGGTACGCGCGATACGCCTCGAGATCGCTGGTGCCGGGGGCCACGACCGGAGCGCCGGAGCCACCGACGGGTGGCCCCAGCCGGGCCACGACCCTGCGGGCGATCTCGTCCTGCACGTCGAACACATCGCTCATCGCGCGGTCGTAGCGCTCGCTCCAGAGCTGGAAGCCGTTCTCGGCGCTCGTGAGCGTCACCGAGATCCGCAGCTGTTCGCCCGCCTGCCGGACGCTCCCCTCGAGCACGTTGCGCACGTTGAGGCGCCGGCCCACTTCGCGGACGTCCAGGTTCTGTCCCTTGCAGGCGAAGGCCGAGGTGCGGGATGCGACCCGGAGCGTGCCCAGCCGCATGAGCGCATCGAGCAGCTCCGCGGCAATCCCTTCACACAGATACTCCTGGTCTCGTTCGCGGCTCAGGTCGGTGAACGGCAGGACCGCGATGGAGTCGAGCGTCGTCGCTGCGAGCGCGGTCGCCGTCCCGGTCGAGGGGGATTCGAGCGCGGCCGCGAACTCGTCGGGCGTCGCGAAGCGGTCCTCGGGGGTCTTGCGCAGGGCGCGCTCGAGGGCCTGCTCGACGGCCGCGGGGACCTCGGGTCGGATGGCCGAAACCGACGGGGCCGGCTCCGTCGCGTGGCGGGCCAGGACCGCCAGCGCGCTGGGCCCGGTGAAGGGGGGGTGACTGGTCAGCATCTCGACCACGACGCAGGCGAGGGAGTACAGGTCACTGCGGCCGTCTACGGGCCCGCTCGTCTGCTCGGGGCTCATGTAGATCGGCGTCCCGATGCTCACGCCCGCCTGTGTCAGCCGGGACAACCCGGCATGCTCGATGGCCGTCGCGATGCCGAAATCGGAGACCATGGCGGCATCGCCGGTGAGCATGATGTTCTCCGGCTTGATGTCGCGATGCACGACGCCGTGCGCGTGGGCGTAGGTCAGCGCGGCCGCGACCTGCCGCGCGATGCGCAGGGTGGCGGCGACGGACAATCGCCCCTCGCGGTCCAGGCGAGCGCGCAGCGAATCCCCTTCGACGAACGGCATGACGTAGTAGAGCAGCGGACCCGCGTGCCCGGACGCCAGGAGGGGGACGATGTTGGGGTGCGACAGGCGGGCGGCGATCCGGATCTCACGCAGGAACCGTTCGGCGCCGAGCGTCGTGGCGAGCTCCGGGCGAAGCACCTTGATGGCCACCCGTCGACCGTGCTTGTGCTCCTGGGCGAGGTAGACGTAGGCCATGCCGCCGCGGCCGAGCTCGTGCTCGACCTCGTACTCCGGCGCCAGCGACTCACGGAGCAGCTGCAGATCGTTCATGGCCGGGGATTGGCCAGCGCGTTGGCTGGAGCGTCTTTGCCTTGATTGGATTGGATACCGAGAGATTGCAGCTGCAGGGCCAACATGCTGGTTCGTCCCCTCCCCAGGACTCTGCCCAGTATCACAGCCGCGCGGGCGGCTGGAACGATATGCAGATGCTGCTCACGTGCCAGGTCCAGGCCGATCTGGGTGCATGTCGCTGAGAGCCTCTACAGCGATCTTCTGATCGGCCATCGTGTTCGCGCTCCAATTCGGCAGGCGGAGCAGATCGTGTGTCGGCCAGTTCTGGTACGGATGGCGCCTCCCTGACGGACCGTGCAGATTATCGCGTACTCTGTCATCGCCCGGCCTCCGGCTTCCCTCATGACCGACCTGGAAGACGTCACCCAGCGCCTGGAAGCCCTCAAGGAGTGCCCAGCGCCGGAGTTCCATACCCATTTCTCCGCGGCGTTGCGGCGGTTCCGCTTCATCCCCAGTGCCCAGCGCCGGGCCTGCGCCGACCGGTTCTACCAATGGGCGGACGCGCGCGCCGGCCGGGCGCCGCTGATTCGGGGCTACGCGATCTTTCTGCAGGCGATGGCCCGCTTCATCGACGAAGACCACCAGGCGTCACTGCAATTGCTGACCCAAGCGCGCCTCGTGTTCGCCGAGCCCGACGACCGCGAAGGCCTGGGCCTCTGCGGGATGTTGACCGGGGCCATCTATCGCACGTTCGGCAACTTCGACCTGGCGCTCACCAGTCTCTGGGAGGGCTACGAGCTCCTCAAAGCCTCCGGACAGTATCCCATCTTCCTCGCCGCCACCGCCAACAGCATGGCCAACATCAACCTCGACATGGGCAACCTCGACGAGGCCCTGTCCATGTTCGACGTCGCGTATACGGAAAGCACCAGGGCGGATGACTTCTATTTCATGATCTACGCGCTGCAGGGCCTGGCACGCGTCCACATGCTCCAGGAGAGGGACGCGGAAGCTGAGGACATGTTCCATCGAGCCCTGGAGCTGGCCGAGCGGCATCAGCACCCGCTGCACATCTCCACGTCCCTGACTGAGTACGCGACATTCCACTTTCGACGGGGGAATCTCGACGCTGCCGAATCTCTGAGCGCGCGCGCACTCGCCATTCGCGAGCAGAATCACTTGCTGGGCGGTGCCGTGACGAGCTGTCTCCGCCTCGCCGAAATCCACTGCCGCCGTTCGCAATGGGCGGAGGCGCTGGGCTTGCTGACCCGGGCCCTGGCACTCGCGGAAGAGCTGAAGGTGAAGCCCAAGATCGCGCAGGTGCATCTCCAGTTGTCGGAGCTCTACGAACACACGCACGATCTGGAGCGGAGCCTGCTTCACTACAAGGCGTTTCACGAGCTGCGGGAACAGGTGGAGCGGGAGGACAATGCCAGGAACCTGGCTGACGCGAAGGCGATCTTCGAGGCTGAGCAGACCAGAAAAGAGAACGTCATCATCAAGGAACAAAAGGCGGAAATCCAGCGGCAGAACCGCCAGCTCCAGGACACGATCGACGAACTGACCCGCGCCAGGATTGGCCGGAGAGCCAAGGCGCTCACGCTGGGGCTCGCGATCGTCCTGTTCATATTCCAGGACTTGATTCTGCGCACGGCGCTCCGATTGCTCGCCAGCGACAACTACTTCCTGTCACTCGGCGTCAAGATGGCCATCATCTTCTCGTTGGCCCCGATCAACCAGGGGATCGAACGACACCTGCTGAAGCAGGTGATGCGGAAGCGTCGAGTCATGGAGCTCGGTGCGGCGCACCGCAGCGAAGACCAGGCCGCGAAAGTCATGGGTTGACCCCGCCCCTTAGCAGCAGGCGGGAGAGCACGAAGCCCGACACAGCGGAACGCTGCATCGGGCTTCGAGTTGCCCCTCCTGGGCTCGAACCAGGACTCTCCTGATCCAGAGTCAGGCGTGTTGCCAGTTACACCAAGGGGCAGTTCCTGTGTATGGAGCTGAGGGGGCTCGAACCCCTGACCTCCTGGGTGCGATCCAGGCGCTCTCCCAGCTGAGCTACAGCCCCATGCGGACGCTGAACTTAGATACCCCGCCTCGGGACGGCAACCCTAAAAGGACAAAGAGCAGGGAGCACGGAGCAGTACGTAGCGGTGCGAGCCGGACTTCCATCGCACCTGGACGAACTGCTCTGTGCTCCCGGCTCTTGAGCTCTCGGGTTCCCCGGGCCTAGGGAGTAGTGACTATCGGCGTGCCCTGCGCCGACGCCAGCCGCCACTGCCCGTCCTGCCGCACGAACACATGGGTGTAGCGGCTGTGCGCCCCGAACGGTTGCCCCTGGAACTGGCCCCGCATCCGGGTGCGCCCGGTCACGAGGACCGTCTCCCCGTACCGGCGCGTGCGCGACTCGAGGACGTCGATCGCCTCGAAGCGCAGCTGGCCCGCACCGATGGCCCCCAGCACCGCAGCGCGGTCCGCCTCCGCACCGCTCGACACGTCGATGATCTGGAAATCGTTCGTCAACAGCGCCTCGAGCTGCGGCACGCGGGCCGCCAGCAGACCGTCGAACCAGGTGCGCTCGGCGCTCAGTACGTCAGCTTCGGGTTGTGTCATGGATCACACGTCCTTGCGTACAACGACTGGGGAGATCCCTCCCTCCGGGGACGGCCCCGAAGCCTAACAACACGCAGGCGACGCGGGTTCCGGCGGCGGCCGTTCGCCAAGGTCCGGTTTCTGGTGCAAATTTCCTGGCACCATGCGGCCCGTCACCTTCACCCACACCACCACCGTCCCGGCGCCCCCGGAACAGGTTTTCGAAGCGATCACCGACCCACTCCGCATGGCGCTCTGGCTCCCCTCGGCCCGCGCCGTCGAAGCCCCCGAGGGGCCGCTCCGCATGGGCAGCCGCATCCGCGTCGTCTACGACGCGCGCGACACCGAGATCGAGGTGGTGGACCTGAACCCGCCCAAGGTGTTCGGCTGGGCCGAGCGCGTCGGCCGCCGCCAGTGGCGCACCTTCTTCCGCCTGGAATTCGCCGGCTCCTCCACCAAGCTCACCGTGACCCAGGTCTGGAATCCCCCGTCACTGCTCGCGTGGCTCAAGGTGAGGTTCCGCCCCAGCCGCAACGTCCCGGCGAGATTGGGCACGATGGTGCAGAATTTGAGGACGGTGATGGCGAGGTGACTGCGTCAGTCCACGAACGGAACGTCGACCGTCATCCCATCCTTGGCGGCGACAACCGTGGGGAACACCTCCCGTGCCTCCTTGACCAGATCCTCGGCGGTTATGGAATAGCGCGCCGAGAGGTGATTCAGCACCAGCTTGCGTACCTGTGCCGCCAGCGCGACCTGCGCCGCCTCGCGCGCGGTGGAGTGCATGGTCTCCCGAGACCGCTCCTGTTCCTCCTCCCCGAACGTCGCCTCGTGCACCAGTAGATCCGCCCCCGTCGCGGCGTCGACCACCGAAGCGCAGGGCCGGGTGTCCCCGGTGATCACGACCTTCCGCCCCGGCCGCCGCGGCCCCACCACGCTATCTGCTGTCAGCTGTCGGCCATCAGGCAACACCACGCTCTCACCGCGCTGCAGTTTCCCCCACAACGGCCCCTCGGGAATTCCCAGTGCGCGCGCCTTGTCGGGGTCGAAGCGCCCGTAGCGCTCGTTCTCCACCAGGGCGTAGCCGACCGACCCACCGCCGTGCTCGGTCGCGAACACGCGGAGGGTGTACCCCTCCCGCGTCCCCCGTCCCCCGTCCCCGATCACGTCCCCTGCCTTGACTTCCTCGATCTGCACCTCGAACGGCAACCGTTCCACCCCGAGCATCATGGCGCTCATGAGCACCTGTTTCGCTCCCCGCGGCCCCCACAACCGCAACGGCTCCTCGCGCCCCTGCAACCCCAGCGTGCGGATCAGTCCGATGACGCCCAGGAAATG
>DATGDT010000308.1:0-7321 GCA_035310725.1 Gemmatimonadales bacterium
CCCAATGCCTCGGTGATGCTGATCGAGCACGCCGAGCGCTTCGGCTTGGCGCAGCTGCACCAGCTGCGCGGCCGGGTGGGCCGGGGCGCGGCCGCCAGTCACTGCATTCTCCTTTCCGACTCCAGCGTGCCGCGACTCAAGGCGTTTACGGAGACGACGGATGGATTCCGGATTGCCGAGCTCGATCTGCACGAACGGGGCATGGGAGAGCTGGCGGGAGCCCGGCAGTCGGGTGGGGTGAGCCTGCGCTTCGCGAGTTTCGCCACCGATCTGGATCTGCTCGAAGCGGCGCGGAAGGGTGCCGCGGAGATCATCGCCCGGGATCCCGCGCTCGAGCGCCCGGAGCACGCGGCCTACAAGGCGAGCGTGGTGGCGCGGTATGAGAGAGGGTTTGAGTTGTTTCGAGTGGGATGATGGCTATCGGCTATCGGCTATCAGCTATCGGCTTGGCTGACAGCCGATAGCCGATAGCCGATAGCGTCATTAGAACGGCACTCGCACTCCCAGTCGCGCCCCATCCCCGACGGGCTCCGCCAACAGTCGCAGGCCATGAAAGGGAATATTCGGCGGATTGCCGTCGCCGTGGCGCAGATCCAGGATGAACAGCGCGGCGGAGGTGAGCACCGAGATCTGCCCGACGATCATGCGGTGCCGGGCACGGCGGTCGTAGTACAGGGTCTGCTGATAGAGCAGCTCGGCCTGGTAGGTCGCGTAACGCCCGTCGGCGCCCACCTGGCAGGCCGCGTTGTCCCGGCGGCACAGGTCCAGCAGCTGCTGCCAGCTGCGGTTGGCCGTGTCATGTTCGTGCGCCGCGAGCAGGGTGAATCCCACCGCCGACGCGGCGCTGAGCCACTTGCCATAGTGCACGACGGGCCGCGCCCAGTTGTGCGACGTGCGCGGCGCGGGAGCGAGCGAATCCTGCGCGACGAGGCACGGCGCACCCGCCGCGGCGCTCGCGAGCGCTGCGCAGACCAGGGTGCGGGCCCTCACCGCAGTGCCTCCACCGTTCCGCCCCCCGAGACGAGAAACAGCTGGCCGTGGTACAGCAGCGGCGGCTCCTCGATCGGCGCGCGGCGCTGCAACCGCCAGCGCACGGCGCCGTTCGCGCCGTTGACGAGCAGCACCTCTCCCGAGAGTCCTGCCACCAGCACGCCGCCCGCGACCGGGGTCGGGCCGGCGGTGGAGGGCACCGCCAGCGCCACCCGGCGCGCGGCCTCCGGAGCATCGAGCGGCACGTACCAGAGGGTGCCGCCGCCGGTCAGAACGACCGCGGTGTCGGATTGCAGCGCCACGGCGCCGTACACGGCATCCTCCACCGATCGGTCCCACAACACGGCCAGAGTGGGAAGCGATACGCCGAGCAGATGGCCGGCGGTGGTCCCGAACACCAGCCGTCGGCCGTCCCAGGCCGGGGCGGAGAGGACCGTGCCGGGTGTGGCGATCTGGGCGCGGACGGCGCCGGTCGTCGCGTCGAGCAGGAACAGGGAGTCACCCATCGTGGCGACGACGATGCCGTCCGCCGTCGGCACCGGTGTAGCGCGCGCGGCCCGGCCGAGCGCCCGCTTCCAGCGCCGGATGCCTGTCGCGGCCGCGAGCGCCAGGACGTCGCCCGTGTCCGTGACGGCGATGACCAGGGAATCGGAAAGCGCGAGCGGCGCCGTGACGCCGGCCGTCCGCACGGTCCACAGGGCCTTGCCGGTCCGCAGGTCGAGCGCGTAGACCCGCCCGTCGGGCACCGCCTGGGTGGCGACGAACACCCGCGTGCCCGCGATCAGCGGACCGCCCGCGACCGTGCCCCGCACGCTGCGCCGCCACAGCCGCTGCCCAGATGCGCGGTCGAGCAGCACGACGGCGCGGTCCGACGTGCCGACGGCGACGACGGATGTGCCGATCGCCACGGCGCCGCGCACCGACTTGCCGGCGCTCGTCCGCCATTGCGGCTGCGGATCCGCCGCGAGGGTCTCGGCCACCGAGATGTCGTGGCGGGCGGAGCCCAGATATACGGGCCAGCCGCGCGCATCGGAGTCGGGGCCGAAGCGCGCGACCGGCACGCAAGCGATCGCGTTGACAGCCCACAGGGCCGCCACTAGTATGGCGCGCCTATGCCGGAAACCCATCGTATCGAAGCACTCGGCGCGCTCGCCGGCCAGACCGTGACTGTGTGCGGATGGGTGATGACGACGCGCTCCTCGGGCAAGATCGCGTTCGTGACGCTGCGGGATGGCACGGGCTACCTGCAAGCGGTCCTCTCCAAGAAGGACGTCTCCGAAGCGGCCTGGGAAACCTTCGGCCGGCTGACCCAGGAAACATCGGTCCAGGTCACGGGCTCGGTCCGCGCCGATCCGCGGGCCCCCGGTGGGGTGGAACTGAGCGCGACCGATCTGCAAATCCTGGGGCCGAGCACGGACTTCCCGATCACGCCCAAGGAGCACGGCACGGCCTACCTGTTCGAGCATCGCCACCTCTGGCTGCGCAGCCGCCGGCAGGTCGCGATCGCACGAGTGCGCCACGAGGTGATCCAGGCGATCCGCGACTTCTTTTACGAGCGGGGCTTCGTGCTGGTGGACACGCCGATCCTCACGGGATCGATCGGCGAGCACGCCGGCACACTGTTCGCCACCGAGTACTTCGACTTGGGCAAGGCGTTCCTGGCGCAAACCGGCCAGCTCTACGTCGAGGCTGCCGCGGCCGCCCTCGGCAAAGTGTACTGCTTCGGCCCCACCTTCCGCGCCGAGAAGTCCAAGACCCGCCGTCATCTGACCGAGTTCTGGATGGTCGAGCCGGAGGTGGCCTGGAACGACTCCGACGACAATATGCGCCTGCAGGAAGAGTTCGTGGCCTACATCGTCGGCCGCTGCCTCGAGCGCCGTCGCCCGGAGCTCGCCGAGCTGGAGCGCGACACCGCTCCCCTGGAGCGCTGCACGCCCCCGTTTCACCGCATTTCCTACACCGACGCTGTGGAAAAGCTCAGGGGCCTGGGTGCCACCATGGAGTGGGGGCGCGATCTGGGCGGCGACGAAGAGACCCTCCTGGCCAAACAATACGACCGCCCCGTCATGGTCTACAACTACCCCAGGGCGGTCAAGGCTTTCTATATGAAGGAAAACCCGGCCGACCCGCGGACTGTGCTGAACAACGACATGCTGGCCCCGGAAGGGTACGGCGAGATCATCGGCGGCAGCCAGCGCGAGGACGACTACGACCGGCTGGCCCGCCGCATCCAGGAGGAAGGACTGCCGCTGGAGGCCTACGGCTGGTACCTCGATCTCCGCAAGTACGGCACGTTCGTCCACGCCGGGTTCGGCCTGGGTGTGGAGCGGACGGTCGCCTGGATTTGCGGCATCCCGCACATCCGCGAAGCGATCGCGTTCCCCCGTACGCTCTACAAGCTGTGGCCATGAGAGCGTCGCCGTGTTCCTGATCATCTGGGCATTCACGGCGCGGTCCGGGCGCGAGCCGGAGTTCGAGCGCATCTACGCGGCCGATGGGGACTGGTCCCGGCTGTTCGCGCGTAGTCCCGACTACCACGGCAGCGAGCTGCTGCGTCACACGGCGGGCGGCGGGTACCTGACGATCGACCGCTGGAGCTCCAGCGCGGCGTTCGAGGCGTTCCGGAGCCGGTGGCAGCTGGAATACGAAGCGCTGGATCGTTTCTGCGAGGATCTCACGGAGCGGGAGGCCCTCGTCGGCCGGTTCGAGACCCCCTGAGGGAGGGGTCAGGTTCCTTCTTTCACTTCCTCCCACAGCGTGTCCAGCTCGTCCAGCGTGGCCTCTCCGACTTCGACGCCGCGCTCCCGCGCGATGCGTTCCACGGCCTCGAAGCGCCAGCGGAACTTCCGGTTGGCGATCTCCAGCGCCTGGTTGGGATCGACGCCGAGTTTGCGCGACAGGTTCACGGCCGCGAAGAACAGGTCGCCCAATTCAGTGGCCACGCGTTCCCGGTCGGAAGCCTCCCGCGACACCTCCTCCAGCTCGGCCATCTCCTCGCGCACTTTGGCCTGCGGTCCTTTTTCGTCGGGCCAATCGAAGCCCACGCCCGCGGCCCGCTCCTGCAGCCGCAACGCCATGAGCAGCGGCGGCAGGTGCGGCGGCACGCCGGCGAACGCGCTGCGACCGCTCGCCCCCGCCTCCGCGCGCTTGCTGCGTTCCCAGGAGTCGCGCTGGGCCCCGACGGCGGGGGGTTGGCCGCCGAGCAGCCACGCATGGCGCCGCCGCATCTTCTGCTCCAGCGTACGCACCACCGTTTCGGCGTCGAACTGACTGCGCTCTTCGGCGAGCACCAGCTGGAACGACAGGTGCAGCAGCATGTCGCCCAGCTCCTCGCGCAGCTGCAGCGGATCGCCGCTCGCGATGGCATGATCGAGCTCCAGCACTTCCTCGACCAGGTACGGGCGGAGTGTGTAGGGGGTCTGGGCGGCGTTCCACGGCGAGCGCTTCCGCAGCTCCCGTACGAGCGCCAGCACGCGTCCAAGCGCTGAATCGCCTTGCATTTAGCCTCCGGGCGGGGTATGATACCCGCTGCTCTGATGGAGTCAATGAGTGCGCCGCGCAGCCGCGCGTGGGTCGAGGTAAGCCTCGCGGCTGTGGTCGACAATGCCCGCACGGTGGCGCGCACGGCGGGCACGCGGCTCCTCCCGATCGTGAAGGCCAACGCGTACGGGCTCGGAGCCGTTCCTGTCTCCAGGGCGCTGGAAGCGGTCGATCCCTGGGGGTACGGCGTCGCCACGGTGGAGGAGGGGGCCGAGCTGCGCGCGGCGGGCATCACTCGTCCGGTGCTCGTACTGCTCGCCGCGACGCCCGAGCTCTTCGCCGAGTGCCGTGCCGCGCGGCTCACACCGGTGTTCGACTCGGCCGCGGCGCTCGCGGCGTGGCTCGACGGAGGGGGAGACGCGCCATTTCATCTCGAGATCGACACCGGGATGGCGCGCGGCGGCGTGCGGTGGGACGATATGGCGCAGGTGGCGCGGCTCGTGGACACGCCGCGTTTCGAGGGTGCGTTCACCCAGTTCCATTCGGCGGAGTGCGCCGACGGATCGGTGCGGCGCCAGCTCGAACGGTATCGCGCGGCGCTGGCGGCGCTGCCGCGACCGCCGCGGCTCCGCCACGTGGCCAACAGCGCGGCTGCGCTGACCGAGCCCGCCGCGGCCTTCGATCTGGTACGGCCGGGGGTGTTCCTGTACGGGGGATCGCCGGGTGGCGGCATTGCGGCGGGACGTGCGGTAGTGAGTATCCGCGCCCGCGTCGTGAGCGTGCGCCGGGTCCACCGGGGCGACACTGTGAGCTACAATGCGCGCTGGACGGCGCCGCGCGACACGACCATCGCCACGCTGGGGATCGGTTACGCCGATGGGGTCCATCCGGCTCTGGGGGGGAGTGAGAGCCGGGGGATGGTGCTGTTGGGCGGGGCGCGGCGTCCGATCGTGGGGACGGTGACGATGGACCTGATCATGGTCGACGCCGGCGATCTCCCGGTGCGCGTGGGCGAGATCGCCACGTTGCTGGGCGAAGCCGATGGGCAGTCACTGACCCTGACCGAAGTTTCGGAAGCGAGTGGGGTACAACCCCGCGGCCTGATCACCGCGCTGGGACGCCGGCTGCCCCGGCTGTACGAATGAAGCGGGCGGCGATCATTGTGCTGGATGGCCTCGGCATCGGCGCCACCCCGGACCAGGACGCCTATGGTGACGCGGGGTCGGACACGCTCGGGAACGTGGCGCGGGCGGTAGGCGGCCTGCGCCTCCCCAATCTGGAGCGGCTCGGGCTGGGATTGTGCCGGCCGCTGCGCGGCATGGCCCGGCCGGCGGCCCCGGGTGCCGCGCACGGCGTGGCGCTGCCGCGGAGTCACGGCAAGGACAGCACGACGGGCCACTGGGAGATCTGCGGCGTGCAGCTGGAACGGGCCTTCCGGACCTATCCGGAAGGGTTTCCGGTGGAGCTGTTGGAGGAGTTCTCGCGCCGCACCGGCCGGGGATGGCTCGGCAACAAGGCGGCGTCGGGCACGGCGATCATCGACGAGCTGGGTGCCGAGCACCAGCGCAGCGGGAAGTGGATCGTGTACACGTCGGCGGACTCGGTCTTTCAGGTGGCAGCGCACGAGACCACGGTGCCGCTGGCCGAGTTGTACCGGGCGTGCGCCGCCGCGCGCGAGATGCTGATCGGAGAGCACGCGGTGAGCCGGGTCATCGCCAGGCCGTTCGAGGGGACGTCGGGAGACTACCGGCGGACGGCGCGGCGCAAGGATTTCTCGATCGAGCCGGTGGGCACGACGCTGCTCGACCGGCTGGCGGAGGCGGGCGTGGCACGCGTCGGGATCGGGAAGGTGGACGACCTGTTCGCGGGGCGGAACATCGCGAGCGAGCACACGCCCACCAACGGCGACGCCTACCGGCTGATCGAACGGGCGCTCGACACGCTGGAGACGGGGTTCATCTTCGTGAACGTCATCGAGTTCGACCAGACATGGGGGCACCGCAACGACGTCCCGGGGTTTCATCAGGGACTCAAGGAGCTGGATGCCTGGATGCCACGTCTCGAGACGCGGATGCGGGAGGACGACCTGATCATCATCACCGCGGACCACGGCAACGATCCGACCACGCCGTCCACCGATCATTCGCGCGAAGCAGTGCCGGTCCTGGTGCTGGGCGGTCGCATCCGACCCGTGAGCGTGGGCGAGCGCGCGACCTTCGCCGATCTGGGCGCCACCGTGGGAGAATACTTCGGCGTCGCGCCGCTCGCCGCGGGGCGGTCGTTCCTGTCGGAGGTCCGGGCATGAGCGACGAGCTGGTGCGCCGGGCACAGGCGGTGATGGAGAACGCCTACGCGCCGTACAGCAACTTCCACGTCGGCGCGGCGATCGAGGCCGACGACGGGACGATCCACGTGGGGTGCAACGTCGAGAACGCGTCGTACGGGCTGACCATCTGCGCCGAGCGGATGGCCGTCGGCGCCGCGGTAGCGGCGGGGAAGCGGCACCTGGTGCGGATCGCCGTCGCCAGCCGGGTCGAGCCGCCGGCCACGCCGTGCGGGGCGTGCCGCCAGCTGCTGGCCGAGTTCGGGCTCGAGCTGGAGATCATCACGGCGGGTCCGTCGAGTCGGCGGCGCTGGCGATTGCGCGAGCTACTGCCCGAGGCATTCACCCGGGAGGCGCTCGCATGAGGGGGCGTCACCTGCGGCGCAGCGCCGTGGTGCTCGCAGTCGGGGCGCTGGCCGCCCTCGCCTGCTTCGAGAACCCGACCTCGCCGGCGCAGTGCCCTGCGTTCTGTCCCGGAGCCGGGCTGGTGACCGTCGAGTCGCTGCTTTCGACGGCGATCGAGCGGGA
>DATGDT010000309.1:0-1527 GCA_035310725.1 Gemmatimonadales bacterium
TGGCCGCCGCGATCGGTGAGATCCTCGACCCGGAGCGGCGTAGCGCGCTGGCGCGTGCGGCCCGCGCCCGGGCGCTCGAGCTCTACAGCGACGACGCGGTAGCGGAGCGGACCGTCGCGTTCTGGCAATCGCTGCCCAGACCAAAGGCACGCTAGCCCCCATGGCGACCCCTTCTCATCTCCCTCGCGTCCTGCTCGTCCCCGACCTGCCGCTGGACCATGCGGCGGTGATGGACAAGTACGCGCACCGGTTGCACGACTGGCTCGAGAGCGGCGACCCCGGTTTCGAGGTGCGCATCGCCGCGCACATCGGCGAGCTCACGCGCGACACGGGCGGCGGCGGCGGGCGCACCTCCGGCAGCTACGTTCGGTGGTGGAATCAGCCGATCGATGCTTCGCGCGTCGTGCTGCCCGGCCCGTTGCGCGGTCCGCAGGGGTTCGCTGCGCGCTTCTTCTTCTATCCCCTGCGCCTCGCGCGCCAGGCGAAACACGCGTCCGTGGTGCACATCCTCGATCACGCTTACGCGCATCTGTTGTATCGCGCGCGGCGGCGGCCCGCGATCGTCACCGTGCACGACCTGATGCCCGTCATCGTGCTGCGCTCGCCCACCGGGGGGATCGCCGAGTCGTTCCGCAACCGGCTGCTGCGCCGCACTCTCAAGGCGCTGCGCGCCGCCGACACGTTTCTCGTCGGCACCGAGTGGCTGAAAAGCGAGCTCGCCACGTGGCTCGGCGACGACCGGCGGATCCGGGTCGTCCCCTTCGGCGTGGACCGGGCGTTCTTCCGCGAGGCCCCCGGTGGCCGTGAGCGCGGGCGCCGTGATTGGCGCATTCCGGAGGAAGCATTCGTCGTCCTCCACGTCGGCTCGACCGTGGACCGCAAGAACGTCCCCCTCGTCATCCAGACCGTGGCCCGCCTGCGCATGGAGGTGGGCGTGGACGTGCACCTGCTGCAAGTCGGTGGGCGCCTCACCGCCGACCAGGAGCAGCTGGTGGACCGCCTGGGGCTGCGGCGCGTGTTGCACAGCGTCCCCGGGGCGGACGAGAGCACGCTGCGACGCGCCTACAGCGCGGCCGACGTCCTGCTCTTCCCGTCGCTGTACGAGGGCTTCGGCTTCCCGGTACTCGAGGCCTTCGCCACGGGTCTTCCCGTCGTCACGTCCGGCGCGGGGGGACTGCGCGAGGTGGCTGGCGACGCGGCGGTGATCGTCGAGGGACGCGACCCGGCGGCCTACGTGCAGGCGCTGGTCGAGCTGTCGGAGGATCAGGACCGGCGGGAGGCGCTGATCGCGCTGGGAATGGCGCGAGCCGAGGAGTTCACGTGGCGGCGCACGGCAGAACGAACAGCTGAGGTCTACCGAACCTTCTTCTGAGGGAGCGGGGAGGGGGGAGCGGTTTGGGGGAGTTCACGTCAACCGGTCGGTCCCCAGGCTCCTCACCAATCCGAAAAGTGCTCGCAAAGCGCCGTCCGTAAGCTTCATCATCTCCTCGAGCGGCGGTTCCGGCAGGTAACCCAGCTCGGCAGCGG
>DATGDT010000310.1:0-15415 GCA_035310725.1 Gemmatimonadales bacterium
AACATGGCCCGCATCATGTTCCGCGAATGGTTTCCGCAGATCGTCTACAACCACCATCAGACGGGGCCGGCGGGAACGGTGCTGTTCGCGCCGCCGTTCCGCGACCCGTTCAACTACAACTATGATCCCCTCATCCCGCTCGGCGTGGAGATGGTCGGGACCGCGATGCACACGCGACTGGCCGCCGAGGGGAAGCCGGGCGCCACCATGCGTTCGGGGTCGAGCTACTCGACGTGGTGGAACGGCGGGCTGCGCACCACCGCGTACTTCCACAACATGATCGGCCTGCTGACCGAGACGATCGGCAACCCCACCCCCGTCGACATCCCGTTCATCCCGGATCGCGAACTCCCCAGGGGGGACCTCGCCTATCCGGTGGAGCCGCAGCACTGGCACTTCCGGCAGTCGATCGACTATTCGATCTCGATGAACCGGGCCGTGCTCGACTACGCATCCCGCTATCGCGAGACGCTGCTCTACGACATCTATCTGATGGGGAAGCACGCGATCGAACGCGGCGGCCACGACAGCTGGACGATCCATCCCCAGCTGATCGAGGCCGTCAAGCGGGCGGCCCGGGACAGCGCGCGCAGCGATACGACGCGCCCACCGCAGACCGGCCCTGCCGGCTCCGTGCCGACGAAGCTGCTCGCGCTGCTGCATGATCCCGACCGGCGCGACCCGCGCGGCTACATCCTGCCGGCGGATCAACCGGACTTCCCGACCGCGACGAAGTTCGTGAATACCCTCGTCAAGAACGGCGTCACCGTGCTCCGGGCGACCGGGGACTTCGCGGTGGCGGGGAAGCGCTACCCCGCGGGATCGTACGTCGTGAAGACGGCCCAGGCGTTCCGCCCGCACATCCTCGACATGTTCGAGCCGCAGGATCACCCCAACGATTTTCAGTATCCGGGTGGTCCGCCGATCCCGCCGTACGACAACGCCGGCTGGACCCTGGCCTACCAGATGGGCGTGCAGTTCGACCGGGTGCTCGACGCGTTCGACGGGCCGTTCGCACGAATCGAGGGGTTCGCGACGCCCCCGCCCGGCACCCTCGCGAACGTGGATGGGGCCGCCGGCTTTCTGCTCGATCACCGGGTGAACGACGTCGTGATCCTCACGAATCGGTTGCTCGCTCAAGCGCAGCCCGTCTACTGGCTCACACGGCCGCTGGCGGTGGGCGGGAGGACGTACCCCGCCGGCACGGTCTACGTCGCCGCAACGCCCGCCAGCCTTCCGCTCCTGCGAAAAGGAGCAGCGGAGCTGGGCTTACACGGCGACGGCATCGCCACCGCGCCCCCCGGTGACGCCCTGCGCCTGCGCCCGGCGCGCGTCGCCCTGTGGGACCGCTACGGTGGCTCGATTCCTTCGGGCTGGACGCGCTGGCTGCTGGAGCGTTTCGAGTTTCCGTTCGCGGTGGTGTACCCGGCCGCGCTCGATACCGGGAAGCTCGCGGCGCGGTTCGATGTGCTCGTCCTGCCGGACGGCGCGCTCGCGGACAGTGGTGCCGGGACGGGAACCGGTGGCGGAGGAGGCCCCGGCGCGGCCCCCGACTCGCTCCGCATTCCCGCGGAGTACCGCGCCTGGCTGGGCAGTATGACAGTCGCGAAGACCGTGCCGCAGCTGCGGCAGTTCCTCGAGGACGGGGGCACGATCATCGCGTTTGGCGGCTCCACTAGTCTGGCGCGCTACCTCGGACTCCCGATCTCCAATCACCTGGTGCAGGACGGCAAGCCGCTGCCCCGCACGGCGTTCTTCGTACCGGGCTCGGTGCTGCAGATCCGTGTGGACTCCACTCGCCCGCTCGCCTGGGGATTTCCTGCGCGCGTGGACGTCTTCTTCGATGAGAGTCCGGTCTTCGACCTCTCGCCCGGGGCGTTCGGGGCCGGGGTGCGCCCGGTGGCCTGGTTCGACTCCGCCCGGCCGCTGCGCAGCGGCTGGGCATGGGGACAGGAACGCCTCGAACGCGGCGTCGCGGTGGCCGAGGCGGCGGTGGGCGAGCAGGGCGGCGAGCTGTTCCTGTTCGGCCCCGAGATCCTGAATCGCGGTCAGTCGCACGGCACGTTCCGCTTCTTCTTCAACGCGATCCAGCTCTCGGGCGCGACGGCGGGCGGGCCGGCGGCGAGCGGCGAGGCGCACTGACTTCACCCCGCCAGAATTCGATCGATCCCCGCCAGCTCCTCGTTCGAAAACGCGAGCTTCGCCAGCGCCGCCACGGCGTCCGTGACGTGCGCCGGCCGGCTCGCCCCGATGACGGCCGACGTGACGCTCCGATGGCGCAGCGACCAGGCGAGCGCCATCTGCGCCAGGCTCTGACCGCGCGCCTGCGCGACCTCGTTCAGGCGCAGCACCTTCGCCCGCACCGCGTCGGTCACCTGCTCCCGCGTGAGAAAGCCGTGCGGCTTGGCGGCGCGCGAATCCCGCGGCACACCCTTGAAATAGCGATCGGTCAGGAGCCCCTGGGCGAGGGGTGAGAACACGATACAGCCGAGCCCGAGCTCGTCGAGGGTGGTGAGCAGGCCCCGCTCGATTTCGCGCACCAGCATGCTGTATTTGGGTTGATGGATCAGGCAGCGCGTGCCGAGCGAGGCGAGGATCTGCACGGCCCGCCGGGTCAGGTCCGGCGGGTAGGACGAGACCCCCACGTACAGCGCCTTGCCCGCCCGCACGGCGTCGTGCAATGCCCCCATCGTTTCCTCCAGGGGCGTGTCGGGGTCGGGCCGGTGATGATAGAAGATGTCCACGTAGTCGAGCCCCATGCGGGTGAGGCTCTGATCGAGACTCGCGAGCAGGTACTTGCGCGACCCCCAGTCGCCGTAGGGACCGGGCCACATCAGGTAGCCCGCCTTGGTGGACACGATCAACTCGTCGCGATGGCCGGCGAGATCGCGTCGCAGGATCCGGCCGAAGGTCACCTCAGCGGACCCCGGCGGCGGGCCGTAGTTGTTGGCGAGGTCGAAGTGGGTGATGCCGAGATCGAAGGCGCGTCGGACGGTGGTGCGGGCGGTGGCGAACGGGTCCACGGCGCCGAAGTTGTGCCACAGACCGAGCGACACGACCGGCAGCAGTACGCCGCTCTTGCCGCAGCGGCGATAGGTCATTCCATCATAACGAGCGGGGTTGGGTCGATAGGGAGGCATGAGGGGAGAATCTTATTACTTTTGTGACGGCGCGCGTCGTCGGCGCTCCCCGCTGAGAGCGGTCTGCCACCTTCGGCGGACCATGGATCTGGTTTCCCACCAATGGGAGCACGGCTGTGTCCTGCGTAGGTGTCACCGAGTGCCCGACGTGCGTCTGAGCCCACCGCTCGGATGAGCGCCAGGGCCGAGTACCACCAGGAGGTGCTGCGGCAGGCCGGGGTGGCCCTGCAGGGTCGCGAGGTCACCCTGTGGGAGGTCACGCCCACCGCCGCCGTCGCCCCGATGGCGAGCAGCATCTCCATACTCCCCGATCACGCGACGCGGAGCGATCTCGATGCCACGCTGCGCCACTGGGGCGCCCCCGTCGTCGAGGGGAGTCGCTGGATCGGCTGCCGGCTGGAGGATGGGAAGCGCTGGTGCGTCGCACCGGTCCGCACCCGACCGCCCGCACCGCCGCCAGGAGGAGTCGAGCGGCGCAGCCGCGAGCGCCTCATCCTCGAGCTGGCCGGACTCTGCCTCGGCGCGATCGATGCCACGGTGGGACCCAAGCCGCGCCTCTCCCCCTCGGAAGCGGCGTGGGAATACGCGCGCCAGCCGAGCGTAATCGCGCACGAGGTGGGGAACCAGCTGACGGTGGCGGGTGGCAACCTCGAATTCGGCCTCGCCTCGGTGCGCGCGGCCGAATCGCTCGACCCCGAGCTGCGGGCGCAGCTGGTGGAGGATCTCACCAACGCCGCCAAGGGGATCGAGCAGGCCACCGACTATCTGCGAGCCATCCAGGAACGGTCCGGCCTGGGCCCCGGCCGGGTGACCCGCTTCGAGGTCACCGCGGTCATCCGCTCCTGCGTCACGCTCGAGCGGCCGCTCGCCCGCAAGCGCGGAGTGGCGCTCGAATGGGACGCCCTGGTCGAGACCGCCTATCTCACCGGTGATCCGCACGCCCTCTATCAGGTCGTCACGAATCTGATCCGTAACGCGGTGGACGCCTCGGAGGCGCGCCGCAGCGCGGTCCAGATCACGCTGCAGCCCGTGGACGAGGCGCTGCACCTGAGCGTCCGCGATCGCGGTGTGGGGATCGCGCCCGAGCACCAGGACAGGATCTTCGAGGCCGGCTTCACCACCAAGCCGCAGGGCTCGGGCTCGGGGATGGGGCTCGCCGTGGTGCGCGAGATCACCGAGCACATGTTCGGCGGCCGGGTGCAGGTGAAGTCCGAAGTCGGCACGGGCAGCACGTTCACCGTCGTACTGCCGATCCCCCCGCAGCGCGCCGGCGAATAGCTCGAGCGCCCGGTCGCGGTGTCGCAGGGCTCGTTCGGATTTCCCCACATGCTCAGCAAGAGCCGGTTCGTCACCGGCTGCCAATGCCACAAGCTCCTGTGGTGGACCGTGCACGAGCCCAACGCTGCCGAGCTGCAGCCCGACAGGGTCCTCCAGGATCTCTTCGACCAGGGCCGGCAGGTGGGGGAGCTTGCTCGCCGTCGCTACCCGGGTGGCGTGCTGATCGACCTGCCCCACACTGCACGGACGGAGCGCGTCGCCGCTACGAAAGACGCCCTCGGCCAGGGCTGCGCGGCGGTCTTCGAGGCCACTTTCATCGCCCAGGACACCTTCGTCGCCATCGACGTGCTGCAGCAGGAGGGTGACGGCTACCGCCTCATCGAGGTCAAATCGTCCAACTCGCAGAAGGACGAGCATATCCCCGACGTCGCGGTGCAGGCCTATATCGCCGCCGCGTGCGGCGCCGAAATTTCGAGCGCCGAGGTGCTGCACCTGAATCCGGAGTTCCGCCATCCCGAGGCGGGGGACCTGTTCGCCGGCAGCGACGTGACTCAGGCGGTGGCCGGGTACCTGCCCAACGTGCCGGACGAGCTGGCGCGGCAACAGACGATGCTCGAAGGTGACCTCCCCGACGTCCCCATCGGGCTGCACTGCTTCGAGCCCCGCGAGTGCCCGTTTCTCGAGCGCTGCTGGCCGGACTCTCCCGACCACATTCGCTACCTGAACGGGGTGGGCCCCAAGCGCTCCGCGGCGTACCTGGAGCGCGGCATTCAATGGATCGGCGACCTGCCGAACACTGAGAGGCTCAACTTCACCCAGAAGCGCCAGCTCAAGGCGATGGCGGCGAACCGCCTCGTGCTCGAGCCCACGCTCGCGGGGGAGCTGGAGCCGTTCGTCACCGCGGAGCGATTGGGCTTCCTGGACTTCGAGACGATCGCGCGGGCGGTGCCCGTGTGGCCCGGGATGGCTCCCTGGCAGCAGGCCCCCGCGCAGTTCAGCTACCACGAGCGGCAGCCGGACGGCACCTATACGCACGCCGCGTTCCTTGCCGAGGGACCCGAAGATGCGCGCCCACGTCTGGTGGAGGCGATGGTCCGCGCCACGGCCCGGGCCGAACGGGTCGTGACATACACGGCGTTCGAGAAGACGCGCATCCGGGAGATGCAGGAAGCGGTGCCGCAGCTGGCGGACGATCTGGCGGCACTCGAGGCGAAGCTGCTCGATCTCTATCCCGTTATCCGTAATTGCGTGTATCACCCCGCCTTCAGGGGGAGCTTCAGTCTCAAGGCGATCCTCACCCCGCTCGTTTCCGATCTCACCTACGACGACCTCGTGATCGTGGACGGCCGCGTGGCGAGCGTGGAGATCGCGCGACTGCTCTTCGTGGCCGGCAGGATCCCGCGCCACGAGCACGACCGGGTGCGCAAGGACCTGCTGGACTACTGCGAGCGAGATACCTGGGCGATGGTGCGGCTGCTGGAGAAGCTGCGGGAATTGGCCAGCGTCTAGGCGCTCAGGCGGGACGTTCCACTCCGAAAATCCCTGTAAGACAACCCGAGTGTATCCGTCAGCAGATTGTGAAACTCTGCGGACAGACTTGACGTTGTAGACTGTGTCTAATATTGTACCGACATCAATCATGACCGTAGTCATCTTTATTCCAGGTATAGCGAGCTAACTCATGACAGAGCTTGAGGTTTCGCGCCGCGAGCGGAAGAAGGAAGAGACCAAGGAGCGCATCCTCCGGGTCTCCTTCGAGTTGTTCCGCAAGCACGGCGTCGAGGCGACCACCGTGGATCAGATCTGCGAGGCCGCCGACGTCGCCAAGGGGACGTTCTTCAACTACTTCCCGCACAAGGAAGAGCTGTTCGGCTACCTGGGTGAGGTGTGGGTGGACGAGGCCGAGCGCCGAGTCGCGGAGGCCCTGGAACAGGGCCCGCCCACCTGGGAGCAGGCGCGCGAGACCTTCATCGAGTTCGCCGGCTACTACGAGGAAGACCGGAACCTGGGGAAGTACATGGCCCAGGAATGGAGCCGGGGCCGCTTCGATCCCGCCGACGAGGTGTGCCGTCGCTGGGACGAGCTGGGTAAGCAGGTCATCGTCCTGCTTCAATCCCGCGGCGAGCTGCGCGCCGACGTCGACCCGGCGCTGATCCATCGCATCCTGGGCGACGTCTACCACGACACCATCGTCATGTGGCTCGAGTCGCCCGAGCCGCCATTCCCACTCCAGGACGAGCTTCGCAGGCGCCTGACCCTCGTGGTCGAAGGGCTTGGACGGAAGCCCAAGGAGGGCAGATGAGACGCCTGTTGCTCTCGCTGGCGGTGGCGGGCGCCTTCGCGGCCCCCGCAGTCGCGCAGACCCCCACCGACACATTGCACCTGACGCTCGATCAGGCCGTGCAGCGCGCGTTGGACCGGAGCTTCGCCATGCGGCTCGCCCGCGCCGATGTGCTCGACGCGGACGGCCAGGTGCGGGAAGCGTTCTCGGCGGCGCTGCCCCAGGTGACGGGGACGCTCACCTACACGCGGCAGTTCGCCTCGATCTACAAGGGCCTCGGCGGGACCGACACGAGCTCGCTGGGGGACCTCTTCAAGAACACGCCGTTCGGCGCTCCCAACGCCTGGAACTTCCAGATTCAGGCGACACAGACCCTGTGGTCCGGCGGGAAGATCGGGTCGGGGCTGTCGGCGGCGAGAGCGGCCCGGAACATCGCCGCCCTCGGGGCTTCGGAGACGACGGCCGAGGTGAGCTTCCAGGTGAAGCAGGCGTACTGGAACGCCGCGCTGCAGAGCCGGCTGCTCGAGATCGCCAGCCAGAATCTGGATCAGGCGCGCGCCCAGCTGCGCCAGGTGCAGTTGTTCCGCCAGGCCGGCACGCGCGCCGAGTACGATCTGCTGCGGGCGCAGGTGGACGCCGCCAACCAGGAGCCGGCCGTCGTCGCGGCGCGCAACGACCTCGATCTGGCCACGCTGGAGCTGAAGCGGCTGCTCGATCTGCCCGCCGACCAGCCGCTCGCGCTCGCGACTCCGCTCGAGTCGCCCGAGGCGACCATTCCGGTCCTGACGACCGACTCGATCGGCGGGCCGGACCGGCCGGCGCTCGCGCAGGCGGAAGCGACGGTGCGCCAGCAGAAGGAGCTCCTGGACGTCGCGCGCGCCGATCGTTGGCCGACGCTGTCAGTCGCGACGACGTACAACGAGCAGGCGTTTCCCCAAAGCGTGTTCCCGTCCACCGTGGACCAGTTCCGGCGCGGCTGGAACGGCGAAGTGAAGCTCTCGTTCCCGATCTTCACGGGCTTCCGCACCGGCGCCCGGGTCGAGCAGGCGCGCGCCGCGCTGCAGCGGGCGGAGGCGCAGCGGGACCAGGTGCACAAGCAGGTGGAGCTGGACGTGGCGCGGGCGCGGGCCGAGGTCGCGCGGGCGCAGGCGCTGCTCGTGGCGCGTCGCGAGACGGTGCGCCAGGCGGACCGCGCCCTGCATATCGCCGGCGTGCGCTACACCAACGGCATTGCCACGCAGCTCGAGGTGTCCGACGCGCGGGTCGCCGCGCAGCAGTCGCAGGTGAACGAGGTGCAGGCGACCCGGGACTACGTCGTCGCCCTGGCCCGCCTGGAGCGGGCCCTGGGGCGCACCGTTCCCGTCGTCCAGCAGCCGATTACCCCGATCGCGCAGTCTTCCAACCCTGAGGAACCACGGCCATGAAGCGATACACGATGCTGGGCACGCTCGCCGCGCTGGCGCTCGCCGGCGCCGGGATCGCAGGATGCGGCAAGGGGACCGCGGCGGAGCAGCCCGCCGGCTCGGTCCGGACGGCGGTGCTCGGCCCCGATGACGTGGCGCGTGCTGCGCGGCGGGACCTGATCGCGGGCGTCCCCGTCTCCGGCACGCTGGAACCGGCGGTCGAAGTGCGCATCGCCTCGCCGATCCCGGAGGTGGTGGAGCAGGTCTTCGTGAAGGAAGGCCAGGCGGTACAGCGGGGACAGGTACTGGCGCGGTTCCGGACCAGCGCGGTGGAGCCCGCCGCCCTCTCCGCCGAAGCGCAGCGCCGTAAGGCCGAGGCCGACTTTCAGCGGATGCAGAACCTCTACAAGGAAGGCGCCGTCTCCGAGCAGGACGTGGAAAGCGCCGATGTGGCGCTGCGGGCCGCCCAGGCCAACGAGGCCGGTGCGCGGAAGCGCCTCGATGAAGCCACGGTGCGGGCCCCGGTGAGCGGTGCGATCAGCAAGCGCGCCGTCGACTCGGGCGACCGGGTGAAGGATGGCGATCTGCTGTTCCAGCTCGTGGACACGCGCGAGCTCGAGTTCGAGGCGACCGTGCCGAGCGAGTACGTGAGCGCCGTGCGGATCGGCGCCCCGGTCAGGCTGACCGTGACGGGCGCGGACTCCGGGCTCACCGGACGCGTGGCGCGCGTCAACGCGACGGTGGACGAAGCGACACGGCAGGTGAAGGTCTACCTCTCGGTGGCGAACCGCGGCGGCCGGCTGGTGGGCGGCCTGTTCGCGACCGGCCGCATCGTGTTGCAGGACGTCAAGAACGCGGTCGCGGTGCCGCGCACGGCCGTGCGTGCCGGGGCGGACGGCAAGGCCTACGTGCTCATCGTCGAGGGGGGCAAGATCGCCCGCCGCGACGTCACCGTGGGCGCCGCCGACGAGCAGGCGTCCCTGGTGGAGATCAAGACCGGACTTCAGGGCGGGGAAATGGTGATCGTGGGCCCGGCGAACGGGCTCGAGGCTGGTGACCCCGCGACGATCGCGGGAGGAGAGGGCTGAGCCATGTTTCTGAGCGACCTGTCGATCAAGCGGCCCGTCTTCGCGTCGATGATGATGCTGGCGCTGGTGGTGCTGGGACTGTTCTCCTACCGGCGGCTCAACATCGATCAGTTCCCGGACGTGGAGTTTCCGTTCCTGGTGATCCAGACCCGCTATGCCGGCGCGAGCCCCGAGTCGGTGGAGCGGGAAGTCACGAAGAAGATCGAAGAGTCGGTGAACACCGTGGAAGGGGTGAAGCGGATCCAGTCCACCTCCACGGAAGGCTTCTCGACCATCTTCGTGCTGTTCAACCTCGGCACGAAGCTCATGGACGCGCAGGCCGACGTGCGCGCCAAGATCGACGCCATCCGGCAGGACCTGCCGACGGACATCGATCCGCCCGTCATCTCCCGGGCCAACCCGTCCGACCAGCCGATCTTCGTGCTGGCGGTGCAGGGTGAGAACTGGGCGCTGCGCGACCTGACCCGCCTCGCCGACGAGGTGGTGAGCCGCCGCATCGAGAACGTCTCCGGGGTCGGCAGCGTGACTCTGGTGGGCGGTCTCAAGCGGGAAATCCACGTGCTGCTGCAACCCGACCGGCTGCAGGCGCTCGGCATCTCGCCCGACATGGTGACGGCGGCGCTGCGGCGCGAAAACGGCGACGTGCCGGCGGGCCGCGTAGAGCAGGGCAACGCCGAGCAGCTCGTGCGGGTGGCGGGGAAGATCCGCGATCCGAAGGATTTCGCCGCGCTGATCGTCACGATGCGCAACGGCATCCCGGTGCGCCTGGGGCAGATCGCCCGCATCGAGGACGCCCAGGAGGAGGCGCGCGACGTCGCCTACGTGAACGGCGACCGCGCCGTCGCCCTCGAAGTCCGCAAGACCTCGGGCGCCAACACGGTCGAGGCGACCGACAACATCAAGAAGGTGATGGCCGAGCTCGAGCCGACCCTGCCGCACGGCGTGCGCCTGGCCGTGGTGCAGGACAACTCGACCTGGATCCGCAACTCGGTGGACGACGTGCAGAAGACGCTGCTCGAGGGCGCCTTCCTCACGGTGTTGATCGTCTTCCTGTTCCTCAACTCGTGGCGCTCGACGGTGATCACCGGGCTCACGCTCCCGGTGTCGGTGATCTCGGCGTTCCTGGCGATCTACGCCTTCGGCTTCACGATCAACATCATGACGCTGATGGCGCTGTCGCTGGCCATCGGGATTCTGATCGACGACGCGATCGTGGTGCGGGAGAACATCGTGCGCCACGTGGAGCGAGGGGAGGATCACTACACCGCCGCCCGCAAGGGCACGGCCGAGATCGGCTTCGCGGTGATGGCGACGACGATGTCGGTGATCGCGGTGTTCGTCCCGGTCGCCTTCATGAAAGGCATCGTGGGACGGTTCTTCTTCCCGTTCGGGATCACGGTTGCCTTCGCGGTGCTGGTATCGCTGTTCGTGTCTTTCACGCTCGACCCGATGCTCTCCTCGCTGTGGTACGATCCGCAGGCGGAGGGCGGGGCGCGGCGCGGGCCGATCGGGCGCGCGCTGGAGCGGTTCAACAACTCGTTCGTAGGACTGGGCCGGCGCTACCGCCGGGTGATCGCCTGGGCGCTCGACCACCGGCTCGCGACCATGGGCATCGCGACCGTGGCGTTTTTCTCGGCGATGAGCCTGTTCGGCCTGGGCCTGGTGGGCGGGCAGTTCATGCCCAACTCCGACAACGAGCAGACGCTCCTGACGATCGAGACTCCGGTGGGCTCGTCGGTGGACTACACCGGGGGCAAGGCGCTCGAGCTGTCGCGTTACCTGAAGAGTCTGCCCGAGGTCGCGCTGACCTACGCGACCGTGGGCGGCGCCCAGCAGAACGAGGCGGTGAACAAGGGGCAGATCTACATCAAGCTGACCGGGGCGCACTCCCGGGAGCGGTCGCAGCAGCAGCTCGAATCGGATCTCCGCCAGGTGTTGCCGCGCTTCCAGGGCGTGACGGCGCGGGTGTCGCAGATCGGCGCGGCCGGGGGGAACCAGGCCCCGATCCAGCTGAACCTCCAGGGCCCCGCGCTCGCCCGGCTGCAGGGATTGTCCGACCGTACCCTGGCGGCGATCCGCGACGTCTCCGGGCTCGTGGACCTGCGCTCCAGTCTCGAGGGCCGCAAGCCGGAGTTCAGCGTGGAGGTGAACCGCGATCTGGCGGCCGACGTCGGGCTGTCGGTGGGCGGTATCGGCGCGGCGCTGCGGCCGGTGCTGACGGGTGAGCAGGCAGGCACCTGGGAGGACGAGGCCGGGCTGGCGCACGACGTGGTGGTCCGGCTGGTCCCGGAGTCGCGCCAGACGGAGTCCGACCTGGCACGCATCCCGGTTCCCTCGAGCCGGATGGATACCCGTACCGGAGCGTCGGTCATGATTCCGCTGGGGCAGGTGGCCACGATTCGCTCGAGCGGCGCGCCGAACGAGATCAAGCGGCTCGACCTCGAGCGGGTGGCCACGATCGAGGGGAACTATCAGGGGCGTCCGCTGACCGACGTGGTCAAGGACATCCGCACCCGGCTCGCCACGATCGACTTGCCGCCGGGGTACCGCTTCGATTTCGGCGGCGAGCAGAAGGATTTCGCCGAGACCGTGGGCTACATGCTCGAGTCGCTCACGCTGGCGATCGTCTTCATCTACCTCATCCTGGCGTCGCAGTTCGGCAGCTTCCTGCAGCCGCTGGCGATCATGCTGTCGCTGCCGCTGTCGCTCGTGGGGGTGATGCTGGGTCTGATGCTCACCCGCGGCACGTTCAACATCATGAGCATGATCGGCGTGATCATGCTGATGGGGCTCGTGACGAAGAACGCGATCCTCCTGATCGACTTCGCCAACAAGGCGAGGGAGTCGGGGAGCGACCGGCGCAAGGCGCTGATCGACGCGGGCGAGCTGCGGCTGCGGCCGATCGTGATGACGACCCTGGCGATGATTTTCGGCATGCTGCCGACGGCGCTCGCGCTGGGGGCGGGAGCCGAGTTCCGCGCGCCGATGGCGCACGCGGTGATCGGCGGGCTGATCACCTCGACGCTGCTCACGCTGGTCGTGGTGCCGGTGGTCTACACCTACCTCGACGACTTCGGCGCCTGGGTGGGGGCGAAGGTGAAACGGTTGACCAGCGCCCCTGAGGCGGCTCCGGTGCCGGTGGAGCCGAGCTTCTCCGAGCCCGCGCTGCACCGGTAAGCCCTGTGGTGGCTACCCCCTCTCCCAACCGGGAGAGGGGCGGCGTATCGTGGTCGCAGCCCATACCGGGAGCGCCTCATGCCGGAGCAGCTCGTGGGAACGGTGTCGCATTTCTTCAAGGGACCGAGCGTCGCGATCGTGCGCCTGACCGCCGGTCCGCTGGCAGTGGGTGATCGGATCCGGTTCCACGGTCACACCACCGACTTCACCGAGCAGATCACCTCGATGGAGGTGAACCATCAGAAGGTCGAGCGCGCCAACGCGGGGGAAGAGGTCGCCATCCAGGTGACCGACCGCGCGCGCGAGCACGACCAGGTGTTGCGCGTCACCGAGTAGCCGGCCGCCGCGCATGCAGCGGGCCATCATCGCCGCCGTCGTGACCTGCGCGTGTGTCGCCGAATCGGGCGATACCGGACGGCGACCGCCGGCCCAGGGCGCGCTCGCGGTCCAGGACTCGGGCGCGTCGTTCGCCGGCACGCTCGCGCCGGTTCGCCGTCCTTCCACGTCCGCGCCGACCCGGGGCGCTGTGCTCCGGGCAGTGCACGCCGGCCGGGAGCCGGGATTCGACCGTGTCGTCTTCGAGTTCTCGGGGGTCGGCCTCCCTGGATACCAGGTGCAATACGCGACCGAGCCGATCCGTGCCTGCGGATCCGGGGCCGAGGTCCCGCTCGCCGGCGCGGACCGTCTGGCGGTCCGCTTCGAGCCCGCGCAGGCGCACGACACGCTGGGCAATGTCACCGCCGCGGCACGGTCGCTCGCACCTCGGCTCCAGCAGGTGCTCGAGCTGAAGCTGGTGTGCGACTTCGAGGGGCAGGTCGAATGGGCGATCGGGCTCGATGCGCGCCGGCCGTTTCGCGTGCTCGAGGTTTCGCAGCCGCCACGCGTGATCGTCGACGTGCGTCACCGTGAGTGACCGGCGCGTCGCTCCCTGGATCGTCCTCGTGGCTCTGGCGGCGTGCCGACAGCCGGCTCCGACGCCGCAACCCTGCCCGCAGGCGAGCCCGGCGCGTCTCGCCCGGACGCTGAACGTCGACTCCCAACCGTCGCGGTACGACAGCCAATTCACAGCGGCCGCTGCAGAATTCCGCGTCCCGCGCGCCATTCTCAAGGGCATCGGGTGGGTCGAGACGCGCTGGCAGATGGTACGCGGGGAAGAGGAGTTTCCGGGCCGGCCGCCCGCGTTCGGCGTGATGGCGTTGCGCGGGACCGCGCTGGAGCGGGGCGCGGCGCTGGCCGGGGTGAGCGTGCAGGCGGCGCGCACCGACCCGCTCGCCAACATCCGCGCCGCAGCCGCGCTGCTCTCCGCCGACGCGGACTCGTCCGGCATCGACCGCACCAAGCCCGCAGCGTGGGAGCCGGTCGTCGGTCGCTTCAGCGGGATCGTCGTGCCTTATGCCCGTGCGTCGTACACGCTGGACGTGGACCGGACCCTCGCTCCGCCGGAGCGCCTGAACCCGCAGGTCACCTGCCCGCCACCGCCGCCACCTCCGCCACCTCCACCGCCTCCACCACCTCCAGAGCCCAAGCCGGTCTGGCGCCCTTCGCCCAACTACAACACCAGACCGCAAGACTCGACCGGCGCGGTCCATCTGGTGATCATCCACACCTGCGAGAGCGGCTACACCGGCTGCTGGAGCTGGCTCGTGAACCCGGCGTCGCAGGTCAGCGCGCACTACGTGGTGGACGAGGACGGCGCCGAGATCTCCCACCTGGTGGGCGAGCCCGACCGCGCCTGGCACATCGCGGCGCTGTACGACTGTGCCCTGAACCGCGGTCACGATTGCCGGCTGAACGGCGTACAGAGCAATGACTTCACGGTCGGCGTCGAGCATGCGGGATTCGTCTCCCAGGATTCCTTTCCGGCGACGCAGCTCGAGACGTCGGCGGCGCTGGTGTGCGGCGTGACCCGCCGCTTCGATATCCCGCGCGACTGGCAGCACATCGTGGGTCACGGGCAGTTGCAGCCGCAGAACCGCACCGATCCCGGCCCGCACTGGCCCTGGGTCCGCTACGTGCACCGGGTGCAGGCGGACTGCGGGGAGGCGGTGGGAGACGACGACGACGCATTCAACGACACCGCCGTCACCCGAGCGACGGTGCCCGATGGCTGGACGCGGAGCGCGGAGACTCCGGGGTACTACGGAGGCGGATACCGCTGGGCACTCGCGAGTCCGCAGGCGAGTGACGCGGCCGTGTTCTCGTTCCGTCTCGATTCGGCCGGCACGCGCACGGTCGAGGTCCGCTGGACCGCCGGGGCGAATCGGTCGTCGCGTGCGACCTACGTCGTGATTGCCGGCGCGGGCGACACGCTGGGCGTGGTCCCGCTGGATCAACGGGCGAACGGCGGTGCCTGGCAGACTCTGGGCACGTGGACGTTCCCGCGGGGCTGGAGCCGCGTGGCGCTGTCGCGCGGCGCTTCGGGCGGGGGTGTGGTAGTCGCGGACGCGGTGCGGGTGAGGGAATGACCTGAAGGCGGAGGGACCGATCATGCCCATCAACTTCATCCCCAACGATCCCAGAGCCAGCGGTGGGCCGCCCATGCGGCGCAAGACGCCACGCGCCGAGCGGGCGTCCACCGTCGCGGGGTTCAACTACGTGGCGCACGGGTCGCCCGCCCCGCATCCTTTGGGCGATCCTCAGTTCCTGTTCTGGCAGAGCCGCGAGGCGGCGCTCGCGGCGGTGGCGGCCTACGAGGGGCTCGAAGGCAAGAAAGTCGCGCGCTGGGCCCGCTCGACGAACCGCCGCAAGCTCGATCTGCAGCCCAATGCGGGTACCGACCTCAACGCCTACTACGACGGGCAGAGTCTCAGCTTCTTCGAGTACACGACCGGCACCAAGACCACCTGGTCGGGAGCGAGCACCGACGTCGTGGCGCACGAGACCGGCCATGCCCTGCTCGACCAGGTCCGCCCCGATCTGTGGGACAGCTCCTACACGGAGACCAACGCCTTCCACGAAGCGTTCGGCGACTGCATGGCGATCCTCACCGGCTTCGAGGACCCGGCCACCCGGCTGCTCCTGCGGACCAAGCTCCGGCGGCAGAATTTT
>DATGDT010000311.1:0-2462 GCA_035310725.1 Gemmatimonadales bacterium
GCGGAAAGTCCTGCAGATGGCGCGGGAGGAAGCCGCCCGGCTGCACCACGAGTACGTCGGCACGGAGCACATCCTGCTCGGCCTGATCCGGGAGGGGGAGGGGGTGGCCGCGGCCGTCCTCACCAACCTCAACGTGGATCTGGAAGAGATCCAGCAGAAGATCGAAGAGACCGTCAAGAAAGGAAAAGCCGCGGCAGCGGCCGGTCCCGACCTGCCCTACACCTCGCGGGCCAAGAAGGTGCTCGAGCTCGCGATGAGCGAGGCGCGCGAGCTGAACCACTCTTACGTCGGGACCGAGCACCTGCTGCTCGGCCTGCTGCGCGAGGAGAAGGGGATCGCGGCCCAGGTGCTGACCGACGCGGGCGTGAACCTCGAGCAGGCGCGTGCCGAGACGCTTCGCCTGCTCGGCAGCGAGATGCCGTCCGCCGCCCCGAGCGGCGGCGCGAGCACGCCGGCGCCGAGCCCGAAGAGCGAGAAGAAGTCCAAGACGCCCGCGCTGGACCATTTCTGCCGCGACCTCACCCAACTGGCCGCCGACGGCGCGCTGGATCCCACGATCGGCCGGCAAAAAGAGATCGAGCGCGTCATGGAGATCCTGTCGCGCCGCAAGAAGAACAACCCGGTGCTGATCGGGGAGCCGGGCGTCGGCAAGACGGCGATCGTCGAGGGACTCGCGCAGCTCATCGCCAACGGGCAATGCCCCGATGCGCTGAAGGATCACCGCGTGCTGTCGCTGGACATGGCGGCCGTCATCGCGGGCACGAAATACCGCGGCCAGTTCGAGGAACGGCTCAAGGCGGTGATCAACGAGATCGCCCAGAACCGCAGCATCATCCTGTTCATCGACGAGCTGCACACGCTGGTGGGGGCGGGCGCCGCCGAAGGGGCGGTGGACGCGTCCAACATGCTCAAGCCGGCGCTGGCGCGCGGCGAGCTGCAGTGCGTGGGCGCCTCCACGCTCAACGAGTACCGCAAGTACATCGAGAAGGACGGCGCACTCGAGCGCCGCTTCCAGACGGTGATCGTGGATCCGCCGAGCGTCGATGAGACCATCGAGATCCTGAAAGGCCTGCGCAAGCGGTACGAGGACCATCACCGCGTCGTGATTCCCGACCTGACGCTCGACGCAGCCGCCAAGCTCTCGGAGCGTTACATCACCGACCGGTTCCTGCCGGACAAAGCGATTGACGTGATCGACGAGGCGGGGGCGCGGGCGCGCCTGGCGACCCAGGTGCCGCCGCCCGAGGTGGCCGAGCGCAAGGAAAAGCTGGAGCAGATCAGCCGGGACAAAGAGAATGCGGTGCGCGATCAGAATTTCGAGCGGGCCGCGGCGCTGCGGGACTCGGAGCGCGAGCTGCAGAACGAGATTCGCCGCAAGCAGGAGGAGTGGGAGCGCGAGCGGCAGACCCGCCGGCCGACCATCGGCGAGGAGCAGGTCGCCTTCATCGTGTCGCGCTGGACGGGGATTCCGGTGACCCGGCTGCAGGAGGCCGAGACCGCGCGGCTGCTCCGGATGGAAGAGGAGCTGCACCAGAGCGTGGTCGGGCAGGACGAAGCGATCACGGTCATCTCGCGCGCGATCCGGCGCAGCCGCGCGGGCCTCAAGGATCCCAAGCGCCCCATCGGCTCGTTCGTGTTCAGCGGGCCGACCGGCGTGGGCAAGACCGAGCTGGCGCGTGCGCTGGCCCGCTTCCTGTTCGCCGACGCCACCGCCCTGATCCGCGTGGACATGTCGGAGTACATGGAGAAGTTCTCCGTGAGCCGGCTCATCGGGGCGCCTCCGGGGTACGTGGGATACGAGGATTCGGGCGCGCTCACCAAGGCCGTGCGCCGGAAGCCGTACTCGGTAGTGCTGCTGGACGAGATCGAGAAGGCACACCCCGATGTCTTCAACATCCTGCTGCAGGTGCTGGATGAGGGGCATCTGACGGACAACTACGGTCGCGTGATCGACTTCAAGAACACCGTCGTGATCATGACGTCGAACGTGGGCGCCCGCGACATGCTCAAGGGCCGGACGCTGGGATTCGCCCAGGGAGACACCAAGGGCGACTTCGAGCGCATGGCGGAGAAGGTGAAAGAGGAGATCGGCAAGGTATTCAACCCCGAGTTCCTCAACCGCCTGGACGACGTGATCGTGTTCCATCCGCTGACGCGCGATCACATCGCGCAGATCGTGACCATCATCCTGCGCGATGTGCAGAAGCGGCTGGGCGAGGAGGAACTCACGCTCCGGCTCACGCCGGCCGCGAACGACTTCCTCGTGGATCACGGCTACGACGAGCACTACGGCGCCCGGCCGTTGAAGCGCGCGGTGCAGAAATACGTCGAGGACCCGCTGTCGGAGAAGATCCTGGTCGGCGAGTTCGCGCGGGGCGACGAGATCGAGGTCGACGTGGCCCCTGACAAGGAGCGCCTGGCGTTCCGGGCGCTCTCCGGCTCGAAGGCGTGATTCGCCGGCT
>DATGDT010000312.1:0-4066 GCA_035310725.1 Gemmatimonadales bacterium
CATCCATCGCCACTCCCTGTGCCCGCAGGTCGTCGTCCGAGGCGCCCGTGTTGGGATCCTTGAGGACATCCAGCGGCTGTTCGGACGTCTTCCCGCCGGCCGTGAGTCGCACGGTGTACCGCCCGGGCGGGGCCAGCAGGGAGAAGCGACCGATGCCGGGCGCCGGCGTCCCCTCGGGCTGCACCGGGAGCCAGGCGGCGTAGAGGGGGCTGGTACGCAGCTTCGCCTCGGGCGTCGGCTCGTAGCGCAGGTCCCACCACACCCGGTTCACCCCCGCGGCGGGGAGCTGCGTGATGGTCCGTACGACTTTGCCGCCGGCATCCACGATCTGGATCTTGACGCTGTCCCTGGCGCTGTCGCGCGGCGCGGTGCGCACCCAGTAATCGAGCGACGCGCCGTAGGGCGGATTGGTGCCCGCCACCGGATCGTCGCCGGCCTCGTACGGGCCCTCGATCGCGCGGAAGCGGTACGCCGCCCGCGGCGCGAACAGCGCAGCATCCCGGGCCGTGAGCTCGGGCGTCAGCGCGCGCAGCGGCGTGATGTCGTCGAGGATCCAGAAACCGCGGCCGTAGGTGGCCACGACCAGGTCGTGAAACTGCTGCTGCACCGTGATGCCGTACACCGGCGCGTGCGGCAGGTTGGTCTGCAGCGGCTGCCAGTGCGCGCCGTCGTCGAACGAGACGTACAGCCCGTTCTCCGCGCCGGCGTAGAGGAGGCCGCGACGCACCGGGTCTTCCTTCACGATATGCACGTAGCTCAGCGGGCTCTTCGGAATCCCGGTGGTGATCGCAGACCAGCTCGCCCCGTAGTCGGTGGTCTTGTAGATCCACGGATCGCGGCTGTTCACCTGGTGGCCGTCCACCGCGATGTACGCCGTGCCGCTATCGAAGCGCGACGGCTCGATGCTCGAGATCGTGCCCCAGTCGAGCAGCCCCTTGATGTTGCCGGTGACGTCGGTCCAGTGGCCGCCGCCGTCACGCGTCAGCTGGACCTTCCCATCGTTGGTCCCCGCCCAGATGAGCCCGCGTTTGAGCGGCGACTCGGCGATGGCGAATACCACGCCCGCATACTCGACGCCGATGTTGTCGGGCGTGAGCCCGCCCGAGGGCACCTGCCGGGTCTTGTCGTTGCGCGTGAGATCGGGACTGATCTCCTTCCACGTCACGCCGCCGTCGGACGTGGAGTGCACGTGCTGGCTGCCGACGTACACAGTGTTGTGGTCATGCGGCGAGATGGTGAGCGGGAAGGTCCACACGAAGCGGTACTTGAGATCCCCGGCCGGCCATCCGATCGTCGCCTGCGGCCAGATCTCGGTGCTGCGCGCGATCCCGGTGCGGACATCATAGCGCGAGACGATCCCGCCGACGCTGCCGAACCCCGAGGCGCTGGACCATACGATGTCGGGATCCACGGGATCGGGCGTCGCCCAGCCGCTTTCCCCTCCACCCACCGTGCCCCACATCCCGCGCGGAATGTCGCCGCCGGTGCGGCTGTTGCTCGGACCGCGCGACGAGGGGCCGTCCTGCCGGTTGCCGTACACGAAGTAAGGGACGCGGTTGTCCACCGTCACATGATAGATCTGCGCGATGGGCAGCTGCACGCGCAGCCAGCTGCGGCCGCGATTGGTGGTGATCGAGACGCCGCCGTCGTGGCTCACGATCATGCGGTTGCCGTTGGTCGGATCGATCCAGATGTCGTGGTGGTCGCCGCCCGGCACCTGGGCGTTGGGCGGATCGATGATCGTCTGCCCGCCGTCCAGCGTCTTGGCCCACGACGCCGTGAGGAAGTACGCTTCGTTCTCGTTGTCCGGCATCACTGCCATGCGGTTGTAGTAGTGCGTGCGGCCGGCCACCTGCCGGTCGTGGCTGACGAGCTGCCACGAGGCACCACCGTCGTCGGACCGGAACAGCCGTCCGCTGTCGGGCCGGGCGATGTTCACGGCGGGCACGCCGTCTCCCGTCTCGACCAGCGCGTAGATCCGGTTCGAGTTCGCCCGCGTCATGGCGAGACCGATCTTCCCCACCGGCCTCGTGGGCAGACCGCTCCCCGTGACGCGGGTCCAGGTCGTGCCGCCGTCGCGCGACGTCCAGATGCCGCTGCCCGCGCCGCCGCTCGAGCGGATCCAGGTGTGCACCTCGACCTGCCAGAATCCGGCGAACAGGATCCGCGGGTTGTTGGGATCCATCACCAGGTCCGACGCGCCGGTGCTGTCGTTCACGAACAGCACCCGCTCCCAGGTCTTGCCGCCGTCGCTGGTGCGATAGATGCCCCGCTCGGGCTGCGGCCCGTACAGATGGCCCAGCGCCGCGACGTAGACGATGTCCGGATTGGTGGGGTGCACGATGATGCGCGAAATGCGCCCCGTGCTGTCGAGCCCCATCTTGGTCCAGTGCTTGCCGGCGTCGGTGGACTTGTAGACGCCCCACCCGACCGAGACGTTGGAGCGGATGAACGGTTCGCCCGTCCCGGCCCACACCACGTTCGGGTCCGACGGCGCCACGGCCAGCGCGCCGATGGACGACACGGGCTGATCGTCGAACACGGCTTCCCAGTGGACGCCGCCATCCACGGTCTTCCATAGGCCGCCCGATGCCGCGCCGGCGTAGTAGGTGCCCGCGTCTCCGGGCACGCCCGCCACCGAGCTGACCCGGTTCCCCTCGGGCCCGATGTGGCGGAAGTGCAGCTGCCCGTAGACCGCGGGATCGATCGCGGGCGCCGAGGACGTGGCCGAGGCTTGCCGTCGTTGCGCGTCTACGGGGGGGGCGGCCAACAGGACAGCGGACAGTGGCAGAAAAACGACGGCGTTACGCATGACGGCTCCTTCGGTGGTCGTGAGGGAAGCCCGACCCGTTCACCAGCGCCGGCCGGCCAGCTTCCCGTGCTCGTCCAATTGCTCCAGGATGGTTTCGATCTTCTGCAGGTAGATCAGGGTCTGCCGCTGGCGCCAGCGCCACACGCGCGACGCCACTCGCTCGATGCTCTCCCACAGGCTCGGGTCCAGACCGTGGCGGTGCGCCACGCGCTGCGCGCGCTTGATCGTCCGGCTGCCGGCGTTGTAGCCCGCGAACATGAAGCGGCGGCGATCCAGCGGCGTGGGCGCCTCGGGCCACATCTGCCACAGCGCCCGGTCGTGCCGCAGGCCGGCGACGATGTTCCACTCGGGGTCGTCGATCGACAGGAGGTCGGGCGCGCGGGAGCGAATCGACTCGTACGTGGAAGGCATGAGCTGCATGATGCCCCGCGCCCCCACCCGGCTGCGCGCGGCGGTGTCGAGCCCGCTCTCGGCCAGGCCCTGCGCCTTGAACACGCGCCAGTCGAACGCCGGCCCGAACAGGCGCTTCGTGTACTTGCGGAAGATCGGATCGAAGCGGTCGGCCGCCGGCCCCGCCCCTCCACGCTGGGCGGCGAGGTGCCCGGCGCCGATCAGCGGCAGGACCAGCGCCGCGACCAGCCGCCGGCTCAGTTGAGCGCCCCGCCGATGATGATCGCGATCGCCACGAACAGCGATCCGATGAAGATCGCGACCGCGACGTTGCCCTTCTTCAGCTCCGCCGGGAAGTCGACACGCGGCGTCAGGACGTCGAACAGCCGGTAGGCCAGGTACATCAGCACCACGCCCAGCGCGGCGTACAGGAAATTGAGTCCGACGATGTGCCATTCCATGGGGCGGCAAAATGCACCTTGACGCCCTCCGGCGGAAGGCGTAAGTCCCCGCCCATGAGCACACACCGGCGCCTGCGCCGGACGGTGGGACTTGGGCTCCTCGGCGCGGCGCTGGCGCCGGCGCTCGCCGGGCAGGTACGCGACTCGGTCAGCGACACGGTGACGCTCGCCCCGGTCGTGGTCACCGCGGCCCGGCGCGCTCAGTCACTTTTCGCCGTGCCGCTCGCCATGACCCGGATCAGCCGGGACGCCTGGCAGGGCTCCCGCGCGGCGGGACTCGACGATGCGTTGTCGCTCGTCCCCGGCGTGCTCGCCCAGTCGCGCTACGGCTCGGGCGACGTGCGGCTCGTGATCCGCGGCTTCGGCGCCCGCGGCGCGGGCGACCGGTCCAACGCCGGGACCT
>DATGDT010000313.1:0-10460 GCA_035310725.1 Gemmatimonadales bacterium
CGCGCGACCGTGTAGCGCCGACGGCCGATAGCTGATAGCTGATAGCCATGTCCATCATCACGCTCCTGACGGACTTCGGGACGAGCGACAGCTACGTCGCGGAGATCAAGGGCGTGTTGCTGTCCCGCGTCCCCACGGCCACGGTCGTCGACGTCACCCACGACGTGCCGGCGGGGGACGTCCGGGCGGGTCGCTATGTCCTGTCGCGCGTATGGCCGCGCTTTCCCGCCGGAACGGTCCATCTGGCGGTGATCGACCCCGGCGTCGGCACCGCGCGGCGCGCCCTGGCCGCGCAGGCCGGCGGGCACTGCTTCGTCGGCCCAGACAACGGCCTGCTCTCCGGGCTGCCCGATGACGTACGGTTCGTGAGGCTTCCGGTGCTGCGCGACGCGGCGCCCACCTTTCACGGCCGCGACGTCTTCGCTCCCGCGGCCGCCCGGCTGGCGGCCGGAGCGCGGCTGGACGACCTCGGGACCCCCGTCGCCGACGTGATCCGTCTCGCGGCCGCCGCTCCCCGCGTGGCGGAATCCGCGGTGCTCGGGGAGGTCGTGTACAGCGACCGCTTCGGCAACCTGATCAGCAACATCCCGAAGGATCTCATCCGGCTGGGTGCCACGATCACGGTCGGCGAAACGGCCATCGGCCCGGTGCGTCGCACCTTCGGCGACGTTGCCGTGGGCATGCTGGTCGCCTACGTCGGCAGTGGCGGAACGGTGGAAATCGGCGTGCGGGACGGCAGCGCGGCGCGCGTGCTGGGAGTCGGCGTGGGCGCCGTCGTCGCCGCAAGCCGGGGGAAGACCTCGTGACCGCTGGCGCGGCCTGGCCGGCTGTCCCATTGTATGCACCTGCCATGCTTCATCCGATGAGTTGGCCGTGACGCCGCGCAAGCGGATGGTGGCCCGCCCGGCGCCGGATCCGGTCGCCGAGGCGTTGCGGCGTCAGGCATTGATCGTCGAGCACCTGTACGACGGGATCATCGTCACCGATCCCGCCGGGGTGATCCTCGAGTGGAATCCGGCGGCGCAGCGGATGTTCGGCTACTCCCGGGAGGAGGCCCTCGGGCAGAACGTCGAGATGCTGAACCGCCCGGGCGAGGGGCCGGCCCTCACCAAAGCGATCAAAGCCGGGATGCGCTCCCGGGGGCAGTGGTCCGGGGAGCTCAAACTCCTCGCCAAAGACGGGACAGAGCGGGAGGTCGAGGCGATCACCATCGCCCTGCGCGACAGCCACGGGCGGACGATCGGCCGGGTCGCGGTGAACCGCGACATCACCGAGCAGCGCCGCTCCGAGCGGATCCGCAGCGCGACGTTCCTCATCTCCGAAGCCGCCAACGCTTCGGAGAACCCGCGGGAGCTGTTTCGCGCGATCCACGACATCGTGGGCGAGCTGATGCCGGCGAAGAACTTCTACATCGCGCTGGTCGATCCCGTCGCCGACACCGTCAGTTTCCCGTACTTCGTGGACGAGCACGACACCTTCAGCGAGCCCAAGCCGCTGGGGAAGGGGTTCACCGAATACGTGCTCCGCACAGGGCAGCCGTTGCTGGCCACGCCCGAGCGCGCGCAGGAGCTCGAGCGGGCGGGCGAGGTGGAGACGATCGGCACCCCGTCGCTCGACTGGCTCGGAGTCCCCCTGAAGGTGGGAGACCGGACGCTCGGGGTGCTCGCGGTCCAGAGCTACTCCCCCGGCGTTCGCTACCGGGAGCACGAGAAGCACATCCTGCAGTTCGTGTCCACCCAGGTGGCGATGACCATCGATCGCAAACGCGTGGAGGAGGAACGGCGGCGCCAGCAGGAGTTCCTGCGCCAGGTGATCGACCTGAATCCCAACCTGATCTTCGTGAAGGATTGGGATGGGCGGTTTACCCTCGTCAACCGGGCGCTGGCCGAGCTCTACGGGACGACGGCCGAGAACCTGGTCGGGCGGCGGGACGCGGATTTCAATCCCAACCGCGCCGAAGTCGAGCAGTTCCTGCGCGACGATCGCGAGGCGATGACGACCGGGCGGCCGAAGTTCATCCTCGAGGAACCCAACACCGACGCGCGCACCGGGCGGCGGCGCTGGTTTCAGGTCATCAAGGTCCCGTTACGGTCCGCGGAGGGCGAGCCCCAGGTGCTGGGCGTCGCCACCGAGATCACGCAGCGCAAGGAGCTCGAGGGCCAGCTGCGGCAGGCCCAGAAGATGGAGGCGGTCGGGCAGCTGGCGGGCGGCATTGCCCACGACTTCAACAACGTGCTGACGGCGGTCCTCGGCTACACGCGGCTCCTGCTCAAGGACGCGACGTTACCGGCGGTGGCACGCGGCGACGTCCAGGAGATCGAGCAGGCCGCCCGGCGGGCGGCGTCCCTCACCCAGCAGCTGCTGGCGTTCAGCCGGAAGCAGATGCTCCAGCCGGAGATTCTCGACGTCAACGACGTGGTCCAGGGGATGCGCTCCCTGTTGCGCCGCCTCATCGGCGAGCACATCACCCTGGTCGCCACGCTCGACCCGCGCCCCATGCTCGTGCGGGCCGACCAGGGCCAGCTGCAGCAGGTCATCGTGAACCTCTCCGTGAACGCCCGGGACGCGATGCCGGCGGGCGGAACGCTCACCATCGCGACCGGTGCCGTGGAGCTGGGCCCGAGCTTCGTCGCCGCCCGTCCGGGCTCGCAGCCCGGGCCGCACATCCTGCTGCAGGTGACCGACACCGGCATGGGAATGGACGCGGAGACCCGTGGCCGGGTGTTCGAGCCGTTCTTCACCACCAAGGCGGTCGGCAAGGGGAGCGGCCTGGGTCTCGCGACCGTGTACGGCATCGTGAAGCAGAGCGGCGGGTACATCGACGTCTCGAGCGAACCCACCCGAGGCAGCGTGTTCACCGTGTACCTGCCCCGCGTGATGGAGGGCGCGCCCGTGGCGCCGGAGCCGGCGCCAGCCGAGCCGCCGCGAGCTGGAGGCGAAACGGTGCTCCTCGTCGAGGATGAGCCGGGCGTGCGCAGCCTGGCGTGTCGCGCCCTGCGGCGCTTCGGTTATCGCGTCCTCGAGGCCGGCAATGGCGCGGAAGCGCTGAAGGTCGCCCGGCAATCGCAGGACCCGATCCACCTCCTGCTGACCGACGTCGTGATGCCCGAGATGGGCGGCCGGGAGCTGGCGCTGATGCTGAAACGCGAGCGCCCCGCGACGCGGGTGTTGTACACATCCGGATATCCGGATGCTGCCGGAGTGCAGGAGGAGGTGCAGGAGGCGGTGGTGGCCTATCTGCCGAAGCCCTACACGCCGGAGGATCTGGCGAAGAAAGTCCGGGAGGTCTTGGCCGCGCCCGGAGGAGGGGCGTGAGGGTGCCGGACGCAAGACGGGCGGCAGAGGGTCGCATCGACCGCCCCCCGCCGCCCGCTCAGCGTGTCGCGCGGGTCAGGGCCTGAAGTCGCCCGACGGAGTCGGGACCCGCACCTTGGCCATCACCCGTTCGACGAAGCCGTACTCGGGACCGAACCGCGGCAACTGGACCAAATCGCGCAGCAGCTTGCGCTCGTGCTCCGCGGTTGTGAGGCACTCGCCGCACTCGGCGAGGTGAATGACCCGCGCGGCCGGCAGGAGCCCCAGGGCCCACAGCTCGATTTCATCCGTACTGAGGTGCGGATTGTGGGAATGCTCAGACATGGCGGGCCCTACGGCGCTCGACAGCGAGCGGTTTCATTCGTGCACTCCTTCGAGGTACACGCGTAACTCGTTGCGGCCCCGGTGGATGTACGTCTTCACCGTGCCGAGGGGCAGGTCGAGGATCTGGGCGATCTCCTCGTAGCTGTGTCCTTCAACGTGCCGCAGCAGGATGCAGGCCCGATACTCGGGACGCAGCCGCGCGATGGCCCGCTCGATCTGACTCCCCAGCTCACGCGACGCCACCTCGTCGAGCGGGGACTCCTCCCGGCCGCCGATCTGCAGCGCCGTGGCGTGCATCTCCTCCGCCGTCTGTGCGTGGGGTGAGCCGTCCAGCGACAGCGTGTCGAGCTCACGACGGCGCAGATGATCGATCGCCGCGTTGTTGGCGATCTTGAATATCCAGGACGAGAACTTGAACTCCGGCCGATACGAGCGGATCCCGTTCAGCACCTTGATGAACGTTTCCTGCGCCAGATCTTCCGCGAGCGCGCGGTCCCGGACCATGCGGTAGACGAGCGAGAACACGGGACGTTCGTAGCGACGCACCAGCTCGCGAAACGCCGCGTCGTGCCCGTCCTTCGCCCATTCCACCACCTGCTGGTCGCTGGCGCCGGTGAGGTTGCCCGGCCTATCTTTCGCGCCTATGGCGGCGCCCCTTCCGTCCGATGTGCATTCGCCCCCCGCTCCCCCCGTCGCCGGCCAGACCAAACGGTCCTACGTGCGCGCGATGTTCACGGCCATCGCGCCGCGCTACGATCTCCTCAACCATCTCCTCAGCCTCAACGTGGACCGCCGCTGGCGACGGATCGCGGTCGCGCGCCTGGGATGGGAAGCCCGCCCGGACGGAACTTACCTGGATCTCTGCGCCGGCACGATGGATCTGGCGGCGGTGCTGGCCGGGCGCCCCGGTTTCCGTGGCCGCGTGATCGGTGCCGACTTCGTCGTGCCGATGCTCGCCCGCGGCCGCGGCAAGTCGTCGCGCGCCGCGCCGGTCGGCGCCGATGCGCTGGCCCTGCCGTTTCCCGCCGCGTCATTCGACGGGGCGATGGTCGCCTTCGGCGTGCGCAACCTCGCCGATCTGGACGCGGGGCTGACGGAAGCGGCCCGCGTCCTCAAGCCGGGCGCACGCTTCGTCGTGCTCGAATTCACGACGCCGCGCTTCGCCCCCCTGCGGGCCGCCTACCTGTTCTACTTCCAGCGCGTCCTGCCGCTCATCGGTCGCGCGGTGTCGAAACATACGGACGCCTACTCCTACCTGCCAGAGTCCGTGCTCGCGTTCCCCGATCCCGATGCGCTGGCCGCGCGGCTCCGCGCGGCGGGCTTTCACGACGTTCGCTACGAGCTGCTGACCGGCGGCATTTGCGCGGTCCACTGGGGAGTGCGGTGAGCCTTCGTGAGGTGCAGCATGATTGACCGCGTTCCTCCGATGCGTTTGCCCGCGAGGTGGAGACGTCAACGAGGGGTCGTGGCGGTCGGCACTGCCGCCATGCTCTCCCACTGTGGGGGCGGGACAACCGCTCCGCCACCACCACCCCCGCCCGTGTCTTCCGTGACGGTTGCCCCGGATAACGACACGGTGGTGGTGGCCGCCAGCCTGCAACTGGTCGCGACGCTGCGAGACGCGACGGGAAAAGTCCTCAGTGGGCGTTCCGTCGTGTGGGCGAGCTCCACTCCAGGTGTGGCGACGGTGGATTCGACCGGCCTCGTCCGGGCCCTGGCGCTCGGATCGACTGTGGTGATCGCCACAAGCGAGGGCAAGTCCGATTCGGCCACGCTTGTGCTCGCTCCGAAGGTCGTCGTGACTCGCGACGACCCTTCCCTGTTCGCCGGAGACACGACTCAGCTGGGCGTCACGCTCACGGATGCCCTCGGCGCTCCACTCGTCGGCGGACCGGTGCTCTGGGGCTCCGGCGATCCGGCCAAGGCCACGGTCAACGGCACCGGCGTCGTGACGGGGATCGCCGAGGGGCTCTCCCAGATCACCGCGAGTTGCTGCGGCGGGGTGGGGACGCAGGTGGTGGCGGTGCTGGCGCCGAGGACCACCGCCAATCGCGAGATCGCCTTCCTGCGGGAACATCAGAGGTCCGACGGCGCACGCATTGCGACCCTCTGGCTGATGCACCTTGACGGTTCCAGCCAGGTCCGGCTCAGCACGGATTCGGAATACGTCAACGAGTTCGACTGGTCGTGGGATGGCTCGAAATTGCTGCTGACGTATCTGAACTACAACACCATCGGGAGGCCCGGGACGTTTGTGCTGAACGCAGATGGGACCGGCGAGCACAAGGTCTCCGCAACCATAGGATCACCACGCTGGTCTCCGGACGGGACGAAGATCGCGTACCATTCCTTTCCCGGCGCGCCGGACGTGTATGTGATGCACGCGGACGGTTCCGGGGTCCTCCGTCTGACGACCGATGGTGCTAACGCAAATCCCATCTGGTCTCCCGACGGACGTCAAATCGCGTTCATTCACCTCGGGGCAACGGCCGCGCAAGTCGGACTGGTTCACGCGGATGGCAGCAACCTGCGCGTCGTATCGTTGCCGGTGGGGGTATCGCACGGTCTCGTTTGGTCACCGGACGGTAAGCGAATTGCGTTCGCTGCCACCGACGGCCAGGAGTGGCTGATGGATACCGACGGGAGCAAGATCACAACCCTCTGCTATCCAGGGGGCTGCGCGGCCGGAGGCGTCGACTGGTCGCCGGACGGCTCTCACGTCGCCATCTCCGAATCGGAAGGCGTCCATATACTCAGCCCCGGCGATGCTGCGGACGTGTTTCTGGCCGGAGCGGCCACGCCACGATGGTCGCCGGATGGGTCCTTGGTCGTCTACAGCGCTCAGGCGGATACCGGGCCCGCATTCCCGTGGATTCGAACCATCCAATCGAACGGAACCGGGATGCAGGTGTTGACGCCCAACGACACGACCAACGCCAGGCAGCCCGTATGGCGTCCGTAGCTTCGAATGGCACTCGATAACCTCCGCGCCTTCATCGGCGCGATCGACGCCGCGGGCGACCTGCGGCGCGTGGACCGGCCCGTGTCGGTCGCTCTGGAGATCACCGAGGTCGCCGATCGCGTGATGAAATCGCCGGGCGGCGGCCCGGCGCTGCTGTTCGAGCGGCCCACGCTGGCGCACGGCGGGGCGTCCGCGTATCCCGTCGCGGTGAACCTGTTCGGGTCCGAGCGCCGCATGGCGCTCGCGCTGGGCGTACAGCGGCTCGACGAGATCGGCGGGCGCATCGCGGAGATGTTGCACGTCAAAGTGCCCGAGGGGCTGCTCGCCAAGCTCGCCCTGCTGCCGCGCCTCGCCGAAATGGCGAAGTTCCCGCCCCGCGTGATCGGCGACCGTGCACCGTGCCAGGAGGTCGTAGTGCGCGGCGAGGAGGTGGATCTGGGGCGCTTCCCGGTGCCGGTGTGCTGGCCGCAGGACGGCGGTCCCTACATCACCCTGCCGGGCGTGATCACCCGCGACCCGCTGAGCGGGACGCGCAACGTCGGGATGTACCGCATCCAGGTCACCGGCGCGCGGACGGTGGCGATGCACTGGCAGCGGCACAAGGTGGGCGCGGCGCACTGGCGCGCCATGGCCGAGCGGGGGGAGACGATGCCGGTGGCGATCGCGCTGGGCGGCGATCCCGCCAGCATCTACGCCGCGTCCGCGCCGCTGCCGCCGTCGATCGACGAGTACCTGTTCGCCGGCTTCCTGCGGCGGGCGCCGGTCCACCTGGTCAAAGCCGTGACGAGCGATCTCGAGGTCCCGGCGGAAGCGGAGATCGTGCTCGAGGGATACGTGGACCCGCGCGAGCCGCTCGTGCTCGAAGGGCCGTTCGGCGACCACACGGGGTTCTATTCGCTCGCCGACTACTATCCGCAGGTGCACATCAGCGCGGTCACCATGCGCGCCAATCCCGTCTGGCCGCACACCATCGTGGGGCGGCCGCCCATGGAGGATTACTGGCTCGGCCACGCCACGGAGCGGATCTTCCTCCCGCTGCTGAAGCTCACGCTTCCCGAGGTCGTGGACTACCACATGCCGGCCGAGGGCATCTTCCACAACCTCGTCTTCGTGAGCATCGACAAGCAGTACCCCGGCCAGGCCTACAAGGTGATGAACGGTCTCTGGGGGCAGGGCCTCATGTCCCTCGCCAAGGTGATCGTCGTGGTGGACCGGGACGTGAACGTGCGCGATGCGAAGGAAGCCTGGTGGGTGGCGCTCAACAACATCGACCCCGAGCGCGACGTCCGATTCACCCTGGGGCCGATCGACGTCCTCGATCACTCGAGTCGCGCGTTCACGTTCGGCTCCAAGATGGGGATCGACGCGACGCGCAAATGGAAGGAAGAGGGGTTCGACCGCCCCTGGCCCGACCGGATCGTGATGGACGACGCGACCCGGGCGAGGGTCGACGCCATGTGGCGCGAGCTGGGGATCGGGCCATGACGGTACGCGAAGGCCAGACTCTCGCAGGCCAGAGCCTGCTCGTCCGGTACGCGAATTTCGTCCGGCTGCCGCACACGGTGTTCGCGCTGCCGTTCGCGCTGCTGGGCGTGGTGGTCGCCTCGCGCGAGGCGCCGGTCACCTGGCGGACCCTCGGGCTGGTCGCGCTCGCGTTCACGGCGGCGCGCTTCGTCGCGATGGGATTCAACCGGATCGCCGACCGCGAGCTCGACGCGCGCAACCCGCGCACGCGCGGGCGCGAGCTGCCCGCCGGGCGGCTCTCGCTCGGACAGGCGTGGGGCGCCGTGGTCGTCGCCGCGCTGCTGTTCGAGTGGGCGGCGTGGGCCCTCAATCCGCTGTGCTTCGCGCTTTCCCCCGTCGCCCTGCTGGTGATCACGGCCTACAGCTACGCCAAGCGCTTCACCTGGTGGTCGCACCTCTGGCTCGGCCTGGGAGATGCGATCGCGGGTCCGGCGGGCTACCTGGCGGTGGCGGGCGCGTGGAGCCGGCCGGGCTGGCTGCTCTGGGCGCTGGCCGCGGCGGTGACGTTCTGGGTCGGCGGGTTCGACATCTTTTATGCCCTGCAGGACGAGCAATTCGACCGCGCCGAAGGACTCCATTCGGCGGTGGTCCGCTTCGGACAGGAACACGGCATTCTGCTCGCCAAGCTGCTCCACGCGCTCGCCCTCGTCGCGCTCGTGCTGTTCGGCGCCGGTGCGGGACTGGGCTGGGTTTATTACACCGGCGTGGCGATCGGCGCGGCGGTCATCGCCTACGAGCACCGACTGGTCCGGCCGGGCGACCTCTCGCGTCTCAACGCCGCTTTCTTCACGATGAACGGGATTGTGAGTATCGTCGTGTTCCTCGGCGCGCTGGGGGATCGGCTGCTGTGAAGGGGACGAGGGACGCGGGACGGGGGACGAGTAGACCCCAGCGGGAGCGGCATCCACTCGTCCCCCGTCCCCCGTCCCCCGTCCCTCCCAGGCCGCCGGCGCACCCCCGCCGCAGTCCCACCCCGAACCGCCGCGGGCGATGAGCAGTCTGCCCGTCATCCTCGCGATCACCGGCGCCTCGGGCGCCCCCTACGGCCTCCGGCTGCTCGAGGTGCTGGCGACGCACCGCGTGCCGACGTGGCTGCTCGTCTCGGCCCACGGGTGGCGCCTGCTCGAGGAGGAGTGCGGCATCGAGGGTGAGCCCGCGTTGCGCCACGCGACGGGCGGGGACTGGCAGAGCGTGACGGTGTTCGACGACAAGGACCGCGGCGCCCGGCCGGCGTCGGGTTCGGCGCGCGCCGCCGGGATGGTGGTCTGTCCCTGCTCGATGGGGACGGTTTCGGCGATCGCCCATGGCACGAGCCGCAGCCTCATCGAGCGGGCGGCCGACGTGACGCTGAAAGAGCGCCGCCCGCTGATCCTCGTGCCGCGCGAGACTCCGCTCTCGCTCATCCACCTGCGCAACCTCACTCTGGCCACGGAGGCGGGCGCCATTGTGCTGCCGGCGGCGCCGGGGTTCTATCATCGTCCCACGAAGGTCGCCGAGCTGGTGGATTTCATCGTGCAGCGCGTGCTCGACCACATCGGGATCGACATCGCTCTCGTGAAACGGTGGGGCGGAGCGGGGCAGTGACGAATCCCGGGCGATGGGGGCTTTTCGGGCTGGTCGTGATGGCCGGACCGCTCACAGCCCAGGGGAAGGGACCGACAGCCCTCTGGCTCTCTCTGGGCCTCGGTGGGGGCTACATCGGCCGGCACGGCGCGGTCGCGCTGTACGGTGGCTACCACTACCAACGGGGAGCGAGCCTCTTCACGGTGCGGAGCGCCGAGGTGGCAGAGGTGCTCGGCGCCCTCCTCAGCGGCTTCAGCGGTGGGAGCGAAGACACCGGGGCGAGCGACATCGGGTTGCTGTATGGGCGCGCGAGCCATCCCGGTCACGGGCTCTTCGCTCTGTCCGCCGGGGTCGGACTTGCCCGGGTGACGCGCGACTCGAGCGGTACGAGCAACCGGAGCTACCACCTCACGCTGCCTCTGGAGGCGCAGGTGGCTTGGCGTCCCGCGAGGTTCATCGGCTTCATGGTTCTCGGAGTCGAAAGCCTGAACAAGGGCCGGTCGTTTGGGGGAATAACGGTCGGCGTGCAATTGGGGCGCCTCTACTGAAGGCTCTCGACGAACTCGGCGAGACGGTGACTGGGCATCCCTGAACATGCGACTTGGGATCATTGCCGATACGCACGGGCTGTTGCGGCCGGAAGTCTTCGAAGTCTTCCGCGAGGTTGATCACATCCTGCATGCCGGCGACGTGGGCGGCTGGGAGTTGATCGTGGAATTGCAGGCGGTGGCGCCAGTGACCGCCGTCTACGGCAACACGGACGGCTCCGAGC
>DATGDT010000314.1:0-4978 GCA_035310725.1 Gemmatimonadales bacterium
TCGCGGTCGCGCAGCAGGACCGCCACGAGGGCGGTCCGCGACAGGTTCGCCATCGCGTCGGCGTGCTGCGCGGCGGACTCCCAGGGCACGGCCAGGGCGAACGTGGCCGGATGCATCGGCACGGTCTCGAGCTTGAACCCGTACCCGTCATCGAGGTCGACGAACTGGTCCGAGTAGTGGGCCTGCAGCGTGCCGGTCCAGGGGCGCGTCTCCCGGGGCATCGTGCCGAACACCGCGGTCCCGGGATGGAGCGCGAGAAACCGTCCGAGGACGGGGAGCTCCACACCGGATCGGAGCAGCAGGGCCGGGGAGTGGATCGAGCCTCCCGCCACGACCACGGCCCGTGCGCGCACCGTCACGGTGTAGGAGCGGGCGGCCTGGGGGTGGCGCACGGTCGCGACGACGCCGGTGGCGCGGCCGCGTTCGAATTGCACCCGGCGCGCGTCGGCGCCCACCAGGATGCGGGTGCCACGGTCGAACGCGTCCTGCAGGTAGGTCACGAGGGTGGACTGCTTCGCGCCGCGGCGGCAGCCGTACCCGCAATAGCCGCAGTCGTCTTCCTGGGAACATCCGCGCACGTTCCGCGGCAGCAGGCCGTGATGCCAGCCCAGCGCCTCGAGGCCATGGATCAGGGCGGCGTCCCGCGCGCTGGGGCGGTTCTCATCCGTCCCGACGCTGAGGCGTTGCGCGACGGCGTCGAGCGAGGCACTGAACTCGTGACTCGAGAAATGGTGCAGCCCGCGCTCGCGATCCCACTGCTCGCGTACGGCGGGAGGGGTGTGAAACGCGGTCGTGTAGTTGATGACGGTGCCGCCGCCGAGGCAGCTCCCCTGCAGGATCACGAAGCCGAGATCGTCAGAGGTGAGCAGGCCGCCGGCGTCGTACAGGCGCGACAGCATCTCGCCTTCGTACTGCGTGAAGTCGGCCTCGTTGTAGTAGCCGCCCTTTTCGAGCACGATCACGTCCTTGCCGCGCGCGGCCAGCTCCCCGGCCATCACGCCGCCGCCCGCGCCCGAGCCGACCACCACGACGTCGCAATCCAGCGTCGTGTCGCCCGTGACGTCCACCGGGCGGATGCGCTTCGGCGTGGGCGGGGGCGGCCCCAGCGGTCCGGGATACCCGAGCCGCGCCCAGGACGGGTTGGGCCGTCCCGTCGGGTCGCGCGACGTGTAGTAGACGATCGTCGCCATCCGTTTCAGCGCCTGGAACGCCTTGCGGCGCAGCGGCAGCCGGCTGGTGGCCCAGCCGCGCAGGTAGCGCTCGCGCTGCACGCCGCTCATGCCGGTGAACGGCCGCGGAACCCCGGCGAGCAGCAGGTTGACCATGCGGCTTTCCATGACCCCGAGCAGCCGCTGCAGCTCGTCGCGGTCGGCGCGATGCGGCAGCGCGGCGATCGTTTCCTCCAGATGCTCGGCCAGGCGGACGGCCTCGCCCCCGGGCACAAAGGTGCCCGCGAGCGCCTGGAGCACGGCGACGCGGTTCACGTGCTAGGGTGTCTGCTGCGCGATCGTCAATTGATAGCCGTCGGGATCCGAGAGGGCGAAGGTACGGTCGCCCCACGGCATCGTCCGCGGCTCGTGATCGAGTCGCCCGCCGCGCGCGGTGATCTCGGCGGCGAGGTCTTCCAGCTTCTGCGCGGTCGAGAACCAGAGGCGGACCCCCTCGCCCTTGTGCCGCTCGCGGCCTCTCGCCCAGTCGTCCTGGGTCAGCATCAGCTTGGCGGTTCCGGCCCGCAACGCGACCCCCCGCAGCGCGCCATCGGTTTCCCAGCGGTCTTCGACGTGGAACCCGAGCACGCCTTCGTACCAGGCAAGGCTTTGCTTGAGGTCGTTGACGGTCAACGAAGGCGTCAGCTCACGGGCACGAAACGACTCAGGCTTCTTGCGCACGGGGCGCTTCGGTTTGCGAGGAGTAGCCATGGCACCTCCCGACGACGAATGGTGTTGAAGCGTAGCGTGTGGGGCCGTCCCTCGCCAGATTGCGGCGACACTCTTGCCGGAGACGCGGATGACCATCAGCAAAGCCAGCGCGGTGTGGGAGGGGAAGCTGAAGGAAGGCCGGGGGACGTACCGGGCGTCGAGCGGGGCCTTCGCCGCCCCCTATTCCTTCCGGACCCGTTTCGAAGGGGCGCCCGGCAGCACGCCGGAGGAGCTGATCGCGGCGGCCCACGCCGCCTGCTACTCCATGGCCCTCTCGGCTGACCTCGAGAAAGCTGGGACCCCCGCCACGCGCGTGGAGACGGAGGCGGCCTGCACCATCGAGATGGTGAACGGCGTACCGACCATCAGCACGGTGGCGCTTCGGGTTCGAGGCGAGGTCAAAGGCGTAGACCAGGCGGCATTTCTCAAGGCTGCCGAGGGGACGCGCGACAACTGTCCGGTGTCGCGGGCCCTGAAGGGAAACGTCCGCATCACCCTGGAGGCGATCCTCCAGTAGCCGCGCGCGGCACGCGCTGCAGCAGCACCAGTCCCAGGACGAAGAACCCGCCGACGGCGAGCACGGCCGCGCGCTGGTTGCCGCCCAGCGCGTGCGACACGGTGCCGAATACGATCGGTCCCAGGATCGCCGACGACTTGCCGACGACGGCGTAGAAGCCGAACATCTCGGCCTCTTTTCCCCTGGGAATGAGCGACGCCATGAGGGCGCGACTGGCCGCCTGCACGGTGCCCAGCTGCGTTCCGGCGATCACTGCGATGGCCAGGAACGCCGCCTTCCCGTGGGTGAGGGCGGTGGCGGCGGCCACCGCCACCCAGATGAGCAGCGAGAGGTCGATCACGCGCTTCGGGCCCCAGCGGTCGATCGGCCGGGCGAGCAGGACTGCGCCCACCAGCGCCGCGAGCTGGACCGCCAGGAACATCAGAATCAACTCGCCCGGCGTGAAGTGCAGCGTGGTCGCGGCGTAGATGCTCGCGAAGAAAATGGTCGTCTCGACGCCGTCGATGTAGAAGAACAGCGCGAGCAGGAAGCGCCGCAGCGGCGGCATGCCGAGGGCATCCCGGAGGATGCGACGGAAGTGCACGACGCCCTCGAGCGCCGCCTGCCGTGCCGCGATGCCGCTCGGCACGTCCTGCGGCATGGCGCGAAACAGCGGGATCGAGAAGACGACGAGGAACAGGGCGACGGTCAGCCAGGTCGCCGCGTAGTGTCCCGCCTTGACGAGCGGCAGCGCGATGACCAGCCCCAGCGCCGACCCGGCGTAGCCGATGCCGTACCCCAATCCGGACACGTAGCCGCGATGCTCCGGAGGGGCGATGTCGGGCAGATAGGCGTTGTAGTAGACCAGCGCACCTTCGAACCCGATGTTGGCCAGCACCGCGAGGGCGAATCCCCATCCGACCATGCCGGGCTGGATCGTGCCGAACAGGCTCACGCACAACACGCACAGCGCGGTGAAGGCCAGCAGCAGGCGCTTGCGTATGCCCGCCCGATCGGCGACGGCGCCGAGGATAGGAGAGGTGAGCGCGACCACGGCCATCGAGGTGGACATGGCCCAGCCCCAGACCTGATCGCCATGTCCCGTCTCGTTCCCCACGATCTGGCGGGCGAAGTAGACGCTGAAGACCGTGGCGATGATGACGGCCGAGTACGCCGAGTTCGCGAAATCGTAGAAGCACCACGCGAGTACGCGGCGACGGTCCAACGGGGCGGGAGTGGCTGACACGGCGCGCAAAATGGCGCGCCCAGGTGCGCCCCGCTAGCTTCACGCCATGCCACGAAAAAGGCGCACTTCGGAGACGTTCATCCGCCTGAAGCAGGCGTTTCATCCCGAAAGCCTGATGATGACCTACGGCTACAAGCCGGAGTGGTCGGAGGGCGCGCTCAAGGTCCCGATCTTCCAGACGTCCACGTTCGTCTTCAAGACTGCCGAAGAAGGAAAGGCGTTCTTCGAAATCGCCTACGGCCTCCGGGCGAAGACCGAGGGCGAGCCGGCGGGATTGATCTACAGCCGCATCAACAACCCCGACCTGGAGATTCTGGAGGAACGGCTGGCGTTGTGGGACGGCGCGGAGTCGTGCGCCGTGTTCAACACGGGGATGGCGGCGATCGCCACCACGTTGATGGCCTACGTGCGCCCCGGCGACGTCGTGCTGTACAGCACGCCGCTCTATGGCGGCACCGATCACTTGTTGAAGCACGTGCTGCCCGGCTTCGGCGTGACGCCCGTGCCGTTTCGCGCCTCCGCCTGTGCCGGGCCGGACGATATCGCCGCCAGCCTCGAGCGCGCCCAGGCGCGGGGGCGGGTATCGCTCCTGATGGTCGAGACGCCGGCGAATCCCACCAACGCGCTCGTCGACCTCGCCGCCTGCGCGGAGTTCGCCCGGCGCCAGGGAAATGGCGGACAGCGGCCGCTGGTCCTGGTGGATAACACCTTCCTCGGCCCCCTGTGGCAGCAGCCCCTGAAGCACGGCGCCGACATCGTGCTCTACTCCGCCACGAAATACATCGGCGGCCACAGCGATCTGCTGGCGGGCGCCGCCCTGGGCAGCCACGCGGTGCTCGATCCGGTGCGGGTGCTGCGCACCTTCTTCGGCACACTGGCCGACCCGTGGACCGGGTGGCTGCTGATGCGGAGCCTCGAGACCCTCAAGCTGCGGATGACGTCGGCGATGAAGAACGCGCGCTACGTGGCGGACTTCCTCGCGCTGCACCCCAAGGTCGAGCGCGTCTACTACCTCGGCCATCTGCAGGAGGGCGATCCGCAGTACGCGGTCTACCGCCGGCAGTGCACGGCGCCCGGTGCCATGGTGTCGTTCGAAGTGCTCGGCGGAGAAGCCGAAGCGTTCCGCGTCCTCAATGCCCTGAAGCTGGTCAAGCTGGCCGTGAGCCTGGGCGGAACCGAGTCGCTGGCCGAGCACCCGTTTTCGATGACGCACGCGGACGTTTCGCCCGAGGCGAAGCGTGAGGCGGGCATCACGGAGCGCATGATTCGCCTGTCGGTGGGGATCGAGCATCCCGACGATACGATCGCGGACCTGGA
>DATGDT010000315.1:0-1720 GCA_035310725.1 Gemmatimonadales bacterium
GGTCCCGGTCTCACCGGCGCGTGCAGGATCGCGCGGGTCTGCTGTACCAGACGGACGTTCAGGAGTTCGAGCGCTACCTGACCGACGTGCAACGCGAGTCCGGTGTGGACATCCGGTTCATCCTGCTCGACAGCCTGCGTGATGAGACCCTGGAGCAGTTCACGGTGCGGACGGTGCGCCGTCAGGGCATCGGCCGGGACGTGAGCGGCCGCGGCGTCCTCATCGCCTACGAAGTTCGAGGGCGACGTCTCCGCATCGAGGTTGGCCCTCCGTTGCGGGACATCCTCACCGACGACGTCGTCGGCGAACGGATGCGCGATCATCTGCGCAGCTTCCATGAGGCCGGCTACCCGTTGCTCGGCCTGCGCCTCACGCTGGTCATGTTGCACGCGCGGCTGCGGCGGGCGGCGCTGGCCAGGGAATACGACCCCCACGCGGCCGAGTTCATCAAGGACCGCAGTCGCCTCGCGGCCGGCCTGGGCTCCAGTGTGGCGATGAGCGGGCTCCGGACATCGGGGTTTCGCGGGCGCGGAGCGAGCGATGAGACGCGCGGGCGCTTCGGGCCTCAGCCTACCGTCACGGCGGCGTACGATCGTTACCTCGAGTGGGTGCGCCAGGACAGCGCGGACGTGGATGTGCCGCTGTTCACTCGCGCCACGCAGAACTACCTGGCGCGGATTCACATCACGCCCGCATTCGCCGACTACATCTTGTTCCTCGAGTCCGGGCGGGCATTCGAGATCCTGGAACGGGGGGACCTCGCGATGCTCTACTTCACGGACGACCCGCTCATCGCGCCGCATTTCTTTCGCCGGTCTCCGGAAGGCTGGCAGGTAGATCTGTTCGCCGACGTGCAGCACACGCACGAGGACGTCGGCGCGGCCTGGACCTGGAGCATGGTCGAGCGGGACGACGACGTCACGCGGACGTTCGCCGACCGCTATACCAGGGTCGAGGCGTTCATCCGCCTGGCCGGGGGCGACAACCGGCCGTTGCCCGTGCATTGGGCCGACGTGGCGCGACAACTGAGCCGGCCCGGAGCCGGGAACGTCCCCGGCCTCGAGCGGCTCACGGTGGCCGAGGCCGCGCAGCGCATCGCCGCCGCGCGCGGACGACCCGCCGTCGTCCTGTTCTACAGTTGGGGCAACGCGCGGACTCGGGAGCGCTTCCCGGCGATCCTGGCGCTCTTGCGCCGCTGTCAGAAGCAGGGCGCGTCGGTGCTCGCCTTCTCCGTGGACGAGCAATGGTACGCCCCACCGAAGTTGCCGGCATTTCTGCGCGCCCAGGGGGCCCCATTCCCGGCCATCCACCTCTATCCGTGGCTCGAGGGGCGGTTCTCGGGCGCGATGGAACCGCTTGGCTTCGATATCGGCACGACCTGGGGAACGCCGCTCGTCGCTCTGCTGGACCGGGACGGGAGGGTACTCGCCCAGGATGAGAGCATCGTGGACCAGGGGCCGGGTCTTGCCGTCGACCGGATCGAGCGGGCGTTACGCTCACTGGAGAGTGCTGTACTGAAGCAGTGAGACGCACGCGCGCGACCTCACGCTTCACGGGCCTGATTAGTGCTCGAAAGGGAACCCGCATGGAATCCTGACGGGGCTCGTCCCATCACGCGGGACTCGCGTGCTAGAGTTGTTCATGCTCGAGCTTCGTCCCACGTGCGAGAACTGCAATACCGCGTTGCCGCCCGACTCGCCGGATGCCCGCATCTGCTCCT
>DATGDT010000316.1:0-3446 GCA_035310725.1 Gemmatimonadales bacterium
GTTGGCTCCGCCGCCACCACCAAAACCGCCGCCTCCGCCCGGCGCGGGGGCGCGCCCGGCCAGCGAGTCGAGCCTCGCGCTGAATGCCCGAATCGTCTTCGCGATGTCGCTCGTGGAATCGTTCGCCGTCATCGCGCGAAGTTGGGCCCGCATCGTGTCCACCTGCTTGAATGCGTCCCACGCGAGTCGCTCCGAGGCGTTCAGTTTCCTGATCAACGCGTCCTCGGCTCTCAGCGCGGCGAGGTTCGCCGGTGACCGCGGGTCGCTTGTGACCACCACTTTTTCGGCGTGCGCTTTCCCGTTGACCGTGAGACTCACGGTGTACACACCGGGCGGCACGAGTGCACCTTCGGGCGACGCCGGAGTCTGACCGGGGTTGGCGTTGATCCCGAATGAGTGCGTGAGCGCCGGTGGCGCGTCGTAGCGCAAATCCCAATTCACGCGGTGCATGCCGGGGTCCGTGGGGAGCGGCTGCTCGACCGCCACCCAGAAGTTCGGATGTGGCGGACGCGCCGCTTCGCGCACCGGCGTGATGGGATCGCTGGAATAGTGCCGCACCGCCGCCCCGGCGGAATCGAGCACCTCGAGCGTGACTTTCCCCGTCGGCTTCGAGCCAAGCCAGTAGTAGATGATCGCGCCGTCGGGCGGGTTGAGCGCGTGCGGCACCTCGGGCGGGAACGGCGTGTCCGCGCCAACGTTGCGGCGCAGGCGCACCGCGCCGTCGGGCTTGAAGAGGCGAACGTCCTCGTTCGGCACGCTCGCATTCATCTGCCGCAGCACCGCGTAGTCGTCGAGCACGAAGATCCCGCGCCCGTACGTGCCAACGATGAGATCGTTGCCCGTGATCGCGATGTCGCGGAACGACGTCGTCGGCAGGTTGAGCATCAGCGACTGCCACGAGTCGCCGTCGTCGAACGACACGTACATCGCGCTCTCGGTGCCGAGGAACAGCAGGCCGGGGCGCTTCGGGTCTTCGCGCAGGATGCGCGCGAAGCTGCCGTTGGACTCGCCGGTGGCGAGGCCGTTGGTGATCAGCGTCCATGTCTTGCCGTAATCGCGCGTGCGGTAGACGTACGGGATGTAGGCGTCTTCCCCGCGCCGGTCGGCCGTCACGTAGGCCTCGGCGGGATTGGTATGGGACGGTTCCACCGAACGGACCTGTCCGGGCTTCGCGAAGTTCGACACATCACTCCACGTCCGGCCGTTGTCACGCGTGAGTTTCACGAGCCCCGTGTTGATGCCCACCCAGATCAGGCCGCGCGCCACGGTGGAGGCACCGATGGACATGATCGTGCCCGGAATTGGTTCACCCGGTTTCGGCGTCGCGGAGTCTGGGGGAGGGGTGAAGGTCGCCGGATAGCCCAGGTTCGGGCTCAGCTTCATCCAGTGCGCGCCGCCGTCTGACGTCGCCATCAGATACTGGAAGCCGGCGTACAGCGTGTGCGGGTCCCACGGCGAGAACAGGAGCGGCGCGTCGTTGTTGGCACGCAACCGCAACGAGGGATCTTGCGCGGGGCCCACGTTCACCCACTGCTCGCTGGGATAGGAAATCCTGATGACGCCGTTGCCGGTGGTGTACACGGTGTTTGGGTCGAGCGGGTCGGGCATCACAGTGCCCCACTCCCAGCCGTTCACGGGATTCCAATCGAGCGGCGTGACGGCGCCCAGGTTGCCGCGTGCGCGAGTGCGCACCGCACCGGCGTCCTGCTGGGATGCGTAGATCCAGTACGGGAACGAGTTGTCCACGGCGATGTGATAGACCTGCGCCGTGGACTGGTTGTACCACGAGCTCCAGGTGGCGCCGCCGTCGAGCGACACGATCGCGCCCTGGTCGTAGCCGAGGATCATGCGCTTGCCGTTGGTGGGATCGATCCAGCCTTGCTGCGGGTCGTCGCCGCCAGGCGCGCCTCTGAATCCGGTGAAGGTGTTGCCGCCGTCGCGCGAGATGTACGCGGCGGTATTGAAGACGTAGACGACGTCCGGATTCGTGGGATCGACGTACACGCCGCAGTTGTAGCCGCCCTGTCCGTTGCGGATGCGCGTGTCGGCTGCGTCCATCTGCTTCCACGTGACGCCGCCGTCGTCCGAACGGAACAACCCGACGTTGGTGGTGAAGTAGACGCGCTGCGCGTCGGTGCCGTTGGCCACCGCGATCGACGTGCGACCCGGGATGCGAGGCAACCCGCCGCCGGCGAGCTCCGTCCACGTGACGCCGCCGTCCAGGGACTTGTATATGGACGTGCCGGTTGGACCTTGAGCGCCTCGACCGACACCGGCAGGACCGCCGCCACCGCCCAACCCCTGGGGTGGCACGACTGGTACTGGCGGACCGGTCGGCACCGGCGTGTAGTGTCGCACAGTGGTCGCGAACACGACGTCCGGCCGGTCGTACGCGATCGCCAGCTTCTGGATCCCCGTCGAATCATCCACAAACAGCGTGCGCGTCCAGCTCGCACCGCCGTCTGCGCTGCGATACACGCCGCGCGAGTCGCTCTTCCTGTGGATGTCGCCCTGCGCCGCGACGAGGACAACGTTCGCATCGCGCGGGTCCACGACGATGCTCGGGATCTGCTTCGTGTTCTCGAGGCCGATGTGCGTCCACGTCGCGCCGGCGTCGGTGCTCTTGTACATGCCGTTGCCTTCGGCGATGCCGCCGCCCGCGATCAGGTCGCCGGTGCCGACGTAGACCGTGGTGCCGTTGGACGGCGCCACTTCGAGCGCGCCAATCACCGCGGCATCCTTGACGTTGTCGAAGATTGGCCACCAGGTGGCGCCAGCGTTGGTGGTCTTCCACACACCGCCGGCGGGCAGGCCGATGTAGAACGTGCCTGGCTCGCCGATCACGCCGGAAACGGCGGAGATGCGGCCGGCGCGGAACGGACCGACATTGCGCCAGACGAGCGCGGAGAGCAGCTCAGGTCTGATGGGTGCCGCCGCGACGGAGAGGGCGGCGACGGTGAGGGCGACAAGCGCCACGGCGCGGTTCGTATTCATCGCGATGTTCGAGGTGACGAGGGGTGAGTGGGCTTGTCTAATATGCAACGACCGTAGGCGGGTAGCGACCTGGCTCGTTCGCGCAATGACTCGGCAGACGCGGGGCGGAGCGAAGGACCTGCTTTTCAGATCATCATCCGCCCAGATCTTCGAACGCTCGGCACGAGCCGACCGCCTCCGCGCTGTCCGACGCGCTCAAGCCCGCCCTGATTTTCGCCGGGCTGAAGCGGATCGGTAAGCGGGCGCGGGCCGGCGCCGCGGCGTCCTTCCGCCCGGGCGCGAACGCCACGTTGACGACCTGCAACGCCGCGAGGTCGGTGTCGTATTCGCGCAGGAATCGCCCGACCCGCAGCGCGACCGCAACCTGCTCCTGGCACGACGCCGCCACCAGCACCGAGTCTGCGACGGTCACGGTCAGGATGATCCCGTCCGTCAGCGACACGCCCATCCTG
>DATGDT010000317.1:0-1730 GCA_035310725.1 Gemmatimonadales bacterium
ACGAGGGCCAGCGCCGTGCTATCCTCGAGTACCTTCGCACGCTCGAGCGATGACTGTGTCGTCCTATATGAGGAAGGGGGCCGCGATGCGCACACGAATTCTCAGCATGCTGACGGGGATGGTCCTGGGGGCGGTCACGACTGGGTGGGGGCAGCAGCCCGCCGACACCATGCCGATTACGCCGGGGTTGGTCGCGCTCGGCGACAGCATCTTCCATGGGAAGGTGGCCGGTGGCCTGTGCTTCGGCTGCCACGGTGCGGACGGGAAGGGCACGCCCGGCCTCGCGCCCGACTTGACGAGCGGCAAATGGCTCCACGGCGATGGCAGCTTAGCCTCCATCATCAAGACCGTCGAAGCCGGCGTGCCTCACCCGAAGACTGCTCCAGCGCCGATGCCGCCCATGGGGGGAACGAAACTCGGTCCAGCGGAGCTGCGCGCCGTGGCCGCGTACGTGTACTCGTTGAGCCACCCGAAGGCGGGCACCGGCCACTGACGCAGGTTGAGCGGGTGCCTGAGGAGGTTTGAATCCGCGAGGTTGCGATGTCTCCTAGTGCGCCAAGGAGTACACGTAGGCCGCAACCGCACAGATCTGACCCTGATCAAGCTGGGCGCCTCCCCCTGGCGGCATCGGTGTTGGGAAATGCTTCGGCTGCGGCACCCCGGACCGTACGAGGCCGGCGATGCCCGCGTAGGAACCATCGATGTTGAGCCAGGTCGCGTCCGTGAGGTTGGGCGCGACCGCGGTGCCATGAGCGTCGCTGCCATGGCAGGCGTAGCAGTTGCCGGTTCCCGTGAAGATCTTGCGTCCCCTATCCGCGAGCTCCTGCGAAACTGGCGGGCATTCGAGAGCGCTCGCGACGCGCGCAGTAGCCCGTGGCGCCGCCGCGGTGTCGGCCGATGCAGCCATCATGCGACCCGCCTTCATCGGCATCCCCCCGCTTCCCGTCGTGCCGCGCGGCTCGGGCCCCGCCGGGGGGGCGCTGCCTTGCGTGCCTGCACGCTCCGCTCCGCGCTTGCAGGCGGTGATCATCATGAGCGTCGCACTGCCGATCATCACAATCGCGGCGAACCTGTTCATGGCTGCCTCCTGTGCCAACGAGCCCCACGTCTATGAAGCGTAACCTATCTCGCCGGGGCGCCGCGTTCGAGACCGTGTCACTGAGGGTGACTCGGGAGTTCGACAGCTACGGCCGGCCGAACCGAATCGCCTGGGTCGCGATCAGTGAACCATTGTGGCGCCGCACCTCCATCGTCACGTTGCCGGTATCGGGCGCCTGGACGCGGAAGTCGTACGTCTCCCCGATGCTCACCGGCTGACGGGCGACGCGCGCGTCGGTCTGCCCCGGCGGCAACGCGTAGCCATCCTTGGCGATGGGCCGCCACCGCACCGGAGCGCCGCCACGAACCAGCCAGAACTCGGCCCCCGGACTGCCGGCCGTGATGTTGATCAGCCGGAAGCGATACGGCACGCCGATCGTGAGCGTGATCGGATCGAGATGCCCGCCGTTGAGCACCGGGGCGTACTGCGCATTGTCGCCGATGATGAAGACGCGATCGCGGTCGGGGTTCCAGGTCGCACCCGAATCGAGCACGATCAGCGGCCCGTACAGGCCGTGCGCCTGCTGGTAGATGTCGTTGATGTGGGTGTGGTAGATGAAGGTCCCGGCCCGGGGCGGCGTCACCAGGACCTCGAACGAATCGCCCGGCATCGTCGCCGGCTCGACCTGGGT
>DATGDT010000318.1:0-12167 GCA_035310725.1 Gemmatimonadales bacterium
CCGCATTCCTGAGGCGCCCCACCGCGACGACGTGATAGCGCATCAGGCATACATCCCGCGCAGTCGGTGCATCGTGGCGACCCGGTCGATCGCCAGCATGTACGCCGCGACGCGCATGGTCACCTTGTGCTTGTCGGCGAGGGTGACGACTTCCTTGAAGGACCGCGTGATGATCGCTTCGAGGCGGTGGTTGACGGTTTCCTCGTCCCAGAAGTACCCGCCGCGGTCCTGCACCCATTCGAAGTAGCTCACCGTGACGCCGCCGGCGTTGGCGAGGATGTCGGGGATCACGAGCACGCCCTTCTCCTCGAGGATCTTGTCGGCGTTGGCCGTGGTCGGCCCGTTGGCGCCCTCGCAGATGACCTTCGCCTTGATCTTCTTCGCGTTCTTGCTGGTGATGACGTTCTCCAGCGCCGCCGGTAACAACACGTCGCAATCCGTCGTGAGCAGATCTTCGTTGGAGATCGAATCGGCGCGAGGATAGCCGGCCAGCTGCCGATGCTCCCGCGCCCAGGCCACCACGTCGGGGATGTCGAGCCCCTTCGGATTGATGAGACCGCCGGACTTGTCCGCCACCGCGATGATGGTCGCGCCCTCCTTCGACAGGAGATCCGCCGCGATCGACCCGACGTTCCCGAACCCCTGCACCGCCACGCGCGCCTGCCGGAGGGACATCCCAAGCCGGGCGAGCGCCTCCCGCGTGACGATCATGCACCCCCGCCCCGTGGCCTCGCGCCGCCCCAGCGACCCGCCCATCTCCACCGGCTTCCCCGTGACGACCGCCGTCACCGTGTGGCGATGGTGCATGGAGTAGGTGTCCATGATCCAGGCCATCACCCGCTCGTTGGTGTTCACGTCGGGCGCGGGGACGTCGGAATCGGGTCCGAGCGTCTCGATGATACTCGAGGTGTAGCGCCGGGTGACCCGCTCCAGCTCGGCCATCGACATCGTGAAGGGATCGCACACCACCCCACCCTTCGCCCCGCCGAACGGGATGTTCACGACCGCGCACTTCCACGTCATCCAGGCGGCGAGCGCCTTGACCTCCTCCAGCGTCACGTTGAGGTCGAAGCGAATCCCGCCCTTCGCCGGACCGCGCGAAGTGTTGTAGAGCACCCGATAGCCCGTGTAGACCTCGACCTCGCCGTTGTCCCGCACCACCGGTATGGACACGATGATCTGCTTTTCGGGATGGCGCAGGACCTTGTACAGCCCCGGGTCAAGGTTGAGGAGCTTGGCGGCGTGGTCGAATCGTTCCATCATCGATTCGAACGGGTTTTCTTCGGAGAGGAAACGATCCTTGTCGGGTCGGATCACGTTTTCGGTCTGGGAGACGGTGTCGGTCATGGGTTCCGGTTGGTGGAATCGCGCTTCGCGTGGACGGGAACGGCAAGCACGCGGTCCAGTGCCGCGACGACGGCCCCTTCATTCCGCTCCCACATCCACTCGAGCTCCGCGACGAAAGGCTCCGGCCCCTCGGCCGGCCACAGGGCGCGCAGCTTCACGGCGTCCTTTTCGGTGATCACAAGATAACCGGCCGCGGCCGCCAGCCGCACGAGGCGCTGGACATCGGCCGCGTCGTACTCGTGATGATCTTGATACGCCGCGAGTTGCACCGTCGCCCCCGAAGCGCGGATCTGCACCGCGAAGCTCTCCGGATCGGCGATGGCCGCCGCCGCGTACACCTGCTCCCCCCGCAGCCCGTCCAGCGACACCCGGGCGCCCGAGCGCATCCCCACGAGTGTCCGCACCACCAGCCGCGCCTGGACAACGGTGGCTGACGGCCAGCGAGCGGCCAGATCGGCCGCCAGCGCGGCGGCGCTCTCGGCATCCGCCCGCTTGCGGGTCACCACCAGCAGATCGGCCCGACCCAGCGCCCGACGAGGCTCGCGCCATGGGCCGGCCGGCAGGGTCCAGCGCGCCAGGCGCTCCTGTTCGACGGCGAGCACGGCGATGTTGAGGTCGCGCCGCACCGCCAGCAGCTGGAACGCATCATCGAGGACCAGCACGTCCGCCCCCCGGGACTGCGCGGCAGCCCCGCCGGCCAACCGGTCCCGGTTCGCGACCACGATCGCTCCCGGCACGAGCCGCTCGTGCACCAGCTCTTCGTCGCGTCCGTAGCCCCGCAACAGGATGCCGGGCCGTCGCGAGCGGCGCACACAATAATCCGCGATCCACGCCGCTAGCGGGGTCTTCCCCGTCCCGCCCACGGACAGATTGCCGACCGCGATGGTGGGGAGCGACAGCGGCCGTGTTCGAGCCACGCCCGCTCGATAGACGGCCGCGCGCACCGATACGACCCCGGCATACAGTCCGGAGAACGGCAGGAGCACCGCCCGCGCCGCGCGGGCGCGCCAACTGCGCCGCCGCCACAGCCGCCGGACCAGCCGTGCACCCCGGTCGCCGGCGATCACATCGCGGCCACGATGGCGTTCAGCCCCCGCTCGACCGCCTCGATACCCGCCCGCACCCCGTCCTTGCCGGCCGCAATGCCCATGGCCGGTCCGTACACGACCTCGATCGTGGCGAAGGGCTTGGGAATGCAGAAGCGGTCCCAGCTCGACAGCCACCACGCGCGCGACGGCTGGGCCGTGGCGGGAACGACCGGCACGCCCGCGTGCTGGGCGGCCGCGACGATGCCCGGCTTCACGCGCTCCGCCGGGCCGCGGGGGCCATCGGGCGTGATCGCCACCACGTTTCCCGCCTGCAACGCCCTGACGACGCCGAGCAGGCCGACCTCGCCCCCGCGCTGCGTGGACCCGCGCACGAACCGGTATCCCCACCGCTCGGCCAGTGTGGCCAGGAGACCGCCGTCGCGGTGGCGGCTGATGAGCAGCACCATCGCCTCGTGGCGATGCAGGTAGAGCAGCGGGAGGATCCGGCTGTGCCACAGTGCGAACACGAACGGTCGCTTGGCGTCATAGAGCGCCTGCGGATGCTCCCGGCCACGCTCGCGATAGCGCCAGGTCCGCGCGAGGAGTCCGACGAGCATGAAACCGACAGAGGTGAGCAGCGGCTCGGCCCAGCGCAGCCTCACTGCGTGAGCTCCAGCGCCAGGGTGGCAACCCGCTCGGCCGCCCCCGGTGGGCCGAGCCGTTCCCGCACGCGTGCCAGCGCGGCCCGCTGCCGCTGCGTGGCCGGATCGTCCGCATCGAGCAGCGGCAGCAGGCCATCCGCCAGCGCCTGGGGCCGCGCGGCGCCCTGCAACAACTCCGGGCACACCAGCTCGCCCGCGACCAGGTTCACGAGGCCGACCCACGGCACCCGCAGCACCCGCCGGGCAATGAAGTTCGACACGGGGTGCAGCCGGTACGTGATCACCATCGGGATGTCGGCGAGCGCCGCTTCCAGTGTGGTCGTGCCCGACTTGCACAGGCCGGCATCGGCCGCGGCGAACACGAGCGCCGGGTCCCCGGTCGCCACACGGATCGTTCCGGCGTCCGGGTAGGTGGCGACCGGCGTGCCCGCCACCACCACCTGCACGGCCGGACGCGCGGCGACCACCCGCCGCGCAGCGTCCCGCGCCACGGGCCAGATGCGACGTACCTCCTGGGCGCGGCTCCCGGGGAAGACGCCCAGCGTGGGGCGATCGGGATCCAGACCGAGGGCTCGCCGGGCGTCCGCACGAGACGGCAACGGAGGCCGGTCCTTCAGGGGATGGCCCACGAACGTCGTCGGCACGCCCCGCTCCCGGAAGAACGGCTCCTCGAACGGCAGAATCACCGCCAGCCGGCGCACGGCTGCCGCGAGACGACTCACCCGGCTCGCGCCCCATGCCCAGAGCTGCGGCGCGATGTAGTAGAGCACCGGCACGCCGGCCGCCGCCGCCGCGGCCGCGGCACGCAGGTGATAGCCCGGATAGTCCACGAAGACGGCCACGTCGTAACGGCCCGCACGGAACGCGCTCCGGGTCCTGCGCAGCAGCCGATAGTGCCGGGGGATCCCTTCCAGGGCTTCGACGAACCCGACGACCGAGAACGCCTCCATGCGATCCAGCACGCGCGCGCCCGCCGCCTCCATCTGCGGGCCGCCGAACGCCTCGATCGTGACCGCGGGCGCCTGGCGGCGCAACGCGGCGATCACCGGAGCGGCGTGGGCGTCCCCCGACGGCTCCCCGGCGGAGATGTAGATCCGGGGACCGCCGCTCACGGCTTGCTGGCGGCGAGGGGTGACGCCTGGATCGCGTCGGCCACGCGCCATGCCAGCGCCAGCGCCTGCGCTCCGGCGGCCCCCGACACCACGACCTCACTCTCGCCGCGCACCGCCCTGAGGAAGCTCTCGAGCTCCAGCTTGAGGGGTTCGGCCTCCGGAGCGTCGAGCCGCACCGCTTCGACGATATCCTCGATGCGCCGCGCCCCCAGCCCCTGCCATCCCGGCTTCAACCGGTAGAAGTGTCCGCTGCCCTGGGCCAGATCGAGCGAGAAATATCCCGTCGGCTGGAAGATGCGGAGCTTGCGGGTCCGCTCCCGGGAGATCCGGCTGGCCGTCACGAGCGCCACCGCCCCGTTGGCGAATTCCACGCGCGCGTTGGCGATGTCGACGTGCGGCGTGAGCACCGGCACGCCGGTCGCCCGCACCTCGCGGACCTCGGACCGCACGAGCTCCAGAATCAGGTCCAGGTCGTGGATCATCAGGTCGAGGATCACCGCGACGTCGGTCCCGCGCGGCTGGAACGGCGCCAGCCGCTCGGTCTGCAGGAAACGCGGCTCGGCCAGATACGGCGCGGCGGCCCGGACGGCGCGGTTGAATCGCTCCACGTGCCCCACCTGCAGGACCACGCCGCGCTGGGTCGCCTCGCGCACCAGCGCATCGGCGCCCTCGAGCGAATCGGCGAGCGGCTTCTCGATCAGGGCGGCGATGCCGCGCGACAGCACCGCCAGCCCCACCTCCGTGTGCGCGGGGGTCGGGACGGCGATGCTGACCGCGTCCACCGCTCCCAGCAAGGCGTCGAGCGACGGGTGCGCGACCGTCTCCAGCTCGCGGGCGACCTGTGCCGACCGCTCCGGGTTGATGTCGTAGATCCCGACGAACTCCGCCCCGTCCATCCGTCGCAACAGCCGCGCGTGATGATAGCCCAGCGCGCCGGTGCCGATCACCCCGACGCGCAGGCGACGCAAGGTCACACGAGCACCCCGCGCTGCGAGGCTTCGATGAACCGCAGGAACGTCTCGACCTCCGCGACCGCGGGGATTTCGGCCCGCGCCCGCGCGATCCCCTGGCTGACCGTCAGGTGGGAATTGAAGACCAGCCGGTACGCCTTCTTGAGCGCCAGCTTCACTTCGGGGGCGAACCCGGCCCGCTGCAGACCCACGGAATTCAATCCATAGAGGTGGACCGGGTTCCCGACCGCCTTGGTGTAGGGCGGCACGTCCTGGTTCACCCGCGACCCGCCGCCCACGAATGCGTACGTGCCCACCCGCACGAACTGGTGGATCGGGACGAGGCCGCTGATGATGGCGCGATCGTCCACGGTCACGTGCCCCGCCATCTGGATCGAGTTGGCGAGGATGACGTCGTCGCCGATGACGCAGTCGTGCGCGACATGGACGTAGGTCATGATGAAGCAGCGCCGCCCGACGGTCGTCTTCCCGGTCGCCGGCGTGCCGCGATTGATGGTGCAGTACTCGCGCAGGATGGTCCCGTCTCCGATCTCCACCCAGGTTTCCTCGCCCTTGTACTTGAGGTCCTGGGGATCGGCGCCGAGCACCGTGCCGTAACCGACTTTCACATCCGACCCGAGCCGCGTGTTCCGCTCGATCACCACATGGGCCGCGACCTCGCAGCGGTCGCCGATCACGACCCGCGGTCCGATGACGACGAAGGGGCCGACGGTGACGTCGAGTCCCAGCTCGGCGGACGGGTCGACGAGTGCCGTGCGGTGGATCATTTGTCCACCACCACGGCCATCATCTCCGCTTCCGCCACCACCTGTCCGTCCACGAACCCCTGCCCTTTCATGCGGCACGTCTTGCCCCGGAAGGCGATCATTTCGAGCTCGAAGCGGATCTGGTCTCCCGGCAGCACCGGCCGGCGGAATTTCACGTTGTCGAGCGACATGAAGTACACGACCTTGTCTTCGACGTTCTGCCCCTCGAAGTGGCTCAGCAGCAGCATGCCGCCCACCTGCGCCATCGCCTCGATGACCAGCACACCGGGCATGATGGGATGGCCGGGGAAATGCCCCTGGAAGAACGGCTCGTTGATCGTGACGTTCTTGATCCCCACGATCCGCCGGTCCCCCTCCACCTCGAGAATGCGGTCCACCAGCAGGAACGGGTAGCGGTGCGGCAGGACGTCCATGATGCGTCCGATGTCCATCGCCGGTACGCCGCTGCGCTTGGCGGCGCGGGCGAGGGCCCGCGCCAGCGCCACGTTGCCGCCGTGGCTGGGCTTCGTCGCCACGATATGCGCCCGCACCCGTCCGCCCGTCAGGGCCAGGTCGCCCAGGATGTCGGCCGCCTTGTGACGCACGAATTCGTCGGGCCAGCGCAGCTGCCCGCCGTTCACCACGCCCCGCTCGTCCAGCACGATGGCGCTCGCCGTCGAGGCGCCCTTGATCAGGCCCTTCGCCTGCAGGGCCGCCACTTCGCTCGTGAATCCGAAGGTGCGAGCCGGGGCGAGATCCCGGGCGAACGTCTCCGCCGTCACGTCGTAGCTCCCCACCTGGCGTCCGATGAGCGGGTGCGGGAACTCGATCGTCACCGTCAACTGCAGACGTTTGCTCGGGGCGACGAGATAGCTCGCGTCGCCCTCGGTCACGGTGAAGGGGGCCTGCACCGTGAGCACCGTCGGCTCCCCCTCCACCTCCACCGGATGAGCCTCGGCGAGCGCGGCGAAGTACGGACCCACGCTCCCGTCCAGGATCGGCGGCTCGGGGCCGGTGAGCTCGATGAGGAGATCGTCGATCTCGTGGGCCGCCACGGCCGCCAGCAGATGCTCCACCGTGTGGATCGTGGCCGCGCCGTGGCCGATCGCCGTCCGCCGCTCGACGGCCTCGACCTCCGACAGCCGGGCGGGGACCTCCGGCGCGCCCTCCAGGTCGGTCCGGCGGAATACGACGCCCCGTCCAGCCTCGCCGGGACGGAACGTGGCCCGCGTCGCCGCGCCGGTGTGCAGCCCGGTGCCGGTGACCGCCGACTCCTGGGCGATGCCGCGCCGCTTAGCGGGAGTCGCCATGGCCGGGCTCGGTGGGCGTGTCCGGTGCCGTGGGACGGGCCCCGAGGCGGTACAGGGCCGCCTGGGCGCGCAGCACCTCGCGATGCGGCCGTGCGGGCGTCCCCCAATACGTGCCGCCGGGAGGGATGTCGCCGATGACGCCGCCCTGCACCAGGACGCGGGTGCCCCGGCCGATCGTCACGTGATCGGAGATCCCGACCTGGCCCGCGATGATGACGTCGTCTTCGACTCGGCTCGAACCCGCGATTCCCGCCAGCGCCATGATGAGGCAGCGCTTGCCGACGTGCACGTTGTGCGCGATGTGCACGAGGTTGTCGATCTTGGTGCCGTCGCCGATCACCGTGTCGTCCACGCTGCCCCGATCCACGCAGCTGTTGGTCCCGATTTCCACGTCGTCGCCGATCACGCACTGCCCCACGTGAGGGATCTTGCGATGCGGCGCGCCGTCGCGCCCGGGCAGGAAGCCGAAGCCGTCGCCGCCGAGGCGCACGCCGCTGTGCAGCAACGCCCGCCGGCCGACCGTCGTGCCGGCGTAGCAGGTGACCTGCGGCTTCAGCTCCGAGTCGTCGCCGATCGTGACACCGTCGCCGATGACGCACTGTGCGCCGACGCGGACGTTGCGTCCCAGCCGGACCCCCCGCCCCAGCACCGCGTGGGGACCGATCGCCACCGGATCGAGCCAGGTCGTCCCCGGCCCGACCACCACCGTCGGGTGCACGCCGGGGGTCCACGCCGGGGGCGGATAGAGCGCGCCGAGCACATGCACCAGCGCGGCATGCGGATCCGGTACGATGATACGGGTGGCGGGGCCGGCGGACTCCGCCGCGAACGCTTCGGCACAGAGCACGATGGCGGCGCGCGACCGCTCAAAGTAGGGGAGATAGCGGGCACTGGCAAGAAACGAGAGATCGCCGGGACCGGCCCGCTCCAGGGGCGCGATCGCGGCGACCGTGACGTCCGGGGAGCCGATGAGGCGGCCCCCCGTGAGCGCCGCGACGTCCGCGGCCGACAGCGTACGTCGGGGCGCGGCGCTCAGCGCCCCCTCGCCGTTCAGGGGGACTGCCGCAGCCGACCGATGACCTTCGACGTCAGGTTCAGCGCGGGGTCGGCCGCGATGATGCCGGTGCCCTGCGCGTCGCCGTCGAAGATGAAGGCGTAGTTCCCTTCGGCCCGGATCCCCTGGATGATGAGGTTGATCCGCGCCTGGAACGGCCCGAGCAGCTCCTGGTTGCGCGCGCGCGCCAGCGAATCGAGCGACGAGGAGCGCCGCGTCATGCGATCCTGCATCTGCGCCAGCTCCCGCCGCTTGGCGTCCTTGGCGGCCGGGGAGAGGGCGATCGAGGCCTGATCGAACGCCTGCACAGCCGAGTCGAGCTGCTGCTGCAGCTTCTGCACCTCGTCGCGCATGCCCTGGAACTCGCGGTAGAACGTCGACTCCGCGGCGGCGTAGCCGGGCGTGCTGTCGAGAATCGTCCTGGAGCTGATGAAGGCCAGCCGCTGTCCGGCCGGGGCCTGCGCGCCCGGTCGGGCCGCGGCAGGAGGATTTTGAGCCGCCGCCGGTATCACGCCACCGACCGCCAGACACACGAACACTACCCGCCGCATAACCACTCCGTAGAAAAGGGGCATCAGAAGAAGTTGCCGAGTTTGAAGTGCAGTTTCCAGCCCGGGGCCGGCCGGCCCGTGGCATCGACCTTGTCGAAGCCGTAGGCCCAGTCCAGTCCCAGCGGTCCGAGGGGGGAGATGACGTCGAGACCGATTCCCGCGCCCCGGAACAACCGGGTGGGGTTCCAGTCCACCGCGCGGGCCCACAGGTTCCCCGCGTCGTAGAACGCGTTCACGTAGAACATCTGCGACAGCCGCAGCCCTACCTCCCCGGTCATGAGGAAGTAGGCCTTCCCGAAGGCCGTGGGGGCGGCGCCGCGTGTGCTCGCGAGGGGGTCGTATCCCTGGGGAGTGATCGAGAACTCGTCGTAGCCGCGCAGCGGAATGCCGTATTGCGTGCCGCCCAGGCTGAACAGCTGATCGAAGAACGGCGAGTTGCCGAACACGAGGCCCGAGCGGCTCGACAACCCCAGCACAACCGGCATCGGATTGCTCGACTTCCCGAGCTGGGCGAGCGGCGCGTACCAGTGCCCCTCGAGGTCCAGCCGCTGGAAGTTGCCGTCGCCTCCCAGCACCCCGCCGCTGTGCGACAGCCCGACCGATGCCATGGTCCCGCCGGTGGGGAACGGCAGGTTGATGCGGTTGTCGCGCAGCACCGACACGCCCAGCGTGGAGCGCACGCAGTTGCGGCAGTTGAACACCTGGCTGAAGGCCACGTTGGAAGCCGAGCCCGTCACCGTCTGTTGATCCAGCCCGTAGGAGACGAACAGGCGGGCGTACCGGTCGTGGAACGCCGGGAAGCCGAACTGCACGCTGGCCCCGCGGCGCCGCACCTGGCCCAGGTCGGCGATGTTGTAGCGCAACCGCGTGTTGTGCGCGTCGATCGTCCCCGAGATGCGCGATTCCCGGATGCCCGGATCCGTGAACGACACGTCGAAGTCGTTGATGTTCTTGCCGAACTGCCACTGGAACCGGCCGCGCTTGCCCTGCCCGAAGAGATTGGGCTCCTCCAGTCCGAGAAACCCGCCCAGCCCGGTGCCCTGGCCCACGGACGCGCCGAAGTTGACGTTCCCCGTGTGCTTCTCGCTCACGTGGAACACCACGTCGATGTCGCCCTGGTCGTTCGCCTGCGGCGTCTCCGGCGGCGGCAGCGGCTGATTGAAGAACCCGAGGTTCGAAATGTTCTGATAGGAGCGGAGCAGCGCGTCCTGGCGGAACACGTCGCCCGGCAGCAGCACGATCTGATCCCGAATCACGCGCTCGTGCGTGACGTCGTTGCCGACGATCTCGACCTTATTGACGATGGCCGGCTGACCCTCGTTGATCACCCAGCGAAGGTCCACGACCGGTTTGCGGTCGGCGCCGGTGCGGCGAATCACGTCGGGCCGCACCTGCGTGTAGATGTATCCCTCGTTGTGATACAGCGCGTACAGCCCGGTCGTCGCGTCCTCCCAGCGGGCGGCGCTGAACACGGCCGGTCCGCGGGCCACCCCGCCCAAGCCCAGCAGGCCGGTGCGCTGCTCCCCCTTGAAGGGGTAGAGCTGCCGCAGATCGTCGGTGGAGAACCGCCGGTTGCCGACGATTTCGAACGTGCCGACGTGATACGGCTCGCCCTCGCTCACGCGGAGCACGAGCTCGGCCTTGCCGCTCGAGTCGTTCACCAGCAACGTGTCGTCCAGCACCTGAAAGTCCACGAAGCCGTGCTCGCCGTAGAACTTGGGCAGCCGCTCCTGCATGTCGGCCCGCAGCTTCTCGTCGTCGTATTCGCCCTTGCGCCACCACCAGAAGCCTTCCGGACGGGTGGACATGTGGGCGACGATCTCCGCGTCCGCATAGTGCGTGTTGCCCTCGACGCTCACGCGCGCGATGGCGACCCGGCGTCCTTCGGTGATGTCGAACACGAGGCGCACGCGGGAGGAGTCGGCCTCGTAGACGGGGATCGTCTTTACGTCGGCGAGATAGTAGCCGCGGGCGCGGTACAGCGAATCGATCCGGCCCCGCGCCCGCGCCACTGCGGCGGGGTCGTACGGCCGGCCTTCCGACAGCACGATCTTCGAGCGCACCGCTCCCTCACCCAGCCGCGAGACACCGCGCACCGTCCAGTGCTGCAGGATGGGCCGCTCGCGCACGCGGATCGTGAGGCGCTGCACGTCGTTGGTCGTATCCTGATCGATCCGGACGTCGTCGAACTGGCCGGTCGCATAGAGCGCCCGGATCGCCCGCTGGATGTCGCGATAGGTGACGAACCGGCCGGGCACGAGCCCGGCGGTCTGCAGGATGACGGCCGTGCCGACGCGCCGCTGGCCCGCTACGATCACCGAATCCGGACGGCCGCCGGGGGCCTGGTCCTGGGCGGAGGCCCGGGACGGCACCACGAGGACCGCGAGAACGGCGACCGACGGAAGGAGCCGGCGAATCACGCCTTCGAGCCGGAGAGCGCCCGGAACGCCAGGCGCTCCTTGTCAGGGGCCACGTCGACCTCGATCTCGTCGCCCCGCGCGAACTCGCCGACCAGGATCTTCTCCGACAGCGGATCCTCGACGTACTTCTGCACCGCGCGCTTCAGGGGCCGGGCGCCGTAGTGCTCGTCGTAGCCGTGATCCACGAGGAAGTCGTTCGCGGCCGGCGTGAGCCGGAGCGTGAGCTCTTCCTCGCCCAGGCGCTTCTGCACGTCGCGCAGGATGATGGTCACGATCTGTGCGATGTGATCGCGCGTCAGCGGGTGGAACACGATCACGTCGTCCAGGCGGTTGAGGAACTCGGGGTTGAACACCTTGCCGATCTCCTCCTTCACCTTCTCCGCCATGCGCTCGAAGTCGCCCTTGGTGTCTCCCTGGGCGAATCCCAGCGTCCGGCCCTTGAGCATGTCGCGGGCGCCGACGTTCGACGTCATGATCACGACCGTGTTCTTGAAGTCGATCACGCGACCGTAGTTATCCGTCATATGCCCCTCATCCAGCACCTGCAGCAGGATGTTGAAGACATCCGGGTGCGCCTTCTCGATCTCGTCCAGCAGCACCACCGAGTACGGTTTCCGGCGCACCGCCTTGGTGAGCGCGCCCGAATCCTCGTACCCCACGTACCCCGGAGGCGCACCGATGAGTCGGCTCACGGAGAACTTCTCCATGTACTCCGACATGTCCACGCGAATCAGCGCGGTGGCGTCGGCGAACAGGAAGCGGGCCAGCGCGCGCGCCAGCTCGGTCTTGCCGACGCCGGTCGGACCGCTGAACACGAAGGAGCCGATGGGCCGCTTGGGATCCTTGAGGCCGGATCGGGCGCGGATGACGGCGTCGGAGACGGCCTGCACGGCTTCGTCCTGGCCGATGACGCGCTGGTGCAGGATCTGGTCGAGGCGGAGGAGTTTGTCTTTCTCGCCTTCGAGG
>DATGDT010000319.1:0-1728 GCA_035310725.1 Gemmatimonadales bacterium
CCCGAAGAAGCCGTGCGTGGAGTGCGGCTCACCGTCTCCGGCGTCGGACTCGCCTGGGGGTTCGGGACCGCCGTGGCGACCCCGGCGCTCGAGCTCCACGAGGTGGTGCTCGCCCTGGTGGTCATCGCGGGACTGGTGGCCGGGGCGACGAGCACGCTGGTGGGCGACCGCCGCAGCTTCCGCTACCTGTTGCTCACCATGCTGGCTCCGCTCCCGGTGGGGATTCTCGTCAAGGGACACGCGCGCCCCGAGATCATCGCGATCGCCCTCATCGCGATGTTCGCCTGGGGGATGGACCGGGTCCATGCGAGCGCCCATCGCACCTTCATGGAGCGGATTCGCGCGACCGCGCTGCTGGAGCTGTCCGGCGAACAGCTGGCCCGCCAGCACGGCTACCTCACCACGCTGCTCGCGAGCGCGCCCGTGGCGATCGCGATCGTGGATGGGGGGGGACGCATTCGCGGCGTGAACCCGCAGTGCAAGGCGCTGTTCGGGTACGCGACGGAGGAGATGATCGACCGTGAGCTGGACGAGCTCCTCGTCCCGCCGGCCGAGCGCGTGAGCGCCGCCCGGCTGACGGCGCGGGTGCGCCAGGGCGAGCGGGTGGCGACGGAGGTCGAGCGACGCGGCAAGGACGGCCGGCTGATCCCCGTCCGCATCACGGCCGCGCGGCTCACCGGCTCGACGAGCGGCGACCTCGTCGTGTTGTACGAGGACATCACCGAGCGGCGCCGGGCGGAGGCGGCCGTCCGGGAAGCGCGGGATGCGGCGGAGCACGCGGCACGGGCGCGGAGCGCCTTCCTCGCCAACATGAGTCACGAGATTCGCACCCCGATGAATGCCGTCCTGGGATTCGTCGAGCTCGTGCTGGACACGGAGCTCACCGAGGAGCAGCGGGGTGGATTGGAGCTCGTGCGCTCCTCGTCCGAGGCGCTCCTGACCATCCTGAACGACATCCTCGACTACTCGAAGATCGAGGGAGAGCACCTCGAGCTGGAATCGATCCCGTTCGATCTGCCGAAGGTCGTCCACGCCACCGCCGCCCTGCTCGCGGTCCGCGCACGCGAGAAGCATCTCGAGCTCGTCGTCGATGTCTCCCCGGAAGTGCCGCATCTCGTGATGGGAGATCCCACCCGCCTGCGACAGGTGCTCACCAATCTGATCGGCAATGCCATCAAATTCACCGACGACGGCCGGATCGACGTGGGCGCCGCCATCGTCGCCGGGGGGAACGGGACCCCTGCGGCGGAGCTGCAGTTCCGCGTGCGCGATACGGGGATCGGCATCGCGCCCGCGCACCAGGCGACCATCTTCCAGGAATTCACCCAGGCCGACGTCTCGACCTCGCGCCGCTATGGCGGCACGGGTCTCGGACTCGCCATTTCACGACGGCTGGTCGCCCTCATGGGCGGACAACTCGCCCTCACGAGCGAACTCGGCCGCGGCAGCGAGTTTCGCTTCACCCTGTCCTTTCCGGTCCTTGCTGCTCCGGCCGCGGCGGCGCCGGGTTCGGCCACCTCCCTCGGCGGACGGCGCGTGCTGGTCGCGGACGACAACGAGACCAATCGCCGCGTCCTCCGGGATATCCTGGCGGCGGAAGGCGTCGCGGTCCACGAGTCACCCCGGGCCGAGGCGGCTGTCGATGCGCTGCGCCGCGCGGCGCGAGCCGGGACGCCGTACGACCTCGTCATGCTGGACGTCCAGCTGGCCGACACCGGCCGGTTCGCG
>DATGDT010000320.1:0-1521 GCA_035310725.1 Gemmatimonadales bacterium
TGGCGCCCAAGTCCTTCAACACCGCGAGCCCAACGGCGTCTACCGCAACGCGGTCGTCACCCACGATCACGACGTTCCCGTCCTTCAACTCGCCGCTCGAGGGGCCACCGTCAGTAAAGGCGGAGACCCCGTCGAGCACTATGAGCCGCGGTCGGTAACCGGCATTGAGTTCCGCGATCATGCGGCGCATGTCCGGCGAGCGATGCATCGAGCGGCGGAGCGACCTGGGCGTGAGCCCGACGGCCAGCTTGAGCGACATGGTGAACACCCCGCCATAACCGTGCGTCTTGAGGCAGCAGGTGGAGACCAGGTACTCGGCGTCGGTGACGAGGCGCGGCAGGTGGTACCCTTCCGGCCAGTGGGTTCCTCTGGCGTCGAAGGGTATCCAGTCCGCGTCGGGCAGCTCGTCCAGGTTGACGACGTCGAAGCGCAGGGCGGTGGCGAGGTCGAGGACGCCGTACTGCTCCAGGACGCGACGCGTCCCGGACGGCCCGCTCGACTCGCCCAACGTCACGGTCCGGGCGCCCCGGTCGTACAGCTCGGTGACCAGCTGGCCGAGCGTGTCCGGGTGGGTCGAGGCCGGGGCGGGGTCGGCGCTGTTGAAGTTCGGTTTGAGCACCACCCGTTTGCCCGCGATCCCGTCGGGCGCGAACAACCGGAGGGCCTCGGTGACCCCTTTCCGGCGATCCGAGGTACGGACCACGACAACTCGGCTCCGCCGGAGAGTCGAGGGGATGCGGAGACCGCGTGACGCCCACGGGAGGAGGGCGATCCCTGCCGAGGTCCGGAGAAAATCGCGACGTGGAATCATGGGGGATCGGCGGGACACGCTAGCCTCCCGGGCAACGAGGCGCGATGCGGGCACGGGAATGCCGGACGCTGCCAGCGTATCCCACAACATCTGAATTGCGAATGAACCGCAGATGAAGTCCCTAAGTCCGGTCGATCGTGGGCTGGATGTAGAGGTCCACGGCCAGCCACGCGAGCTTGGAGAATGGATAGAACACGAACGGCGAGACGACAGCGAGCGCCGCACCTCCGTAGAGCAGCAGATCCCAGGGCGGATGCGGCCAGGTCGCGAGCAGCACCGCCACCACGACCCCGAGCGGCAGCAGTTCGGCGACGACCAGATTGACGAGCAGCGCGCCCAGCCAGTAGCCCTCTTCCGGCCGCTCGATCGGCTGACCGCAGGTCGGGCAGGAAGGCTTGGGTCGCAGCCACGACTCGAACAGGCCTCTCCCTCCGCAGCGCGGACAGCGCAACCGGAGGGCGCGACCCAGGGTCATCAAGAGCCGTGGCACGCCACAAAATAGCCCACCTCGGCGCGCCGCCACAGCGTTGCGTTTTGGCATCTAAGTAATTACTTTCCAGCCACTTACGACGACGCATTTCAACCACATCTACTATACCAGCTGACGGCTCACCGCTGAAAGCTGACGGCTCCCTATGACCGCACCCAACGCGAGAGAACGCATCCTGCCGCGCCTCATCGAGGACGAGCTCAAGGAGTCGTTCCTCGAC
>DATGDT010000321.1:0-2693 GCA_035310725.1 Gemmatimonadales bacterium
GTCAGCGCCGTCCTCACCCTCGCGCTCGGGATCGGCGCGAACGCGGCGATCTTTTCCGTGGTGGAGGGCGTCCTGCTGCGCTCACTCCCCTACCGCGCCCCCGATCGGCTGGTGATGCTGTGGGAGAATCACCCGCAGGAAGGCGCGCCCCGCAGCCCGTTCGCGCCGGCGAACTACACGGACCTGCGGGCGCAGACCGAGTCGTTCGAGTCGCTCGGTGCGATTTACCCGTACTCGACGGTCAATCTCACCGGCGTGGGCGAGCCCGAGCAGCTGCGCCTGCTGCGGGTCAGCGCGGACCTGTTCCCCACGCTGGGAGTCGCAGCCCGGTTGGGACGCACGCTGCTGCCCGCGGATGATCGCCCGGGTGGCCCGAACGTCGTCGTCGTCAGCGACGGATTCTGGCGCAGCCGCTTGGGCGCCGATAGCGGCGCCGTGGGGCGGAGCGTGACGCTCGGAGGGGAGCCCTACACCGTCGTCGGCGTCATGCCGCCCGGGTTCGCGTTGCCCACCTGGAGCGGGGACTTGATCGCCCCCCTCGGGCTCGATGAACGGACGTCTCAGCTGCGGGCCGTGCGCTTCCTGAGCCTGGTGGGCCGCCTGAAGCCCGGCGTGTCGTTGCCCCGTCTGAACGCCGAGCTGACGACGATCGCCGGACGGATCGCGGCCGCCCAGCCGGAGACCAACGCGGGTGTCGGCATCACGGTGCTCCCGGTGCAGCAGGCAGTCATCGGCGATGTGCGCCCTGTCCTGCTGGTCCTGCTGGGCGCGGTCGCCTTCGTGTTGCTCATCGCCTGCGCCAACGTCGCCAACCTGCTGCTCGCCCGAGCCGCGGGCCGGAGCCGGGAAATGGCGGTGCGCGCGGCACTCGGCGCCGGTCGCCAGCGGCTGGCCCGGCAACTCCTGACCGAGAGCATCCTGCTGGCGACGCTCGGCGCGCTCGGCGGACTGGCCCTGGCCGCCTGGGGGATCGAGTGGCTGCGGCAGCTCGGCGCCACCGACGTGCCCCGCATCACCGAAGTCGGGTTACGCTGGCCGGTGCTGCTGTTCGCCGCCGGCGCTGGCCTCGTCACCGGCGTGGCGGTCGGCGTGGTACCCGCGTTGCACGCGATCCGGCCGCAGCTCACCGCCGCGCTGAACGAGAGCGGACGTGGTTCGGCGGGCGGGCGGGAGCGGCGGCGCGCGCGGGCCGCGCTCCTCGTTTCCCAGGTCGCTCTTGCGGTCGTGCTGCTCGTCGGGGCCGGCCTGATGGTCCGCACGTTGCGCCGTTTGCTCGACGTCGATCCGGGCGTGCAGGTCGACCGTGCGGTGACAATCGGTGTGCGGGTGGGAGGGCCGCGCTATCAGAACCCGCTCGCCACGATCGGGTTCTACGACCAGCTCACGGAGCGGCTCGCCGCCTTGCCTGGTGTGCAGGCCGTCGGCGCGATCAGCGTGCTCCCCTTCGGGACGACCGGCCCGACGACGGGGCTGCGCTTCGTATCGCGCGCGCCGACCGAGGGGCCGCCCCCCGAGGCCGAGTATCGCAGCGTCACCCCCGGCTACTTCGCGGCCATGGGCATTCCGCTCGTTGCGGGTCGATTCTTCGAGCAGCCCGACCGGAGTGATTCAACGCGCCCCGTGCTCGTGAGCCGGACCTTCGCGAGTCTGTACTTCCCCGGCGCCACCGCGGTGGGACAGCGCGTGCGGCTCGGACCCAACCCGACGGCTCCCCCCTGCACGATCGTCGGCGTCGTGGGCGACGTCCGGGACCTCGGGCTCGGCGCGCCACCCCGGCCGGACGTCTATGTCCTCGCGGCCCAGTCCCCCTCCGCCGCCATGGCGCTGGTGCTCCGTGCCGCGGGCGATCCTACCACCCTCCTCGCCCCGGCACGCGCCGTGATCCGCACCCTCGATCCGGACGTCCCGATCTCGCGCGTGATCACGCTGCGCGAGCTGGTGGGCGCCTCGGTGGCCCGCACACGCTACGCCGGCTCGCTGCTCGGAGCATTCGCCGCGCTCGCCCTGGTGATCGCCGTGATCGGCATCTACGGCGTGATGTCCTACCTCGTGACGCAGCGGGACCGGGAGCTGGGCGTGCGCATCGCCCTCGGCGCGAAGCCGCTCGACATCCTCCGCCTGGTGCTTCGGGAGGGAGTGGGCCTCGGCGCGCTCGGCGCCGGTATCGGTCTGCTCGCAGCCCTCGGGGCGACCCGCGCGATGGAGAGACTGCTCTACGGCGTGAGCCCGACCGACCCCCTGACCTACGCCGGCGTCACGCTGCTGCTCGTCACCGTCGTCCTCGTGACTTGTTACATCCCGGCGCGGCGTGCGACGCGCGTGGACCCGATGGTGGCGTTGCGAACGGAATGATGTGATCAGTGGTCGGTGGCCAGTGGATTAGTTACTGACCACTCGCCACCGACCACTGGCCACTGCCAGGAGGCTCAATGGAAACTCTGGTGCAAGATCTCCGTCACGCCCTGCGCCGGCTGGTGCACAGTCCGGGGTTCACGTTCGCGTCGGTCGTGACGCTCGCGCTGGGCATCGGGGCCACGACGGCGATCTTCAGCGTGGTCGACGCCGTGCTGCTGCGTCCCCTGACGTTTCAGGACCCGAGCCGCCTCGTGCTCGTGTGGGAACGGTTCGCGGCGCGCGACCAGGGAACCAACGTCGTCAATCCGGCCAATTATCTCGACTGGCGCGATCGGGCG
>DATGDT010000322.1:0-4079 GCA_035310725.1 Gemmatimonadales bacterium
CCCCGGTCTGGAGCCCCTGCGAGGTGGGAGTTGAACCCACATTGCGCCAGCCTCCGGGCGGTGAACCGGACCACCCGCACAGCACGGAGCAATATCGCGGAGAGTATCGGACGAAGGTAGTGCAGCTGTCTAACGGGTTGCGCTTAAGCTGCGGGCCGGGGCGGCCGCAATCAAGAGGGACGTCTTCCCTACCAAGCGGCCGCCCCGGCCCGACAGCTTCAAGCGCATGTTAGGCTGCGCGTCTTGTACAGGTCAATATTGCCCCAGTACTTGAAGCAGTAGCGGGGCGTGATGATGGCCGGTTTGGGCAGGAAATAGAGTTCCTGAAAGACTCAAGTTCTGGCCCAGAGATGGACGGAGCTGGGCATATCCGGCCGAGTCCAGCACTATTTGCACGGTATCAACGCGCTCGATCGGGTAGGCGTCAGAAGACAGCGAATCCCCCCGGGTGCAGACCGGCTTAGCCAGGATGAGATAGAAGCCTGTCTCGGGCTCATCGCCTTTAGCGATACTCTCATAGTTTGGACGACCGGGATAAGTCAGTCGCTGAAGCGTTCCCGCAATCTCGACTGTGTCCGGTTCGTAGCTCAGGCACCAAGCTGCCCCTTGGAGATGAGGTCGTGGCCCCTCTGCGATCCCAGCTGCCGGCTCAGCAAACGTGATGTGCCTCGTGGACGGTTTCGGGGCCTTGCAGGCAGGAAAGGCGAGGCATCCCAAGATTGGGAGGAGGTGGAAACAGGAGCTAAGGCTAGGAGAAGGCGAGTTGTAGGTCATCGACGGTCGTGAATGACGCGCAGCCTAACGGAAATTAGACTGCATATAAGAGGGCCAAACGCCCCGTAATATCAACCTCCGTTGCGAACGTTGTCCCGTATAGCGCTGAGAACCTACCTGAGGTCCTAGCACCTAAGCGACACCCCGTCTGAGAGTTAGGGGACTTCGGCGCCGGAGGCCCCGCGCGCCAAGTGCTGCGAGGGGGCGCTCGGTAAGGTGTGAACGCCCCCGGCTCCTCAGAGGGTGTCCGCCGGGCTCCGCACGCCAAGACCGCCACGGTTGAGGACGTGGGTGTAGATCATCGTGGTCCGCAGATCGCGGTGCCCCAGGAGCTCCTGAACGGTCCGGATATCGTAGCCGGACTCAAGGAGATGGGTCGCAAAGGAATGGCGCAGGGTGTGGCAGTGGGCAGGCTTCGCGACCCCGCTCGCACGGACAGCCTGCCGGAAGGCCCGCTGGATGACGGTAGGGTGGAGATGCTGGCGAGGGTGGCCCTCTCCCCGGGCAGCCGGGAACACCCACTGCCACGCCCACTCTCGGCCCGCCCCTGGATACTTGGCAGCCAGGGCCCCAGGGAGCTCGACGACCCCTGCCCCAGCCGCGATCGCCCGGTCGTGAAGACGGCGGACGGCCTCGAGGTGAACGCGCAGCGCCGAAGTGAGAGAGGCAGGCAGGACGGTGACCCGGTCCTTCTCTCCCTTGCCGCCTCGCACCGCGATCTCGTTGAGTCCGAAATCGATGTCCTTCACCCTCAGCTGCAACACCTCGAGGAGGCGCATGCCGGTGCCGTACAGGAGCCGCGCGACGAGCTGGGGCACGCCGTGCATCTGCGCGAGGACGGCGCGGACTTCGTCCCTCGTGAGGACGACGGGCATGCGTCTCGGCTGCTTGGCCCGCACGAGGTCGGCAATCCACGCGACTTTGCTGCCCAGGACCTCTCCGTACAGGAAGAGGAGCGCCGCCAGCGCCTGGTTCTGGGTGGACGCACTGACCCGGCGCCTGACGGCGAGGTCGGTGAGGAACGCGGAGACTTCGGCGCTGCCAAGCTCCGCGGGATGGCGCAGGGCGTGAAACCGGACGTAGAGCTGGATCCACCGCACATAGGCCTGCTCGGTCCGCCGGCTGTAGTGTCGCAGCCGCAAGGCGAAACGCACCCGGGTGAGGAGCTTGGGATCGCGCGACTCGCGCGGGGGGGCGAGAGGAGGGCCGGAAACGGTCATCCCTCACTCTAGTGCGGGTCGAGAGGGAGGCAATGGCAAAAAAACGCGGTGGCGATGGGTGGGACGAAACGTTATCGTGGTCGCACGACCATGCCCAACGCCCGTCTGTACACCCTGGCCACCGCTGCCACGATGGCCGCCCGCCTGCTGCTGGCCCAAACACCGGAATCGCTCGCACAGATCCCCGTGATCCCGGGCTCACGCCACGATACGAAGGGGGAAGCGCTGTTGCATCTGTCCCGCGAAACGGACACGGTGCACCTGTACCGGATCGCGGCGTCGATCGAAGAAGTATTCAAATGGTACCACTACCAGCTCGGCGGAGAATCGGGGGAGCCACTGGATTCGCCCACCGTCGCGGTCTCAGGCATCACCCCGGTCCAGTACCACGTGGAGTTCCACGAGTTCAATGACGTCTGCGCCGATTCGACGGACGCGACCGTGCAGGGTGCGGACTCCAACACAACGTGCCAGAAGTGGCTGCGCGGCAAGGACAAACGCCGCGCCCTGGCATTGTCCCGCCTGCCCTGGGACCGAGGCCAGTGGGTCGAAAACGTGAAGTTCACCTGGTTCTGCCGCGACGCGGACGGGACGCTGCGCCGCCTGCGCGTGGAAATCCGCGACATCGGCTTGAAGCCGGACTGGAAGTACTACACGCCCCTCGGCCTGGTGCGGATCGAGAGCGTGGCGCTGACTACGCCGTAACCCGTCCCTCGTCCATCGTCCCCCGTCCCTTTTGCATTAACCCGTCCCCCGTCCCTCGTCTCTCGTCCCCTTTATTGTTTCCGAGCCGTCCGTAGCTCCGGTGCCGCCATGGCCCTCACGGTCTCGCCCTTCCCCGTCACGAGTCGCCGATGGTAGTCGACCTGCCCGAGATGGTACCCGAGATGAGCCACGAGATGGACGAGCCACTCACCGGTGACGACGGTGTGGCCCGCGATCTGCTCGGGATAGTCACGCGCCATCACGGCATCGCCGGCCTTGGCCAGGCCCAGCTCGGCGGCGGCGATGGCCGCCTGGATCTGCGCCGCGATCTCGCTGCGCGGGACATCACGCCGGTTGAATTCGGCGGCCCGGTCCCGGACGTACCCGCTCCCACCGAGTACGGCGCCGAAGAAGTGCTGGACGTTGCCGCACAGATGGAGCGCCAGGGTGCCGCCTGAATTGGCGATGCCCGGCGGCGTTTTCCACAGGCTGGCATCGTCGGGATAGGCCTCGACCTCACGCCCCAGCGCCTTCAGGTCCCGCACGATCGCACCCACCAGATAGTCGCTCAGCACGTGATCCTCCAAGTCGTTGTGTCGGTCAAACGCTGGGACCAAGAGACGGGTTCCGCGCGCTCCGTGCAAGCAGGCTCACGCCCGGGGATGAAACTGGCGGTGGACGGAGCGCAAATAGTCGCGGTCCACATGGGTGTACAGCTGGGTCGTGGCCAAGTCGGCATGGCCGAGCATCTCCTGCACCGCGCGCAGATCGGCCCCACCCTCGAGGAGATGGGTGGCGAAGGTGTGGCGCAGGGTATGGGGTGACACGCGCTTGGCGATGCCGGCGCGCCTGGCCGCCTGCCGAATGACGCCCCAGGCCCCGACGCGGCTCAGTGGGGTGCCGCGGGCGTTGAGAAACAGGATGCCGCGGGACTTGCCGCGGTCGAGACCGGGCCGGATCTCCCGCGCGTAGAGCGCCACGGCGCCGAGCGCGCGCCGACCCACGGGGACGAGACGCTGCTTGGATCCCTTGCCGAAGAGCCGAGCCAGGCCCTCCTCGTACAGGACGTCCTGGAGGCTGACCCCGACGACCTCGGAGACGCGCGCCCCGGTGGCATAGGCGAACTCGAGCAACGCGCGGTCGCGGATGCCGAGGGGGGTGTCGGGGGTCGGCGCGGCGAGGAGGCGGTCGATCTCGTGCGCGGTGAGCACAGTGGGGAGGGTGCGCCAGCGCTTGGGAGACTCGAGGCGCTCGCTGGGGTTGCGGACGGCATGCCCCTCGCCGACGAGAAAGCGAAAGTAGCCGCGAATGGCCGAGATCTGGCGATGGATGGTGGCCGGGGAGAGGCCGACGTCCTTCAGGGCGTAGACGAACTCGCGC
>DATGDT010000323.1:0-20517 GCA_035310725.1 Gemmatimonadales bacterium
ACAGGAGTCGCGGGCGACGCATTACAGACTCCAGCCCTGGCGATAGACCGGCTGGATGAACTCGGGTGGCACGGTCACGTTCTTCACCGCGCCGGTCGCCGGGTCGATGTCCAGCGCCCGCCCCAGCCGTACCGCGAGGCAGCCGAGCAGGACCATCTCGGTGAACGGGCCGGAATAGGTGTCGAACGCCGAGCCGGCGCGCGGCCCGCCCTTGCAGGCGGCGATCCACTCGTCGTACACGCCCTTGGAGCGCGGGTACTTCTGCGGCACCGGATGGGCCGTGATCTCGGCCATCTTCGCCGCGTCGAGCAGCGTCGGGTCGTCGGCATACGTCCCCGCCACGAGCTTCCCGCCCGAGCCGATCCACAGTTGTCCGCCGCCGTCGTCGGGCGGCCAGGCGGCGTCCTCCGCCACCTCGGGAGGGCGCGGCGGATAGAGCGCCCCGTCCTGCCACACCACCTGCAGCTCGGGACGCGACCCCTTGGCCGGGAAGGTGTAGGTGATGCGGGACGTCGCCGGCGCGGTCTCGGTGAAGCGCGGTGTGGATTCCGGCACGACGCGCGCGGGGTACCCGAGATCGAGCGTCCAGAACGCGGCGTCCATGATGTGGCAGGCCATATCGCCCAGCGAGCCCGTGCCGAAATCCCACCAGCCGCGCCACTTGAATGGCGCATACGCCGGGTTGTACGGGCGTTCCGCCGCGGGCCCGAGCCACAGGTTCCAGTCGAGCGAATCGGGAACGAAGAACTCCTCGAGCGGTCGCTCGATGCCCTGCGGCCACCATGGGCGGTTGGTCCAGAAGTGCACCTCGCGCACCGTGCCGATCGCGCCCGCCTCCACCCATTCGCGGATCAGGCGCGTGTCGTCGTGGGCGTGGCCCTGGTTTCCCATCTGGGTCGCCACTTTCGCCGTGCGGGCCGCCTGTTCCAGCGCGCGCACCTCGCCCAGCGTGCGCGCCAGCGGCTTCTGGATGAAGGCGTGCTTGCCGAGTTTCATCGCCAGCAGTCCGGCGGCGGCGTGCGAGTGATCGGGGATCGAGACGGTGACGGCGTCGATGTTCTTGCCGTCCTTGTCGAGCATCTCGCGGTAGTCGCGATAGCGCTTCGCCTTGGGGTAATGCTGAAACGCGTCGAGCGCCTGCTTCCAGTCCACGTCGCACAGCGCGTAGATGTTTTCTGCGGCGACGCCGTCGATATCGCTGCGGCCTTTTCCGCCGCACCCGATGCAGGCGATGTTGAGCTTGTCCGAGGGCGCCGTGAAGCCGCGTCCCAGCACGTGGCGCGGCACGATGGTGAAGGCGGCCGCCGTGGTCACATCACCCACGAACCGCCTCCGAGAGATGCGCTTCCGAGCCATGGGGTTTCTCCTTACGTCGTCGCCTTCGCCGTTGTGCTCCTCGGCCGAAACACCACCGCGAACACCACCAGGATGGCCAGGGCGCCGAGGGCCGGCACCATCCAGATCCCCCGCCAGTCGTGCGACCCGTCGGGCAACCGATACGCGTCCACGACCCGTCCGGCGACCACGACCGCGCCGATCAGGTATCCCAGCCCGTTGGTGACGAGGTTGAGGAAGCCCTGCGCGGCGGCCCGGATCTTCACGCCCGCCTGCTCGTCGGTGTAGATCTGGCCGCTCACGAAGAAGAAGTCGTAGCACACGCCGTGCAGCAGGATGCCGGCGTAGATCAGCCACATCCCGGCTCCCGCGTCGCCGTACCCGAAGGCGAGGTAGCGCAGTCCCCAGGCGAGCATGCCGCCCAGCATGATGACCTTGATGCCGTAGCGCTTCAGCGCGAACGGCAACAGCAGCATGAACACGATCTCCGACATCTGCCCGAACGTCTGAATGAACGCGGGATCGGGCGCGTGGATCTCGTTCAGGAAGGGATTGGCGAACGCGTAGTAGAACTGCAGCGGAATGCACAGCAGGAACGAGCCGAGGATGAACACCAGGAACGACCGGTCCCTGAGCAGCTGCAGCGCGTCGAGGCCGAAGGCATCGCGCACGTTGAACGGCGCCCCCGCCGCCTTGGGCGGCGTATGGGGGAGCACGAACGAAAACAGCCCCAACACCACCGATGCGCCCGCGGCGAGCCGCATCGGCACCGCCTGGGCGTCGGCGTGCAGCACCTTGCCCACGATGATCCCCGCCACGATCCAGCCGATGGTCCCGAGCACGCGGATCAACGGGAAATCGCGCGCCGGGTCCTGGACATGATGGAAGGAAATCGAGTTGGTGAGGGAGAGGGTCGGCATGTAGCACAGCGCGTACAGGATCAGCGCCGGGTAGAACGTGGCGAACGTGACGCGGGTGGAGACGTACCACATCACCGCCGCTCCCACCAGATGCAGCACGGCGAGCAGCTTCTCGGTGGCGAAGAACCGGTCGGCCACCATGCCGATGAAGAACGGCGTCACCAGCGCGGCGATCGCAGTCGCCGCGTAGGCGTAACCGACCTCCTTGCCGCTGAACTGCAGCGTCGCCCCGAGGTAGGTCCCCATGGTGACGAACCACGCCCCCCAGATGAAGTACTGGAGGAACATCATCACCGACAACCGGACGCGTACGCTCATGGCAGCACCCGGATCTTGATGTTGCGGTAGGCGACCCAGTCGCCGTGATCCTGCAGCCCGATGTAACCCTCGGTGTTGCGCCCGTAGCGGGGATGCGGCGCGAACTTGCTGTTGTGCACCCGCACCTCCCAATCGGGGCTCCACAGCTCGTACTGCAGCAACCGCACGCCGTTGAGCCAGTGCTCCACGTGGCGGCCGTTCACCAGGATGCGCGCCTCGTTCCACTCGCCCGCCGGCTTCACGATGCCCGCGGGGGCCTCGTACAGCCCGTAATCCGCGCCGGCGGCCGTGAGGCGCGACTTCCCGTCGGGATGGCGCGCGTCGTCCAGGACCTGCATCTCGGGCGCGGTCCAGTACACGGCCTCGTCGTCCTCGCTCGCCCGATAGAACACGCCGCTGTTGCCCCCGGGGGCGACCTTCCATTCGAGCGAGAGCTCGAAGTTCCCGAACTTCTGCGTGGTGAGGATGTCGCCGCCCTCGGCGGTGCGCGTCAGGGCGCCGTCCACCACCTGCCAGCCGGCCGGCATGGTGGTCTTCTTGTAGCCGCGCCAGCCGTCGGTGGTCCGGCCGTCGAACAGCAACCGCCAACCGGCCGCCTGCTCGGCGGCGCTGAGCATGTTCATGGTGGTGGTCGCACGGGGGCTCGGGAGGGCTGTGTTCGACCCGGAGCGGGCCGACGGCCCGCAGGTCCACAGCGCCAACGGCAGCGCGGCATAGCGCAGCGCTCGACGGAGCATCGCGGCGTTCCTTTCGTGGTGAACTCGCCAAACCGGCTCGGCCGGGCCAAGTTACGCCCGGACTCCATGCCCCGCCACGGCCCGGCAGGGCGACCTGGCCCCGCACCCGCGACGGTACGACCTGGTGAGATCGATGACCTATCGCATCCTCGCCGACCTGGTGGCGCTCACGCACTTCGCGTTCGTGCTCTTCGTCATCGCGGGCGCGCTGCTGCTGCTGCACAGCCGCTGGTGGGCCGTGCTGCACGTGCCGGCGTTCGCGTGGGGCGCACTGATCGAGTTCCGCGGCTGGGTCTGCCCGCTCACCCCGCTGGAGAACGCGCTGCGCGCCCGCGCCGGGCAGGCAGGCTACGCCGGCGGGTTCATCGAGCATTACATCACGCGGCTGCTCTATCCCGAGGGGCTCACCCGCGGCACGCAGGTCGTCCTCGGTGCGCTGGTGCTCGTCGGCAACGTGCTGCTGTATTGGTGGCTGTGGCGCCGCACACGAGGAGGAGGATGACGGGCACCGGGACGATCCGGCGGCTCGCGGGTGAGGCGGAGCTGGGTGCGTGCGCCGGCATGATGGCCGAATCGGAGCCGTGGATCACCCTGGGACGCACCCTCGAGGCTTCGACGGCCAACCTGCGCGATCCCGGGAAGGAAGTGTACGTGATGGAGGACGAGGGGCGGATCTCCGGGTTCGTGGTTCTCGACCTGCGCGGCCCCTTTCCAGGCTACATCCAGACCGTCTGCGTCAGGCCCGATGCCCGTGCCCGCGGACACGGCACACGTCTCATCGCGTGGGCCGAGGAACGCATCTTCCGGGAGAGTCCCAACGTGTTCATGTGCGTCTCCACCTTCAATCCCGACGCCCGCCGGCTGTACGAGCGGCTGGGCTATAGCGTCGTGGGCGAGCTGTCCGATTACCTCGTGCCCGGCCACGGCGAGATCCTGCTCCGCAAGTCGCGGGGCCCCTGGTCGGAGTTCCGGCGATGAGGCGGGTCCTGCGCCTGCCCATCGCGATCGCGCTCGTGGCGACGCGCCTCGGGGCCCAGGATTCGGTGCCGGCCCGCGCCGATTACAGGGCTACGGCCGCCCTGCTCACCCGCTTCATCGACCACGAGATGGCTGACAAGGATCTCCCGGCGGTCTCCATCGTGCTGGTGGACGGCCCCGACATCGTGTGGGCCCGCGGGTTCGGATTCGCCAGGCCGCGGGACAGCGTGCCGGCCACGGCCGGCACCGTCTACCGCGTGGGGTCGGTGTCGAAGCTGTTCACCGATATCGCGCTCATGCGGCTCGTCGAGCAGGGGAAGATCGACCTCGACGCCCCGGTCACGCGTTACCTGCCGGGTTTTCATCCCACGAATCCGTTCGGCGGGGCGATCACCCTGCGCGTCATGATGACCCATCATTCGGGCCTGGTGCGCGAGCCGCCGGTGGGCAGTTTCTTCGACTCGACCGCGCCCCCGCTCTCGGCCGTAGTCGCGAGCCTCAATCGCACGACACTCGTGTTCCGTCCCGGGACGCGATACAAGTACTCCAACGCCGCGTTGCAGGCCGCCGGCTACGCGCTCGAGCGCGCCGTGGGGTCCCCGTTCCCCCGGTACCTGCGAGACTCGGTACTCGTCCCGCTCGGCATGACCCGCAGTGCGTTCTTCGATCCCGGGCCGGAGCTGGCGCCCGATCTCGCCGTGGGCACGATGTGGGCGTTCGACGGCCGCCGCTTCCCCGCTCCCACGTTCCGCCGCAATGCGCCGGCCGGAGCCCTGTACGCCACCATCGGCGACATGGGGCGCTTTCTCGCGAGCCTGTTCGCCGACTCGAACCCGGTCGTGTCCCACGCCGCCCTGGAGCGCATGTGGGCCGACAGCGGCCTCGGGTTCTTCGTATCCCGCTTCGACGGCCACCGCCGCGTCGGACACATCGGCGCGATCTACGGGTTCGCCACTACCCTCGCCGCGTTGCCCGACGACAAGCTCGGCGTGGTCGTGATCACGACGCTCGACGGCGCCAACCGCGTCACCGAGCGCATGACCGCCGCCGCCCTGCGCGCCATGCTGGCGCAGCGCGCCGCGGCGCCACTGCCTGAGCCGCCGGTCACCGGCCCGCTTCCTCCCGGCGCAGCGCGGATGGCGGCGGGACATTACGCACGCGGCCCCCAAACCATCGACCTGCTCGAGCGCTCCGGCGAGCTGTTCATCGCCCGCGACGGGAGCGCGATGCCGGCGCGGGTGCGAGCGCTGGGCGACAGCCTCACCCTCGACGACCCGCTGACCTTCGGCGGCTCGGTGCGGCTGCACCCCGCCGCGGTGGTCGTGGACGGCGACAGCTTCGCCCGGACGCCCAATCCGAAGCCGGCCCCCCCGTCGGCGCGCTGGAGCGGACTGCTGGGAGAATACGGGTGGGGATTCGAGCGACTCTTCGTGTTCGAGCGTGCCGGCCGGCTGCACGCGCTGGTCAACTGGACGGAGGACGACGCGTTGACGAGGATTTCAGATTCCGTGTTTGCGTTTCCAGCCACGAGCCTGTACGCCGCCGAGCGCCTCATCTTTCGCGACCAGCGCGCCGGCCGGGCCGGGGCCGCCGTCGCCGGGACGGTGCCGCTGCCGCGCCGCACCATCGGGCCGCAGTCGGGCGGCCAGCTCAAGGTGACCCCGGTGCGCCCGGTCGCCGAGCTGCTGGCCGAGGCCCGCGTCGCGACGCCGCCCGCCGAGAGCGGCAGCTTCCGTCCCCCGGAGCTGGTGGATCTCGCGACACTCGATTCGACGATCCACTTCGATATCCGGTACGCCACGACCAACAACTTTCTGGGCAGCGTGTTCTACTCGACCGCCCACGCCTTCCTGCAGCGCCCCGCTGCCGAGGCCTTGCTGCGCGCGCAGCGCCGCCTCCGGGCGCTCGGATTCGGCCTGCTGATCCACGACGGCTACCGGCCGTGGTATGTCACCAAGACGTTCTGGGACGCGACGCCGCCGCCGCAGCGCTGGATGGTCGCCAACCCGGCCCACGGCTCGCGGCACAACCGCGGCTGCGCCGTGGACCTGACGCTGTACGAGCTGCGCACCGGGCACCCGATCGACATGGGCGGCACCTATGACGAGGCGACCGAGCGCTCCTATCCCGACTACCCCGTGACTACCGACCTGGCGCGCTGGCACCGCGAAACGCTGCGGCAGGCGCTGGAAGACGAGGGGTTCACCCGCAACGTCGACGAGTGGTGGCACTTCGATTACCGCGATTGGCGCAGCTATCCGATCCTCAACGTGGCGTTCGAGGACCTGTGAGGACCGCCCTCATCGCGGGCGCCACGGGTCTGGTGGGGAGCCAGTGCCTCGCCCGGCTGCTCCGGGAGCCCGCCTACGAGCGGGTCATCGCGCTGGTGCGCCGACCGCTGCCGCACAGCGATCCCCGCCTCGAAGCGCGGGTGTTCGATTTCGGCGCGCTCGGCGCCGCAGGCAGCTCCTTCCCCGCCGCCAGCGACGTCTTCTGCTGCCTCGGCACGACGATGAAGCAGGCGGGATCCAAGGAGGCGTTCCGCCTGGTCGATTTCACCTACGTCGTGGGTCTCGCCGCCCAATCGCTGGAGCACGGCGCCCGGCAATTCCTCCTCGTCAGCTCGATCGGGGCGAACCGGGCCTCGTCCTTCTTCTACACCCGCGTCAAGGGCGAAACGGAGGACGCGATCGCCGCGCTGCCGTTCGAGGGAAGGCAGATCTTCCGCCCCTCGATCCTCGTAGGCGAGCGCGCCGAGCACCGCCCGGGCGAGCGCGCGTGGATCGCGGCAATGAAGGGGAGCGCGTTCCTGATGCTGGGACCGGCGCGCAAGTATCGACCCATCGCGGCCGCCACGGTGGCCGAGGCGATGGTGCGCGTGGCGCTGCGCGCGCCGCGCGGCGTCAACATCTATGAATCCAACGAGATCGAGCGCATCGCACGCGGCTGACCCGCCCCGTTATATTGCGGTGCACATTCGACTCTTTGAAGGACGTGACATGGCCAACCCATTATTGAGCGACAAGGCGTTCCAGCGCGCCGGCCAGTACGCGCAGGCGACCACCGGCGAGCTGATGACCGTTGAAGGGTCCATCAACAAGTCGGCGTTTCTGCTGCTGCTGGTGGTCGGTGCGGGCACCTGGGTGTGGACCCGCTACTACCAGGCGCTCGACGTCGCCGCGGTGATGCCCTACATGTGGACCGGCCTGATCGTGGGGCTGGGTGCCGCGCTGGTGAGCATCTTCCTGCCGGCCTGGGCACGGATCGCCGCGCCCGTCTACGCCGCCGCGCAGGGCCTCGCGCTCGGGGGAATCTCGGCGCTGTACGAGCAGCAGCTGCACGGCATCGTCTTCCAGGCGATCGGGCTCACGTTCGCCGTCCTGGCCGCGATGCTGGTGCTCTACCGGTCGGGCATCATCAAGGTGACGGACCGGTTCCGCATGGTCGTATTCGCGGCGACGGGCGGCATCGCGCTGTTCTATCTCGTCTCGATCGTGCTGTCGTTCTTCCACATCTCCATCCCGGTGGTGTTCGGCGGCGGGACGTTCGCGATCGCGTTCAGCGTGGTCGTCGTGGTGATCGCCGCGCTGAACCTGGCGCTGGACTTCGACTTCATCGCCCGCGGCGCCGAGCACGGCGCGCCCAAGTTCATGGAGTGGTACGCCGCCTTCGGCCTGATGGTGACGCTGATCTGGCTCTACCTCGAGATGCTGCGCCTGCTCGCCAAACTGCAGCGGCGCTGAGCCGAGCCTTCACGTATCGTCGCGAACGGCGGGCCGACGGCCCGCCGTTCGTTTGTTCACGACCTACTCCGCCTGGCGCACGGGCGTGACCTCCTGGTTGAACCGGCGCCCCAGCGCCCGCTGGTAGCTCTCCAGCGTCCGGTAGTGGCCGAACACGAAGCGCGACAGGAACCGGAACAGCGGATTGGCGACCCAGCCCTGCTCGGTGACGGTCACGCGACTGCCGTCACCCTCCGGGACGATCTCGTAGATCCAGGCTCCGCCGAACGGCGCGCCGGGCGGCGACTCGATCCGGCTCACGAGGCGGCGCGGCGGCTGCTCTTCTTCGACGACGATCGTCATGGCCCCGCTACCGGACACCTGCCGCCAGCGCTCGCGGCCGTCCGGGCCCGTCACCCGCTCCGACGAGCGCAGCCCGGGCCACCACTGCGGCATCCCGCCGAGGTCGCGCACGACCTTCCACACGCTCTCCGCCGGCTGCCGCAACACGATGGACACGCCGGCCACGTGTTCACGCGGCAGCACCAAACCGACCAGGATCATCAGCAGCGGGACACCGACCACGACCGCGACAATGAACACCAGCCATTTCATGGGGTCTCCTCCATAGGGGGGCCAACCTCGAGGAGAATGCCCTCCTCACCGGCCGTTCACAACACCTTCAATCGTCGCGGGGTAGGCTGCCCTGCAGGAGGCGAGATATGAGCACAAAAGAGCTGATCGATGGCGCGGTCGAGCATCTGCGGACCAGCGCGAGCGTGAAAACCGTGTACGGCACGCCGATCACGAGCGACGGCAAGACGATCATTCCAGTCGCCAAGGTGGCGTACGGGTTCGGGGTGGGCAGCGGCCACGGGCCCCACGCGAAGAAGAGCAAGAACGGCAAGACGCCGGCGGAGGGAGAGGGCGAAGGAGCGGGTGGGGGGGCCGCCGCGAAGCCGGTGGGCGTGGTCGAGATCACCAGCGACAAGACCCGGTTCGTGCCGTTCGGCGCGTCGCGGAAGCTCGCGATCATGGCGGTGCTCGGCGCCGGGCTGGGTGCGGCGTTCGGCTGGTTCCTGGGACGGAGAGCGGGCAGGTCCTGAGGACTAGTCCGCTTCATCTCCCCGCAGGCGCTCCAGCTCGCGCCGATCGCGTTTGGTGGGCCGGCCTTTTCCTTCGTAGGACGGCGTGGGGGCGACGCGCAGTTGGTGCGCGAGTCGCTCCCGTGCCGCCTTCCCCGCAGGATCCTCTTCGTAGAGACCGGCGGCGACCTTCGCGGGACCGCGCTGGGCGCTGAGGGCGACCACCCGGACGATGAACGCGTAGGGCGGCTTGCGCACCCGGAGCCGGTCTCCGACCGCCAGCGGCCGCGCGGGCTTGGCGGCACTCCCGTTGACCTCGACCCGCCCGGCGCCGATGGCCTGGGCGGCCGCCGCGCGGGTCTTGAAGAAGCGCGCGGCCCAGAGCCATTTGTCTAGACGAACTGCGTTTTCGGTCATCAGTGGTCGGTCATCGGTGGACCCGAACTGGATGCCATCCTCTGAACGCGCCGGATGAGAGCGCCAAGCATGCGTTTGCCGGCGATGATCGATGATTCAAGCTTTGCCTGCGCCTCGGGGTCGAGATACCCGAGATCCCCGGACAGGACCACCTCGCACTCGAGCTCACACGCTGACCCTTCGGCAATATACAGGAAGCGCAGAAGGTCACGTCGAGTCCTTCTCCCACACCCTTCCGCGATGTTCGCACAGACCGAGACCGCAGCGCGGCGCATCTGCGTCACTAGACCGTAGCGCTCCGTCCCGGGGAACTCACGCGTGTACTGGTAGACAGACTGCGCCACGACCCGGGCGTGCTGCCAGACTCGCAGATCCTTGAAGTCCTGCATGGTCCGCACAGTACGGTTCAGCACAAACCGCCCGTGATCATATGCACGCACTGCTGACCGGAAAGACGCAAGGTCGCCGATCACTGTGAGCGACCGACGACCGAGCACCGACTACCGATGACAGATTACGCCTTTTTCAGCCTCACATCTCCACTCCCCGTCTCCACATGCAGCCGCCCCTTGCCGTCGCCGATGCGCCCTTCGATGTGATCCTCCGCCACCCGCCGCACCGTGACGGAGATCCCTCCGAGATCGATCTCGCCCGAGCCCGTATCGAGGATCACGTCGGCGCCGTACGCGCCCGGCAGGGTGAGCGAGACTCCGCCCGAGCCGGTGTCGATGTCGATCGAGCCGCCACCCGCCAGCAGCTCGAGCGTGACGTCCCCCGACCCCGTGTCGATGATGAGATCGTCGGCGGTCACGGCGGTGGCGTCGGCGTTGCCCGACCCGGTGTCGATCTTGAGGCTGCGGCCCTGGATGTGGTCCAGCGTGACGTCGCCCGAACCCGTGTCGAACAGCAGGTCGTCCCCCTTCACGCCGGACGCCACCACGTTGCCGGAACCGGTGTCGAGGTTCAGGTCGCCCGTGACGCCGGTGACGCGCACGTCGCCGGAGCCGGCATCCACGTTGAGGGAGCCCTTCATGTCGGTCGCGGAGACGTCGGCCGAGTTGACGTCGAGCCGGACCTCGCCGTCGACGTTGGTCGCCGTCATTTTGCCGACCGCGAGGTAAACCGCGATGCGGCGTCCGGCGGGAACCAGGATGCGGAGGTCGGCGTGGGCGTCGAGCCCCGAGCCGTCGTCGCTGATGCGCACCCGGTGGCCGCGACCGAACGAGCGGTGATCGCCGTTGAAGGTGCCGTCGTCGCGGACGTCCAGCGTGGTGCTCCCATGGAAGCCCATGACGGAATAGACGACGTCGTCGTCGGGATACACCACGCGCAACGTCTGGCGCTCGCCGATCGACCCCGTCTCGACCTGCAGCTTGGCGGCGTCGCGGCCGCCGCGGGTGACTTCGACCACCACGTCCCCCGCGGGCCCGCCCTCCACCCGCACCACGCCCGCGAGGTTGTAGATCGCGACGTTGTCTCCGGCCACGGTGTAGCGCTGGCCGGCCTGGGCGGCCGCGGGGGACGCAACGGCGATACCCAAGCCGATGACGAACACACTGCGCATGAGGCTCTCCTCGGGAGTGTGAAGACGACCGGTGGCCTTACGCCGCCGCCGGGTCGGGGTTTCGCGACGATCGTCAGCACAGAGTGGATAGATAGAAGGGCCACAGGGTTGCAGCGGTTCGCGCGGCGCCCCCCGGGGCGGTAATTTCCACCCGCGTTGGCGACCCTGACGGTGGAGGACGGGTGTCGAGCTGGCAGGTCTGGATCGTGGCGGCCGCGCTGCTGCTCGTGGCGGAGATGTTCGCCCCCGGGTTCTGGCTGGCGAGCGTCGCCATCGGGTGTCTGGCCGCCGGCCTGGCGGGCGTCCTGCCGATCGGGCCGTTCGGGCAGGTCCTGGTGTTCGCGGCGGCCACGGTGGGGAGCCTGTTCGGCCTGCGGCCGGTGCTGGTGCGGCGGTTCCTGCACGCCCGCGGCATGGAGGTCCGCACCAACGTCGAGGCGCTGGTCGGCAAGTCGGGCGTCGTGGTGCAGCGCTTCGACCCGGTGACCCGGCTCGGCCGGGTCAAAGTCGAGGGGGAGGACTGGCGCGGCGCCCTGATCGAGGGGGGCGCCCCGCTCGAGCCGGGGATGCGGGTGATGGTGGTCGAGGTGGACGGCAGCACGCTCGTGGTTGAAAAGGAGACTGAGCCATGAATTTCGGGTTGATCGTGGTCGCCGCCATCGCGCTGCTCGCGATCATCGTGGTGCGCAGCACGATCATCGTCGTGCGCCAGGCGCAGACCATGGTGGTCGAGCGGCTGGGGAAGTACAACCGCACGCTCGCGTCGGGCATCAACCTCATCGTGCCGTTCTTCGACCAGCCGCGCGCCATCGACTGGCACTCGGTGATCAGCCTCCCGTCGGGCGAAACGATCACGCGCCGCTACCGCTCCTCCACGATCGACCTGCGCGAGACCGTGTACGTGTTCCCGCGCCAGAACGTGATCACCAAGGACAACGTGGTGGTCGAGATCGACGCGCTGATCTACTTCCAGGTGACCGATCCCGTGCGGGCCGCCTACGAGATCGCCAACCTCCCCGACGCGATCGAGAAGCTCACCCAGACGACGCTGCGGAACGTGATCGGCGAGCTGGACCTGGACCAGGTGCTGTCGTCGCGCGAGCACATCAACACGAAGCTGCGCGAGATCCTCGACGACGCGACCCACAAGTGGGGCGCCAAGGTGGCGCGGGTCGAGCTGAAGGACATCAACCCGCCGCGCGACATCCGCGACGCGATGGAGAAGCAGATGCGCGCCGAGCGCGACCGGCGCGCGGCGATCCTCACGGCCGAGGCGTCCAAGCAGTCGGCGATCCTCGAGGCCGAGGGCATCCGCCAGTCGGAGATCAACAAGGCCGAAGGCGCGAAGCAGGCGCGCATCCTCCAGGCCGACGCCGAAGCGGCCGCGCGGCTCAAGGTCGCCGAGGCCGAAGCGCAGGCTATCGAGCGGATCACGGCCTCCATCAAGGGATCGGGTGGCGATCCCGCCCGCTACCTCATCGCGATCCGCTACCTCGAGGCCCTGAAGGAGATGGTGAGCGGCCAGAACAACAAGGTGGTGTACCTGCCCTACGAGGCGACCGGAGTGCTGTCGTCGCTGGGCGGGATCCGCGAGATGCTCCAGGGACCGGAGAAGAGGGGCGGATGACGACATCCACCGTGACGACGCCGCTGACCGTTCTCACCGAAGAAGAGCAGATGTTCCGCGACGCCGTGGCGGACTTCGCCGACAGCGAGGTGCGGCCCCGGGTGGGGGCGATGGAGCGGGCGGGCGCCATCGACCCGACGCTCGTTCCCAAGCTCTTCGAGCTCGGCCTCATGGGGATCGAGATCCCCGAGGAGCACGGCGGCGCGGGGGGCGGGCTCTTCATGACGGCGCTCGCCGTGGAGCAGCTGTCCCGGGTGGACGCCTCGGCCGCGATCTTCGTGGACGTGCAGAACACCCTCGTCATCGAGCCGTTCCTGCAGTGGGCCTCGGAGGAGCAGAAGGCCCGCTACCTGCCGAAACTCGCGACCGACACCGTAGGCGCCTACGCCCTCTCCGAGCCCGAAGCGGGCTCCGATGCCTTCGGGCTCCTGAGCAGGGCCACCAAGAAGGGCGAGGCGTGGGTGCTGGAGGGCCGCAAGCTCTGGATCACCAACGGCGCCGAAGCGGGCGTGTACGTGATCTTCGCGAACACCGACTTCGCCAAGGGCTACAAGGGGATCACGGCGTTCATCGTGGAGCGCGGCTACAAGGGCTTCAGCGTCGGCAAGAAGGAGGACAAGCTCGGCATCCGGGCGTCTTCCACCACGGAGCTGATCCTCGACGGCTGCGAGGTACCCGGGGCCAACGTGCTGGGCGAGGTCGGCAAGGGCTACAAGGTGGCGATCGAGACCCTGAACACCGGGCGTATCGGCATCGGCGCCCAGATGATCGGCGTGGCCGGCGGGGCCCTGCAGGCCGCGACACAGTACGTCAAGGAGCGCAAGCAGTTCGGCAAGCCGATCGCCGACTTCCAGGCGGTGCAGTTCCAGCTGGCGCAGGCCGCGACGGAGCTCGAGGCGGCCCGGCTCATGGTCTACAACGCGGCCCGGCTGAAGGACGCGGGAATGGAATACACGCAGAACGCCGCGATGGCCAAGCTCTTCTCGTCGCAGGTGGCGGAGCGCGTGACCTCGGTGTGCCTGGAGCTGTTCGGCGGCTACGGCTACACCAAGGAGTATCCGGTCGAGAAGTTCTACCGCGACGCGAAGATCGGCACGATCTACGAGGGCACGAGCAACATGCAGCTGAACACGATCGCGAAACTCATCCTGAAATAGAGGCCAACAGATGACGCTTCGGTTTCCCGTGGCGCTGGCGCTGCTCCCCCTCGCCGTCCCGGTCACGGCTGGCGCCCAGCAGTTCGAAGGCATGGTCACGATCCGGACCGCCCACCTGACGTCCGATCTCGTCGCCGAGCAGGTCGGCGAGGATGTCGACGAGCAGGCCCGCGCGAAGCTCTATGCCATGACGCTCGAGCAGGTGGTGCAGCTCGGCGGTCCCGCGGACGTCAACCAGATGCAGTTCAAGGCGGGCCGGATGCGGTCGGCCATGTTCGAGTATCCAGGACTGGACAGCGCCTACATGCTGATCGACGTCGGCACGGCCATGATGCGCATCGTGTCTCCGGGCCGGCGCAGCTACTACGAGATGTCGCTGCGCGGCGCTCCGACCCCGGCCGGCGCGGCCGAGGAGGCGGCGCAGCGCAAGATCGAGCCGCTGGGCCGCACGCAGGTCATCGGCGGATTGCAGTGCACCGGGTACCGCGTCACCGAGGAAGGCATGGTTTCGCACGTGTGGACCACGAGCGATCCCGGCTTCCGGGAGCTGGTGATGGGCTGGCTCAGGATGGCGAACGAAGACGACGAAGCGGTCAAGCAAACCCGCACCCTTCTCGCCCGCTACGGCGCGCCCGTGATGACGCAGGAGTTCGACGAAGACGGTGGGTATCGCATCGAGGTCTGGAGCCTCGAGCGCAAGAGCCTGCCCGACGGACTGTTCGCGGTGCCGGCGGGGTTCACGAAGCTCGCGACGCCGGGGCGCTGAGCGGGACAGCGACTGCCCACGTGACCCGGGGGCCTCCAGCGCGCTCTTCAGAAAGGCGCCAAAAACCTGGAGGCACGATGAACACGCACATGCGGGCCGTGTGGATGGCCCTCGGACTCATCGTCGTTGCGACCTTGCCGGCCCAGGCCCAGGGCCGGGGACATGGGCCGAAGCGATACGCGGTCACGACCGACCGCGCGATGTTCGTGACGCGGGACGTCCTGGTGCGGAACGGTTACCAGGTCATCCGGGTCGAGAACCGGGGCCCCGATCGCATCGTCTGGTATCGGGCCGGTAACCGGGGACGGGGCCGGGGCTGGGGACCGCCGATGAAGATGGTGGTCCGCCGCGAAGCCGACCGGGTGATCTTCGTGGACACTCCGAGCGCCATCCTGATGGACATCGACGTGCGACTGCGGCTGCGCTAGCCGGCTCCTTACGGGCAGACGATCAAATACTGGTTCCCGCTGGGGCCCACGACGCACTTCGGTACCGGATCGATATTCTTGACCTGGAAGTCCCCGCTGAACGTCTTCCCCGCCGGGAGCTGCATGATCACGTAGGTCTGTCCGCTCACCGGCCCGGTGAGATTGACGTTCAGGGTGCCACCCTGAAGTGTGACGTTGTCCGTGCCGACGAACTGATCGTAGTCCACGCCGGGCTTCGTCCCGAGACCGCCGACGTCAACCTGGAATACGCTGGGATCGGGACCCTGGAGGTAGGTGCCCACCCAGTTGAGTGTCCCCACCCCGGGGCTTGCGCCCACGATCGTCGTCCCGTTGGTGATGAAGCTGATGTTGGGCGTCGCGACATCGAAGGTGCCGGACCCCATGAGCGTGCCGGCGCTCTGATTGGTGAAGCCGCCGGTGCCGCTCACCACCATCTTGTTGGTCCCCACATTGATAGTGCCGAAGTTGCTGATCGCGGGCCGGAAGCCCGACAGCGTCACCGTGAGATCGCCGCCGGCGAGCTGGATGGCCCCGGTACTCGCATTGACGACGCTCGCCGCCGACTTGTTCATCGTGAGAGCCTGAGAGACGATCATCGTCCCCTGGTTGTTCAGGCTCACATTGAGAGCGCGGGCGCCACCGTTGCCGGGCAGGACGTCGATCGTCCCCGCGTTGACCACGATTCCGCTGTCCACTGTGAGGCTCGCCGTCGTCCCCGCTCCGTTCACGGCGGTCAGCTCGATCGTGCCGTTATTGGTGAAAGCCGAGTCCACCCTCACAAACGCCGCGCAACAGGCGGCATCGCCTTCGATTCTCAGTGTCGAGCTCGGAGCCGTGATGATCGTGTCGTTGATGGTGACGGATCCCCGCAGCGTTACGAGGTTCTGGTTGATGAGCGCCGTATTGAGCACGCCGCCCTGGACGAAGAGGTTCTTGCCTGCGGCGTTGGTGAGCGTACCCGGACCGTTCACCGTGGAATTCGTGAGGGTGAAGGCCGTCGTCGCGGTGGACTGATCGAGGGCGAAGCTCGCCGTCGTGTTCGTCAGCGTGATCGCCCCCAGCGTATGCGCCGTGTTGAACGCCGCGGGGCTCACCGAGCTCAACACCAGCGCGCCGCCGCTCCCCAGCGCCGGGCCGCTGTGCGTCCACGCTCCGCCGGTGACCGTCCAGGTCCGCCCGGACGGCAGGTTGACCGTGCCGAGGTTGGTGAAGCTCGGCCCCGCGCCGCCCTGATTGAGCGTCAGGTCGCCGCCCGTAATGTTGATGACGCCGGTGCTGCCGTTCGTGTGCACCGCCGCGCTCAGGTTCATCGTGAGCGGCTGGGCCACCGTCAGGGTGCCCAGGTTGTTCAGTGCGACCGCCAGCGTCCGCGCGCCGCCCGTCCCTGCCGAGCTCGTGATGATCGCTCCCGGAGCGTTGGTGAGCGTGCCGCTGGTCACCGTAAGCTGCGCCGTCGTCCCGCTGGTCCCGTTGATCGCCGTGAGGTCGATCGTGCCGTTGTTCGTGAACCCGTTCGCGATGGTGGCGAACGCCGCGCAACAGGCCGCGTCCCCCTGCACCACGAGAGACGACGCGCCGCCCGTCGTGACCGTGCCGGTGAGCGACGAGGACGCACGCAGCGTGAGCGCCCCCTGATTGTCGAACGCCGTGTTGTAGGTGGCCCCCTGCACCGTCAACGACCGGCCGGCGTTGTTCGTGAAGGTGATCGGGCCGTTCACCGTCGAGTTCGTGATGCCCCACTGCGTGGCGGCGGTGGACTGCGCGGTCGAGAAGCTCACCGTCGCGTTGAGCAGGATGATCGACCCCAGACTGTGCGCCGTGTTGAAGGCGGCCGGGTTCACCGAGCTCAGCGCGAGGGCCCCGGCACCGCCCAACGTGCCGGCATTCTGGGTGAATGCCCCGCTCGTGATCGTCAGCGTGTCGCCCGTGCCCACACTGATCGCTCCGCCGTTCGTGAAGCTCGGCGTGATCCCGGATTGGTTCACCGTGAGGTTCGCCGCCACGGTGATCGTCCCGCTGTTGGTATGCGCCGCCGACCCGTGATTGATCGTGAGCGGCTGGCTCACCGCCAGCGTCCCCAGGTTGACGAGCTGGGCGGTGAGCGTCCGGGACCCGCCCGTGCCCGCGAGGCTGTTGATGCTGGCGCCGGCCGCATTGGTCAGTGATCCGCTCGTCACGGTGAGCCCGGCGGAGGTCCCACTGGCGCCGTTGATCGCCGTCAGATCGATGGCGCCGTTGTTCGTGAAGCCATTGGCCACCGTCACGAAGGCCGCGCAGCAGGCGGCGTCGCCCTCCACCCGGAGCGTCGACCCGACCGAGGTGGTCAGGCTGCCGGTGAACACGGTACTCGAGCGCGCCCGCAACACGCCCTGATTGACGACGGGCCCGTTGAAGGTCGTGTTCTGGGCGAACAGGGTCCGCGTCGCCGCATTGCCCAGCGTCCCGGGGCCGTTCACCGTGCTGTTCGTGAACGACAGGGACAAGGTGTCGTTCACCAGATCCGGGGTCAGCGCCAGCGTCACGCTGCTGAACGTGATGGCGCCCAGGCCCCCGATCGTCCCACCCGTGTAGTTGAAGGCGCCCGAATTCAGGATCAGCGTGTCGCCGGCCGGGATCGTCAGGGTGCCCGAGTGGGTGAAGCTCGGGCTCACCCCGGACTGGTTGAGCGTGAGGTTCGCGGCGAGCGCGATGGTCCCGCTGTTGGTATGCGCCGCCGATCCGTGGTTGATCGTGAGCGGCGCGCTCACGGTCACCGTTCCCTGGTTCGCGAGCTGCGCGGTGAGCGTCCGGGCGCCACCGGTTCCCGGGAGGCTGTTGATGTGAGCTCCGGTCGCGTTCGTCAACGAGCCGTTCGTCACCGTCAGGGCTGCCGAAGTCCCAGACGCACCGTTGATCGCCGTCAGGTCGATCGTCCCGTTGTTCGTGAACCCGTTCGTCACCGTCACGAAGGCCGCACAGCAGGCGGCATCGCCCTCCACCCGGAGCGTGGACGCGGCGGACGTGGTCAGGCTGCCGTTGAACGTCGTGCCCGAACGCGCCTGCAGCACACCCTGGTTGTTTACCGGTCCGTTGAAGTCCGTGTTCTGGGCGAACAGGGTCCGCGTCGCCGCGTTGGCCAGCGTCCCGGGGCCGTTCACCGTGCTGTTCGTGAACGACAGGGTCAACGTGTCGTTCACCAGATCCGGGGTCAGCGCCAGCGTCACGCTGCTGAACGTGATGGCGCCCAGTCCCCCGATCGTCCCGCCCGTATAGCTGAAGGCGCCCGAATTCAGGATCAGCGTGTCCCCGGCCGGGATCGCCAGGGTGCCCGAGTGGGTGAAGCTCGGGCTCACCCCGGACTGGTTGAGCGTGAGGTTCGCGGCGAGCGCGATGGTCCCGCTGTTGGTGTGCGCCGCCGATCCGTGGTTGATCGTGAGCGGCGCGCTCACGGTCACCGTTCCCTGGTTCGCGAGCTGGGCGGTGAGCGTCCGGGCGCCGCCCGTCCCCGGGAGGCTGTTGATGTGGCCGCCGGGCGCGTTCGTCAACGAGCCGTTCGTTACCGTGAGGGCCGCCGAGGTCCCGGACGCGCCGTTGATCGCCGTCAGGTCGATCGTCCCGTTGTTCGTGAAGCCATTCGTCACCGTTACGAAGGCGGAACAGCAGGAGGCGTCCCCCTCCACCCGGAGCGTCGAGCTGGCTGACGTCGTCAGGCTGCCGTTGAACGTCGTGCCCGCGCGCGCCCGCAGCACGCCCTGGTTGTCGACCGGTCCGTTGAACGTCGTGTTCTGCGCGAACAGGGTCCGCGTCGCCGCATTGGCCAGCGTGCCGGGGCCGTTCACCGTGCTGTTCGTGAACGACAGCGTCAACGTGTCGTTCGTGAGATTGGGGGTGAGGGCCAGCGTCACGCTGCTGAACGTGATGGCGCCCAGTCCCCCGATCGCCCCGCCCGCATAGTTGAAGGCGCCCGAATTCAGGATCAGCGTATCGCCGGCCTGGATCGTCAGCGTGCCCGAATGGGTGAAGCTCGGGCTCACCCCGGACTGGTTGAGCGTGAGGTTCGCGGCGAGCGCGACGGTCCCGCTGTTGGTGTGCGCCGCCGACCCGTGGTTGATCGTGAGCGGCTGGCTCACGGTCAGCGTTCCCTGGTTGGCGAGCTGGGCGGTGAGCGTCCGGGCGCCGCCCGTCCCCGGAAGACTGTTGATGTGGGCGCCGGCGGCGTTCGTGAGCGACCCGTTCGTTACGGTGAGCACGGCCGATGTCCCGGACGCCCCGTTGATCGCCGTCAGGTCGATCGTCCCATTGTTCGTGAAGCCGTTCGCGACCGTCACGGCGGCCGAGCAGCAGGAGGCATCCCCCTCGACGCGCAGGGTCGAAACCGGCCCCGTTGTGAACGGCCCGTTCAGCGTCGTGCCCGATCGGGCGACCAGCAGGCCCAGGTTCGAGAGGCCGCTGTTCACGGTGGTGTTCTGGAGATTGAGGGTCCCCTGGCTCGCGAGGATTCCGGTTCCGTTGAGCGTGCTGTTGGTCAGGGTGACCGTGGCGCCCGCCGCGACGGAGCCGCCACTGTCCACTCCGAGCGTCCGGCTCGAGGCGGTGAGCGTCGGGGCGCCGCCACCGACCGTCAGGAACGCCACCGTGTCGTTCACATCGAGCGTGACGGTGTAGCTGCCCCCCAGCGTGATGAAGACGGTGTCGCCCTTGGCGGGCACCCGCGCCGGCGACCAGTTGGCGGGATTGCTCCAGTTGCCGCCCGCGGCGTTGATCCAGGCGATCCCCGCTCCCGAGGGCAGCACGTTGAACGCGGCGCTGACCACCGCGGTGAACCCGCCGGCGGCGGCCTGCAATGTGTAGCCCGTTCCCGGATTGTCGATGTGCAAATCGCTGAACGTCGCCACCCCGCCGCTCGCCGCAACGGTCAGCGTCCCCGACAGGGTTCCGGCGTTGGGATTAGTGCCGATGGACATCGTGATGTTGTTGGCGGCACTCGGCACCGTATTCCCGAACCCGTCCTGCACCGCCACGGCGACGGGCGGCGCGATCGGCGCCCCCTGCAACACGCTCACCGGCTGCGTCACGAACGCCAACGTCGTGGCCGTGCCCGCGGAGACGTTGAACGTCACGCTGGTCGCCGCCGTCAGGGCGCCCGACGTCACCCGGAGCGTGTAGCCGTTCGCCGCCTTGTCGAGCGACAGATCGTTGAACGTCGCCACGCCGGCCACCGCCGCCTGCGTCAGGGTCCCCGAAAGGACCCCTGAGCCGGGGTTTGCCTGCAGCGCGATCGTCACGTTCCCGGTGAACGTACTCGTGAGGTTGCCCCCGGCGTCGCGCGCCTCGACCGTCACCGCGGGGGCGATCGCCACCCCGGCGGTCACGTTCGTGGGCTGAGTCGTGATCGCGAGTTGCGTCGCCGCGCCGGTGGTGACAGTGAACGACGCACTGGTTGCGCCGGTCAATCCGGTCGCC
>DATGDT010000324.1:0-12870 GCA_035310725.1 Gemmatimonadales bacterium
AGCTCGGTCTTACAGAAGAAACAGCGGTTGGTCGGGTTGGCCGCGTAGCGCGGGTCCTCGAGCTCGCTGGTCGAGACCTCCACGAGCGGAATGTCGAAGCGGGCAGCCAGGGTCCGGGCCGCCTCCCACTGATCCGCTGCCACCGCCGGGCTCCGCCCGACCGCTGCGAGCATCTGCGTCGGACCCAGCTCCTGGCGCAGCACCACCGCGAGCAGCGCCGAATCCACCCCACCGGAGAAACCCACCAGGGCGGACCCGAACCGGCGCACCACCGCCCGCAGGATTTCCAGCCGCTCGTTCATGGGCCAAACGTAGCGAGGGGCGGTGTCCTATCTCAAGGACAGGTCGAAAATTTGATGACAAGAACCGGATAGTTCGTCTGCCGGAACCTGGTATTCTGGTCTTGCGTTAATGTAGATGTCGATTTTATCTACGAATCGTCCGACATTTTCGATTCGAGGCTACGGAATGTCCGTCAAACCCGGCCTGGACGCGACTGATCGCCGCATCCTCCGTCTGCTGGCGGCTGACGCCCGCTCGAGCTACCAGGGCATCGCCGACGAAGTCGGACTCTCCCGTCCGGCCGTGATGGAGCGCGTCAAGCGCCTCGAAGAGGCGGGCTACATCACGGGCTACGGCGCCCACCTGGATCGCGGCAAACTCGGCTTCCCCGTCACCGCCTTCGTGGCGGTCCGGTACGGCAACACGAGCTACGTCGGCGACGAGCCCCGGATGCGGGAGATGATCAAGCATCCCGGCATCCTGGAGTGCCACCATGTCGCCGGCGAAGACTGTTACATCCTGAAGGTCGTGGCCCCCGATCTCGAAGGCGTCCAGCAGGTACTGCGGACGCTGTCCACGGGGCAGCGGTCGTTCAACACGCGCACGACCATCGTATTGTCCACGGTGTTCGAGAAGCCCGGGCTCATGGTGGAGGACCTCGACTGATGGCGGGTTTACGCGGCAAGGCCCTGGTCGCGTGGCTGCTGGTCTGCGTCTTCTGGGGATCGACGTACCTGGCAATCAGAATCGGCGTGGGCGTGTTGCCCCCGTTCCTGTTCGCGGGACTGCGGTTCGTCGCCGCCGGCGCGCTGCTCGGCGCGGGCGCGCTGGCGTTCGGCGATCATCTCCCGCGGCGCGCCGTGGACTGGCAGCGGGCCGCCATCGCAGGCGTCCTGCTGCTCGCCGGCGGCAACGCCTTCGTGGTCTGGGCCGAGCAGTACACCCCCTCGGGCGTGACGAGCGTCTTCGTGGTGACCGTCGCCCTCTGGATGGCGTTCTTCGACTCGGTGATCCCCGGCGGCTCCGGATCCCTGGGCTGGCGCGTCGTGGTCGGGTTGTTCACCGGCTTCCTGGGGACTGCGCTGCTGGTCGGCGCCAATCCGCGGGAGATCCTCGCCGCGGACTTGCGCGGGCCGATCGCGCTGACGAGCGCCAGCGTCTTCTGGTCGCTCGGCTCGATCTACGCCAAACGGCATCGCACGGAGGCGAGCCCGTACATGACCGCGGCGATTCAGATGCTGGCGGGCGGGATCGTCGTGACGCTCGTGGGGACGGGTCTGGGCGAGTGGGCCCAATGGCACATGAGCGGGCGCGGCGCGCTCGCCTTCGGATATCTCATCGTGTTCGGCTCGATCGTGGGATACAGCGCCTATGGCTACGCCCTGCGGCACGCCTCCGCGACCATGGTGGGGACCTACGCGTACGTCAATCCGGTGATCGCCGTGCTGCTGGGCTGGCTGTTGCTGGACGAGCGCGTGACGGGACGCATGGCGGTGGCGATCGGCCTGATTCTCGCGGCGGTCGTCTGGATCCAGTTCTCTCATAAGACGTCCTCGGTGGTCGGTCCTCGGTCGTCGGGAGTCACACCGGCGACCGACGACCGGCGACCGATGACATCCGTACGCCACACGGAGGCCGCGTGACGGAAACGACACTCGATCCCCAGAACTGGGACGAACTGCGCACCCTCGGCCATCGCATGATGGACGACATGTTCGACTACCTGCGCGGGGTGCGCGAGCGCCCCGTCTGGCAGCCGTTCCCGGAAGCGGTGAAGACCCGTCTCGCGGAGCCCGTGCCGCATCGCGGCCGCCCGGCGGACGACGTGTACGAGCAGTTCGTGCGCGATGTGCTTCCCTACCCGCCCGGCAATATCCATCCGCGCTTCTGGGGGTGGGTGATCGGTACCGGAACGCCGCTCGCGATGCTCGCGGACCTGCTCGCTTCCGGGATGAATCCGCAATCGGCAGGCATCCAGGAAGGCGCGCGCTTCGTCGAGGAGCGGGTGATCGCCTGGCTCGCCGAGCTGATGGGATTCCCCCAGGGGTCGAGCGGCCTGCTCGTCTCGGGAGGCTCGATGGCGAACCTCGTGGGGCTGGCGGTCGCCCGCCAGGCAAAAGCGGGGTTCGATGTTCGCGAGGCCGGCATGGGCGACGGCGCACCGGCCCTGGTCGTCTATGCCTCGACTGAGGTGCACAGCTCGGTCCGCAAGGCGGTCGAGCTGATGGGCCTGGGACGGCGCAACCTGCGGCTCGTGCCCGTGGACGGCGAGTATCGCATCGACGTGGCGCAGCTGCGCGCGGCGATCGCCCGCGACCGCGCCGAGGGCCGCCGGCCGATCTGTGTGGTCGGCAACGCCGGCACCGTGAACACCGGGGCGACCGACGACCTCCGCGCGCTGGCGGCGCTGTGCCGCGAAGAGCAGCTCTGGTTTCACGTGGACGGTGCGTTCGGCGCGCTGGTGCGGCTCGCGCCCGGGCTCGCCCCGATGGTGGCGGGTCTCGAGTCGGCCGATTCCGTCGCCTTCGACCTGCACAAGTGGGGCTATCTGCCGTTCGAAGTCGGCTGCACGCTGGTGCGGGATCCCGAGGCGCACCGGGCCACGTTCGCCGTGGCGCCGAGCTACCTGGGCGCCACGCCGCGGGGCCCCGCGGCCGGCGGGGTGCTGTTCGCCGATCTCGGCCTGCAGCTCTCGCGCGGATTCCGGGCGCTCAAGGTGTGGATGTCGTTCAAGACCCACGGCGTGGATCTCATCGGCCGGGTCATCGCCCAGAACGTGGAGCAGATCCGCTATTTGACGGAGCTGGTGGACCGGCATCCGCAGCTCGAGCGGCTCGCGCCGGCGCCGTTGAACATCTGCTGCTTCCGCTTCGTGGCGCCGGGCCTCGACACCGAGGCGCTCAACGCGCTGAATCAGGAAATCCTGTGGCGGCTGCAGGAGAGCGGCATCGCCCTGCCCTCGCACACCGTGCTTGACGGGCGCTTCGCGATTCGCGTCGCCAACACCAACCAGCGCAGCCGGCGGGAGGATTTCGACCTCCTGGTGCGCACGGTCGTGGACATCGGACGGGAAGTGCTGGCGGGCCGGCCGGCCGGGACCATCGCCGTGGAGGTGCCGTGACCCCGCTGGCGAAGAACGCGGTCCTGCTGGTCGTGGATGTGCAGCGGGGCTTCGACGGCTACAACGAGTCCCTGCACCGCAACAATCGGGACCTCGAGCGGAACATCGCGCGGCTGCTGAACGCCTGGCGCCGGACGAAGCGCCCCATCATCTACGTGCAGCACCTGTCGCGGCTCACGGGCTCGCCGCTCGCTCCCGGACAGCCGGGCGTCGAGATCAAGGACGAGGTGCGTCCCCAAGCCGGCGAGCCGATCGTCAAGAAGTCGGTCAACAGCGCCTTCATCGGCACGAGTCTCGAGGCGGATCTGCGCGCGGCGGGCCAGTCCGTGCTGGTGGTGACCGGGCTGCAAACCAACATGTGCGTCTCCACCACGGCGCGGATGGCCGGCAATCTCGGCTTCGAGACCTACGTCGTGTCGGATGCCACGGCGACCTTCGACAACACCGGCCCCGATGGACGCGTGTGGCCGGCGCAGGTGCTCCACGACGTGGCGCTGGCGGACCTGCACGGGGAGTTCGCGACCGTGCTCGACACCAGCGCCCTTCTGGACCGGCTGGAGGACGCGTGATCGCCCGGCTGTGGCGGGGCGTCGTCCCGGCCGGTCGGGGCGATGCCTACGCGGCCTACCTCGACCGGACCGGCGTCCGGGACTGCCGCGCCACGCCCGGGAACCGGGGCGTGCTCGTGCTGCGGCACGACGAGCCCGACCGGACCGAATTCGTCTTCCTGTCCCTGTGGGAATCGATGGACGTCGTTCGCGGCTTCGCGGGCGAGGACGTCGAGCGGGCCCGCTACTACCCCGAGGACCGCGACTTCCTGCTGTCACTGGAGCCCACCGTCCGGCACTACGAGACGACGGTCGCACTCCCGGCGGACCCCGGGGTATGAAGGCTCAATGCTTCTCGCGCACCACCTGGCGGGTCGTCGGATAGGCGAAATCGATGTCGGGCTCGACGGCGAACGCGTCGAGCACGTCCTGCCAGATCGCGTTTTCGCTGCCACGCCGGAAGCGCGCGCGGATGAGGTAGCGCAGGGTGAGGCGGATGCCGTGGTCGGCCACCCGCACGTAGACGATCGGCGTGAGCTTCGTGTAGGCGATGAGGTAGCGCCGTGAGGCTTCCAGCAGGTCCTTCTCGACCTGTTCGGTCAGCTGCTCCGCGTGGCGCCCGGCGATGCTCTCCAGGATCCCCTTCGCCTTCTTCCAGTTGCTCTCGAACGTGATGGTGACCGGAATCTCGCTCCAGATATAGCGGAACCCCTTGTCGTAGTTGGCGACCGGCTGCGACAGCACGGTGCCGTTGGGCACGTGAACGATGCGGCCCGAGCTCTGGTCGGCGTCGACCCAATTCCCGATCTCGTTGAGGGTGAACTGGAACAGGTGCAGATCGATCACATCACCCGCGTACGCACCGACCTGGATGCGATCGCCGACGTCGAACGGCCGGCTCCACACGATGAACGCCCATCCCGCGAGGTTGGCGACGAGGTCTTTCAGGGCGACGGCGAGTCCGGCGGCGAACAACCCGAGGAACGTGGCCAGCGACCCGACGCCCTCGACCCAGATCCGGCCGATCAGCACCAGGCCGACGAGCAACGTCAGGTAATTGACAGATTTCCGCCAGCGATAGCGCAGCCACGGGTCCTGAGCCCGACGGTAGGCCAGCGCGAGGATGATTCGCTGGATCAGCCAGAGGCCGCCGACCACGAGCAGCGTGGCGAGCAGCCGGTCCTGCAGGCCAGCGCTCAGGCCGATTTCCTGCTCCAACCACGTCCGCATGGGGGAAGGAACTCCGGGAGTGTTGCAGCCAAGCTACGATTTGGCATAGCCTCTCGCCAGCGGGCATATTTGTTGATGCTCGAGCGTCATTAGCGTGTCCACGACCCCACCTCTCACCTGCACCCGCTGCGGCGCGGTCATCGCGCCGGGGGCGCATTTCTGCGCCAGCTGCGGCCTCGACATCTCGTCGTCGCAGGGTGGCGTCGCGACCATCCGCGTGGACTCCCCGCTGGTCGCCGTGCGCGCCGACGCCCTGCTCCAGGCGCTGCGCGATGCGACGCTCGGCGAGTACGACGTGCAGGGCGAGCTGGGGCGCGGCGGCATGGCCACGGTGTACCTGGCGCACGACATCGCGCTCGACCGCAAGGTGGCGATCAAGGTCATGTCGCCGGCGCTGATGGCGGGGGAAGGCATGGCGGAGCGGTTCAAGCGTGAAGCGCGCACCGCGGGGCAGCTCAGCCATCCGCACATCATCCCGATCTACGCGGTGCGGGAGCAAGGCGATCTGCTGTACTTCGTGATGAAGTTCATCGCCGGTCGCTCACTCGATTCCATCATCCGCGAAATCGGGCCGATGCCGGTTCCGATGGTGCAGACCATTCTGCAGCAGGTGGGCTCGGCGCTGGGCTACGCCCATCGCCGCGGGGTGATCCACCGCGACATCAAGCCCGCGAACGTGATGCTCGATTCCGACGGCTGGGCCGTCGTCACCGATTTCGGGATCGCGAAGGTCTCCGAAACACAGGGGCTGACGCTGACCGGGGCGACGGTGGGCACGCCCTCCTACATGAGCCCCGAGCAGTGCGCCGCCAAGGAGCTCACCGGCGCGTCCGACCAGTATTCGCTCGGCGTGGTCGCCTACGAAATGCTGTCGGGGAAATTGCCGTTCGTCGCCGAATCGGTGATGGCGGTGATGTACGCCCACTTCAACGAGCCGCCGCCTCCGATCAGTCTGACGCGGACCGATTGCCCGCCCGGGCTCGCCGAGGCGGTGATGCGGATGCTCGAGAAGGATCCGGCGCACCGCTTCCCGAGCATGGAGGCGGCCACGGCCGCGGTAGGGGCGGCACCGCTCGCGCCCGACGACCCGATCCGCACGCAGATGATCACCCTCGCGGCCCGAGGCGAGAGCAGCCAGATGCTGAACCGGGTCAGCACGCCGGTCAGCCGCCCGTCGGTCGCGTACGGCGTCGGGACGTCCGGAGGCCGCCCGCAGCTCGCCACGCTGCTGATTGCGCCGGCCCGGGTCACCGTCGCTGCGGGTGAGGCGGTGCAACTGCGCGCCACTGCGAAGTCACGCAGCGGGAAGACGATCGGCAATCTGTCCGTGAGCTGGGCCTCGACCAACAGCGACATCGCCCAGGTGGGGCCGAACGGCCTGGTGAACGCGGTCGCTGCCGGCACCGTGACGATCACCGCCTCGAGCGGCAACACGAGCGCCACCGCCGTGGTCACCGTCGTCGCGGCGCGCCGCCCCGCCCGGCGTCTGGCCCTGGTGGGCGGCGCGGTCGGACTCGCGGCGATCGCGGGCGCCGTGCTCTTGTTTCATCCGTTCCGCGGGCCACAATCGGCCGGCGGCGCGGCCGATACCGTCCCCCAGGCAGGGTCCGATACGGCCCCGCCGCTGGCCGTAGCGCCGAACCCGGCACCCGCCCCCGCCGACACCCCGGCCGCCCGCCAGCCGGTCGATTCACACCCCAGTCGCCAGCACGGCGGCGGGAGTCTCCCCGCAGGGGTCCGTGACAGTAGCGAATCCACCGTCGCGACGGCGCTCGCGGGCGCGCAGTCGGCGCGCAATGCGGCGGTCGCCGCCGGCGCCCGGAGCACGGATTTGACCGCTGGAGATGACGAGGTGCAGCTGGCGTCGGACCTGCGGCGACAGAGCCGCCGCGCACAGGCGTTCGACCATCTGCGGCGGGCCGCAACCCTCTTCGCCGCAGCCGAGAGCAGCGCGACTGCGCGCCGCCGGCCGCCGCCGGAAACAGCCGTGGCGCCGGTGACCCCGCCGCCACCGCAGCCCGCGTCCCCACCCGATCCCGCGTCGATCCGCAACCTGATCGCGTCCTACGGCCGCGCCCTGGAGCGGCGGGACATGGCCGCTCTGCGGCAGGCCTACCCGGGAATGCCGGCCCGCCAGGTCCAGCAGTGGCAGGACTTCTTCAGGATCGCGCGCGACGTCCACGTGACGGTCGAGCCGTCACAGATCGAGTTTGAAACGGCAGGCGACCGCGCGAGCGCCAACGTGCGGTGTACGCTCCGGTTTCAAAACACGACGCTGAGTCGCCGCGACGAACAGCCGTGTGATTTCCTCGCGCGCCTCTCGCGCCAGGGACCGGCGTGGGTGATCGAGAGCATCCAGAAGTAGCTCAGAAGCTGTATTCCAGCCCTCCGGTCCAGATGACGCCGGCCTGCAGCCCGGAGTTCCGCAGCGGGAACAGGGTATTGACCACGACCTGAATGCCGCGCTGCGTCCGGAACTTGAAGCCCACCGCCATCCCGAGATAGTCGTCGCGCTGGGGCGGGATGTTGGTGAGCGCGAGGTCCCGGGGCGCCGGCAGGTCGTAGTGCGTGGGCGGAGGGATCTTCAATTTCGACGCCCCCGTCTGCCAGGTGCTGAGCACGTCGAACGCCATCGTCGCCCACGGCGCCAGCAGCGCGTCATACCCCAGATTGACGTCCACGGAGTTGTTCTGGTTCGGCGCGTCCCGCACCGTGAAGCCGAAATTCACGTGCGGGTTGAAGGACCCGAACCGACCCGAGAGCACCGCCAGTCCACGACCCGAGAACCGTCCCGCGCCCAGCAGGTTGTCCTCGTCGCCGGTCGGAAACCGGAACGTTCCGAGCACGGCGAAACCGAGGCGCTCGGTCTGGGCCACGTTGAACTTGACGCGACCTTCGACGTCCCCCAGTCCGGTGGACGACCCCGACATCGACGAGCTCGAGGTCAACACCGTGTCGCCGCCCGGCGTGATCCCGAAATAGTGGACGATGGAGTCCTCGCCCGGGATGATCTGGGCGACGCTCGTGCCGGAGATGGAAGTGCGAACGAACGGCACGGTCACACCCACATCCACACCGTCGGCGAGCCCGTAGGACATCGACAGCGCCGCCACCATGAGGCTCGCATCCAGATTCACATTCACCTGGACGACGTCGTCCTCGAACGCCGGGCTGCCGAGTGTGTCGTTGGGGTTCCGGCTGCCGGGCGAGACGTCGGCGTGTGTGAAGTTGAAGAGCAGGCGGTCGAGCGGCACTCCCCGCAACCGGGAGAAGTTCATCTGGGTGAGCTCCACCCCCATGAACCAGCGACCGCGTCCCAGCGTCTGAGCCCGCTCGGCGAACACCGGACCGGCCGAGGTCGCGGTCCGCACCGGCACGCCGCCCTCGAAATGGAAGGTCGTCCCCGACGACGCAGAGGTGATCGGTGTGTTGGACACGCTGATGCCGATCGCCGAGCCCAGAAACGACACCAACGTCCCACCGCTCGATTCCGCGGAGGGAATGAAGTGGAACCCATGGCCCTGGCCCAAGGTGGCCGTATCGAGGCACACGAGGCGCGAGCAGGACCCGAAGTGAAACAACTCCGTCAGCTGCTCCCGCAGTCCCTGCGCGCGGCCCGGGCGGCCGAGGACACAGAGAGCCGCGAGCGCCACGAGCACACGACGCATCATCTGGCTCCGGGGGAGGACGCGGCGAATCTTATGGCCCGCTCTGGGGTTCCGCCAGCGCCCTGACAAAACGATAACTGAACTCCGCCCCCGCGTAGTAATCGCCGACCCGGATCCGCTCGTCCCGGCCGTGAGCGCGGATGTCGTCGGCGTCGAGGAACACACCGGACACCCCGTACACCGGCATTCCTGCGTTGCGCAGGTACAGCCCGTCCGTGGCGCCGGTTTCCATGTTCGGGATGACCGGCACGCCGGGCCAGAGTGCGTGCGTCACCCGCTCGAGCGGTCCGAACACTTCCGGGACGAGTGGGGAGGGCGGCGACGGACGAGCCGTATCCATCGGGATGACCGCGACCGCAGTATCCGCGACGACGGCGCGCAGGGTCGCCTCCACCCGCTCCGCGGGATCCTGCGGCAGCATCCGGCAGTTGACCACGGCGCGCGCCGTCTGCGGCAGGGCGTTGTTCGCGTGCCCCGCCTCGAGCCGCGTCGCGACACAGGTGGTATGCAGAATCGAATTGAAGAGCGGCGAGCGGGCCGACAGCCGCGCGGCCGCCGCGGTGTCGGCCGGAACACGCGACACCGCCCGCATGTCGGCCGCCACATCGGGCGGCTGGGTGGCGGCGATGCGCTCGAAGTACGCCCGGGTCACGTCGTTGAGGCTGACCGGAAACCGGAACGCGGCGAGCCGCTCCAGCGCCGCCGCCAGGCGATAGATCGCGTTGTCCGCCACGGGGAGCGAGCTGTGGCCGCCCGGGTTGTGCACCTCGAAGCGCAGGTCGTGATACACCTTCTCGCTCGCCTCCACCACCCGGGCCACCGGGTGACCGCCGCGCGCCAGCGGATCGCCGGCGTCGCCGTTGATGCAGTACTGCGCGTCGATGAGATCGCGGCGATTGGCGAGCAGCCAGCGCACGCCGTTGTCGACGCCCGTCTCCTCTCCCGCGGTCAGGGCGAGGATGATGTCGCGGTCGGGGACGAAGCCTTCGCGCTTGAGGCGGATCAGCGTGGCGACGAAGATCGCCGCCATGTCCTTGATGTCGCTCGTGCCGCGCCCGTAGAAGTAGCCGTCGCGCTCGGTCAGGGTGAACGGATCGAGCGACCAGTCCGCGGGGAGCGCCTCCACCACATCGAGGTGCGCGAGCAGCAGGATCGGACGCCGCCGGCCCGTGCCGCGCAGCCGCGCGACCAGGTTGCGGTTCCTCTCTCCTGCCCCCACCACGACGACATCCGAATCCGGGAGCCCGGCGGCCCGGAGCCGCGCGGCCATCGCGAGGGCAGCGGGGGTCGTGTTGCCGTGCTCGAGGGTGGTATTGATGCCGACCAGCTCGGCCAGCAGATCCCGGGCGAGCCGCTGGTCGTCCCCCGCCTGCTGCGCCCGCGCGGGCGCCGTGACGACGATTGCTCCCAGCGCCAGCACGCTGAGGCGGGTCAGTATACGCAGGTGCGACACGGCGGTCTCCTCACCGGGTGAGTCGGGAGGAATATATTGAACCCATGACTGGCGCCACGCCCTCCTGCCCGCACTGCGGCACACTCGTCCCCGCGGGCGCCCGTGCCTGCACCAACTGCGGAGCGGACGTCTCGGGACAACAGGGCCTGGTGGCCACGGCGTTCTCCGCCCCGGGCACCGCGATGCGGATGGGCATCACCCAGGGAAGCCTGCAGGACGCCCTCCAGCGCGCCACCGTCGGGGAGTACGAGGTGCGGGGGGAACTGGGGCACGGCGGCATGGCGTCGGTGTTCCTGGCCAAGGACCTCGCGCTCGACCGCAAGGTGGCCATCAAGGTCATGTCGCCGGCGCTGTTCAGCACGGCGGGCATGGTGGAGCGCTTCAAGCGTGAAGCGCGGACGGCGGCCTCGCTCAGTCATCCCCACATCATCCCGATCTTCGCGGTGCGCGAGAGCCCGGAGATCGTCTACTTCGTCATGAAGTACGTCGAGGGTCGCTCGCTCGAGTCGATCGGTCATCAGCTGGGCCAGATGCCGATCCCGCTGGTGCAGGCGATCCTCTATCAGGTCGGCTCCGCCCTGGGCTATGCGCACCGGCGCGGCGTCGTGCACCGCGACGTGAAGCCGGCCAACATCATGATCGACGCCGACGGCTGGTCGGTCGTGACCGATTTCGGCATCGCCAAGGTCGCGGAGACGCAGGGACTCACCCAGACGGGCGCCACCATCGGTACGCCGAGTTATATGAGTCCCGAGCAGTGCGCCGCCAAGCAGCAGCTCACCGGCGCCTCCGATCAATACTCGCTCGGCATCGTCGCGTACGAGATGCTGTCCGGGCGCCTGCCCTTCCAGGCGGAAACCACGGTGGGATTGCTGTTCGCCCACGTGCACGAGACGCCCCCGCAGATCGGCGACCTGCGACCCGACGTGCCGGAGCCGATCGCCTCGGCGGTGATGCGCATGCTCGCCAAGGAGCCCGAAGAGCGCTGGCCCGACATCGAGACGGCGGTGCACGCGCTGGGCGGCGCGCCCATCGGCCACGACGATCCGATTCGCGCGCAGCTGGTGGAGCTCGCCGGCGGCCGGACCCAGACCCCGGCCGAGACGATCCGCACCCCGATCAGCCCGCTCCCCGCCAATCGCGCCGCCGCGCCTCCGGCCACCCGCACGGCGACGCCCCAGGAGCGACGCCCCGCGACGCGCACCGGCACGACGCCTCCACCGGCTCGCCCCGCACCGGTGGCGGGACGGCGCTCCCCGTGGCTGTTCGCGCTTCCGATCGTCGCCATCGTCGGCATCGCCGCCTGGTGGTTCCTCGGACGCGGAGCGGAGGCACCCGCTGCGTCAGCGACGAATGCGGCGCCGGCCGCCGCGATCGAAACGGTCAAGGTCGTCGAGCCGGCTCGACCGGAGACCGTGCGTCTCGCCACTCCTACGCCCGCTCCAGGACCTAACACCACCCCGCCGCTCGACAGCGGGCGGGTACCGCCACCGGGTCGGACGGCGGCCACGCCCGCCACCCCACGCAATCGGCTCGATCGGGTGGCCGAAACCGCGTATCGGCTCACCGAGTCGCAGGCCGCGGCCCGGCGCATCGGTGCGGCGAGCGCCGGGGCGACCGCCGCCGAGCTCGCGGCGGGGGATGCCGACGCCCGTGCCGCGGAATCCCTGGCACGGGACGGGCGGTATGCCGAGGCGAGCGCCCGGCTCGCCGCCGCCATCACGTCCTGGACCAACGCCCAGCTCGGGGCGCAGGGGCGGCCGCGGCGCGGCGAAGGACGTGTCGCGGCACGGAACGATCTGGAGCAGCTGGCGGCCGAGTTCGCGGCCGCATTCAGCGCCAAGAGCCTGCCGCGGCTGCGCGTGGTCTACCCGCGGATGACCGAAGCACAGTCCCAGGAATGGGGGCAGCTGTTCCTGCAGGCGCGCGACATCACGATGGTGCTCAATGTCGGCAACGTGAATCGCCTCGGCCCGGCGGAGGTCGAGGCGACGTTGTCGGGTTCCTATGAGTTCACCGAGATGCGAGGCGGCAGCGCCGAGAGCCGGACGGTGAGCTGGCAGGCGACCCTGCGGCTCACTCCCATGGGCTGGCGCATCATCTCGTTGCGCTGACGGAGGCGTATGGCGCCGAGGTCCCGGGGGCTCACGGTGGCCCTCGCTGCATTCATGATCTCGACCGGACTCGGAGCCCAGGGCCGGCTGCACGGCGTCGCGTACGATAGCCTGCTCGGCCGGCCGCTCGCCGGCGCGTCGGTCTGGCTCCGTGACCTCAACCGGAGCACCCTCACCGACTCGTCCGGCCGCTTCGTCCTGGACAGCGTGCCCCCAGGTCGCCACGTGTTCCTGCTCGCCCATCCCGACCTCGACAGCGCCGGATTGGGGATCGTCGCCGCAGCGGTGACCGTCGCGCCCGGGACGGAGGTCACGCTCGCCGTGCCCTCCATCGGGACCGTGTGGCGCCGGTTATGCGGCCGCGACAGCATCGGCGCCGACAGCGCCATCGTCTTCGGCTCGGTCCGGGACGCCGATTCCCAGGCGCTGCTCTCCGGCGTCACGGTGACGGTCG
>DATGDT010000325.1:0-3910 GCA_035310725.1 Gemmatimonadales bacterium
CAAATCGTTGCCGCGCACTTCGGCGTCTGCGCCGACCGCACGCAAGTTCGCGGCGACGAGCTCGAGGCGGTTGCTTTCCTTCACGCGCAGCTCCCCGACCTGCCGGAATATCGTCTCCCCGGCCGCCCGGCTCGCCAGCACGGCCAGCACCGGCACCTCGTCGACCAGGGACGGGATCTCCGCCGCCCCGACCTCGGTGCCGCGCAGCGTCGCCGGCCGTACCAGCAGGTCCGCGACCGGCTCGCCGCCTTCTCCTCCGAGGTTCACCCGCTCGACGTGCGCGCCCATTCGCTCGAGCACGGACAGGAAGCCGGTACGGGTCGGATTCACGCCGACGCGCTCGACGAGCAGCTCCCCACCCTCGGCCAGCACCGCGGCCCCGATGAGGAACGCTGCGGAGGAGATATCACCGGGAACGTTGAGCGCGAACGCGGGCACGGCGGCGGCTGATGGCTGAAAGCTGATGGCGCCGTCGGTCTCGTGCAGCTCCAGCCCCAGGTGCACGAACAACCGCTCGGTATGATCCCGCGAGCGCCACGGCTCGGTGATCGTCACGGGAACGCGCCCCGCCAGCGCAGCGAGGAGGATCGCGCTCTTCACCTGCGCGCTGGCCACCGGTGAGGCGTAGTCGATGCCGCGCAATCGGCCGCCCCGCACCCTGAGCGGCAGCGCGTCGGCATCGGGAGGGTCGAAGCGGGCTCCCATCAGGCGCAGCGGCTCGATCACGCGCCGCATCGGGCGGCGACGCAATGATGCGTCCCCTGTCAGCCGCGCCCGGATCGGGTGACCCGCGATCGCGCCGATGACGAGGCGGGCGGTCGTGCCCGAGTTGCCGCACTCCAGCACTGTGTGCGGAGACCGAAAGCGGGCGCCGCGCACGCGCACCACCGTTCCCTCCCGCAGCGGCGACACCTCTGCACCGAGCTGCCGCAGCACGCGGGCCGAGCTCTTCACGTCCGCTCCGTCGAGCAGGCCGGTCAGGGTGCTCGTGCCGTGGGCCATGGCGGCGAGGATCAGGGCCCGGTGCGAAATGCTCTTGTCGCCCGGGACCCTGACCGCTCCGTGGATTCTCATGCGTGTCGAAGCTAACGCTAAACGAAGGGCGGCCTCAATCGAGGCCGCCCTGAGCACCGCTGAAACGCCAAGAACCGCTAGGGTCGAATGTTGAACTTCGTGGACGTCACGTGCGGAATGACGATCTGCGCGGATCGCTGCTCGACCAGTTCGGCGTTCGTCAGCAGCGCATACCCGCCGGTCTTGGTGAGTCCCAGGTCGGTGTACGTCACGGTGCCGTCCTCACCCGTGACCAGGGTCGAATCCCCCCGCATCTCCACCGGCGTGCCGTTGTTGTTCACCGGCACGACGGTGACACGCACGCCTCCCACGGGAAATCCGCGCCAGGTGGCCAGGACCTTGACCGGAGAAATCGTCTGTTTCCCCGTACACCCCGATCCCACAGCCGCGGTGCAGACTCTCGCATCATGGGGCTGCTGCACGAAACTCAGGAACACGCTGTCCACGAAATCGGGTCCGTAGTCCGTATGGATCCCGCCCGTCGAGCCCGCCAGTCCGCCGGGATTCATCAATCCGCTCGCCTGCAGCGGCCGGGCGCCGAACAAGGCGGTGCCGATCTGGACGAACCCTGCCGCCATCCGATCCAGGGGCGACAGAATGTCCACCAGCTGGTGAACGGTGCAGTTCACCCCGGGATCGAGGAAGTAGGCATCCGCGAAGGGAAGGAACGAGATGACGTCCTTGTCCTGGCGCCGCACCACTGCCTTGTCGTTCCCAAAATCGTTGAAATCCTTGTTCACGCACAGGCCAACCAGCACGGCGGGAGTGAACGTCGTGTTTCGCGCGACGACCTTCCAGTTGTAGAAGGTCTGGGGATCGACACCCACCTGGGCCACGGAGGGCCTGCCGTAGAAGAGGACCCGGTTCGGAGCTGGATTGCCGATCAGCACCTGGCTCCAGGGATCCCCGGACGGCGGCGCCACCGCCGAATACTGGTCCAGTCGCGCGTACACCGCACCGGTATCGTCCGTCCCACCACCCCGTACCCCGAACGCGCCGTTCTGGGACGCGTCCAGCGACACCGTGAAGTCCTCGGGGCCCGGCGTGGCGGCGCTGTAGGTGGCCGGCCACTCACTCGGAGTACTGAACATGCACTTGATGATCTCGTTCACGAACGCCGACCCCGTCACCTCATCCGGATTCGCCGCTACGTTCGTCGACACGTGGACGAAGACATCGAAGCCGAGGTCCCGGGCCGTCGCGGTTCCCGCGCCGGCGGACTTCATGCTGCTGATGAGACTCCGGACCAGCTTGGTGGTATCGGTGTTGGTGAAGTAGCTCCCCGCGAGCTGGCTCGCAGTGGTGAACGAGCATTTGGTGCTGAAGGTGGTGTTTCCCTGTGCGGCGAAGACCGGTGCGAGCGGGGCTTCCGATTGTGTCGACCGGTTCTGCTGATCGCCGCACGCCGCCATGGCCAGCGCGGCGACGGCGACTCCAAACCCAGCAACGTGCAAACGCATTCGTGTCCTTCCTGTGCGTCGGGCCGCACATCAGGTGACCGATGGTACCGCGGAATCGTGATCCAAGATATGAAGAAACCCGGAACGGAGTATGAACGCACTCTGCATGCTCCGCGCCAGCAGTTGGTCGGCGTACTTGCTTTTCTCGGGTGAGCCCTTCCCGCTGCGCGTGCGCCACAATGCGGCGCCCGGACGACACCTACGGCGCGCCCACGAGCTGCTTGAACCGCGGGTCCTCGTGCACGCCCCGCCACCACCACGTTTGATCGTTGGCGAGGGTCACCCGATCCTGGGGATTGGTGGCGAGGTACTGTTCGAGGAGGCGCAGTGATTCATCGCGATCGCCGAGCCGGTTGCGCAGCATGGCCTCGAAATAGACCAGCTCCCGGTTGGGGTCGACCGATGCATCGGCGCGGGAACGGCGCGCCACGCGATCGGCGCTGTCCTTCAACCCCGCGTTCGCCAGCGCCATCGCCACGAAGATCTGGTCCCGGCGCCGCCGGAAATCGCGGGCGTTGGGTGGCCAGAGGGCGACATCCTGCTCGAGGACCTTCCAGGCCCGTGCGACGTCCACCGGCTGACCGGGCAGCGCCATGAGCTCGAACTGGCACTCGGTGAAATAGGGGTCCTTGGGAAAACGCCGGCCCCCTTCCCGGCACCACCGATCGGCGCCGGCTCCGTCTTCCAGATCGAGGGAGGTCGAAAACAGGCGGTACAATACCTCGTTCGCATCGGTCAGGTAGGGATCGACCTCGTACGCCTTCAGCGCCGCGAGCTTGCCCGCCGCCGGATCCCCCTTGCGCGCCTCCAGATGGCTCAGCAGAGACCAGGCGGCCGCGCTGTTCGGATTGGTCGAATCACCACCCGCGCGCAGATCGGCCTCGGCCGAGTCGAGCAGCTGGTGCGTCGTGAGCGGGTAGGGATCGAGACCCAACAGCCAGCGGATGTAGCGCAGGGTCCCCCGTAGGCGGAGCGCCTCCGGATCTCCCGGGCGGATCTTGAGCGCCTGATCCGCGAACTCCAGCCCCCGGTGGGTCCAATTCGACGCCGGCCCCTTATCCCACCCGGCGATCTTGCGCTGCTCATAAACGACCCAGCCGCGGTTGACCACCGGCACGACCCACTTGCGATCCACCACCGCGGCCCGCGCCAGCTGCGAATCGGCCCGGGCAACCGCCCGCGTTGCGCCGGCCGTATCCCCCGCCGCCAGCAGCGAGTCTACGCCGCTCTTGTCAGCCTCGGCCCGCTGCACCAGCTCCCATGCCGTGGCACTGCTGGTGCCGGCCTTCGTTTCGACCTGCTGCACGACCTGTCCGAGGCGGCGGCGCAGGAACTCCGATACCTGCTTGGTCATGGCGTCCTGCAGACCGAACACG
>DATGDT010000326.1:0-2448 GCA_035310725.1 Gemmatimonadales bacterium
CGCTCCGAGAAGCTGGCGAGCGTGGGTCGCCTCGCCGCGGGCGTGGCGCACGAGATCGGGAACCCGCTGGGAGCGGTCGGGACCTACCTCGAGGTCCTCGAGCGCCGGGGGGCCGACCCGGAGATCGGCACAGGGATGCGGCGCGAGCTCGAGCGCATCGACCGTATCGTGCGCAGCCTGCTGGACTTCGCGCGCCCGCGCGAGGAGGCGCTCCAGCCGGTGGACCCGCGCGTGGTGGCCCAGGCGGCCTTCGACCTGCTCCAGGCCCAGGGAGCGTTGAAAAGAGTCCGGGCCAGGCTGGATCTGGGCGACGATCTGCCGTCGATCAGCGGGCACGCCCATGCCCTCGAGCAGGCCCTCGTGAACCTGTTGCTCAACGCCGCCGACGCCGCGCCGGCGGACGGCGTCGTGGTGCTCGGTGCGCGCACCTGGGCCTACGAGCCCGGGCACCGGTTGCCGCCGCGCCGTCGCGACGATCCTCCGCAGCTGCTGTTCGCCCGGCCGCTCGAGCGGCGGCCGACCCGCCCCGAGATCGACGCGGGCCAACCCGGCGTGCTGCTGTTCGTCGCCGACTCCGGGTCCGGCGTCCCGCCCGAGCACGAGGCCCGGATCTTCGATCCGTTCTTCACCACCAAGGAGCCGGGGCGGGGCACCGGGCTGGGACTCGCCATCGTCGCGCGCACGGTCGAGGACATGGGCGGGGTGGTGTGGGTGGATCCGGCTCGCGAAGGAGGGGCGGCGTTCAAAATGTTCTTCCCAGCGGTGAGGCAATGAACCCAATTGCGAATTGTTCCGATTGCGGATTGGGGATTGCGGATTGCGGATTGAGGTGGGGTAGGTCGGGAGGCGCCTCGACCTGCCAGAGCGAATCCGCAATCCGCAATCCGCAATCCGCAATGTCTTTCATATGAGTCGCGTTCTGGTCATCGACGATGAGCCCGGCCTGCGCCAGTCGCTGGGCCTGCTGCTGGGCGACGCCGGGTACACTGTGACGGCCGAAGCCGACGGGCGCCGCGGCCTGGAGCGCGCGCTCGCCGAGCCGTTCGATCTGGTGCTGTGCGACGTGCGGATGCCGCAGCTCTCCGGCCTCGAGTTCCTGCGGGCCTATCGCGATCGCGGGGGCACGGCGCTGGTCATCATGATGAGTGCCTACGGCGGCGAGGACGCGGCCCTGGCCGCGATGAAGGAAGGGGCGTACGACTACATCCCCAAGCCGTTCCGCCCCGACGAAGTGGTCCTGGCGCTGCGCAAGGCCGAAGAGCGGGAGCGGCTGCGGCGCACGGTGGCGGGGTTGCGCGCGCAGCTCGACAGCGGCCCGGACGCCCGCGCCCTGGTCGTGGCGAGTCCCGCCATGCAGGCCGCCATGGACGTGGTGGCGCGGGTCGCCGAGCACAAGACGACGGTGCTGATCACGGGCGAGAGCGGAACCGGCAAGGAAGTCATCGCACGGGCCATTCACCGGGCCAGCCCGCGCGCGAGCGCGGCCTTCATCGGGATCAACTGCGCGGCGATTCCTGAGAACCTGCTCGAATCGGAGCTGTTCGGCCACGTGCGCGGCGCCTTTACCGGCGCGACGAGCGAGAAGACCGGTCTGTTCGAGCAGGCCCACGGCGGTACCCTTCTACTGGACGAGATCGGCGACCTTCCGCTCGGTCTCCAGGCGAAGCTGCTGCGCGTGTTGCAGGAAGGCGAGGTTCGCCGCGTCGGAGATACCCGTGACCGCCCGATCGACGTGCGCCTGCTCGCGGCGACCGCACGCGATCTCCCCGCCGAGGTGCGCGGCGGGCGGTTCCGCGAGGATCTGTTCTACCGGCTGCACGTCGTCGCCATCGATCTGCCGCCGCTGCGCGCCCGGCGCGAGGATGTAGCGCCGCTGGCCGGACTGTTCGCCGCGCGGTTGAGTTCGCGCTTCGGTGTTCCCGTCACGCTCTCCGACGCGGCGATCGCGTGGCTCGAGGCGCAGCCGTGGCCCGGCAACGTGCGCGAGCTGGAGAACGCGATCGAGCGGGCTGCGGTGTTGTCTGGGAAGCGGGAGCTCGATCCCGGGGACTTCGAGGTGCGGCCGCTCGCTCCTCGCGACTCGGCCGTGACCGGGAAGGTGACCCTGCCCGACGCGGTCGCCGAGGCCGAGCGGGCGGCGATCCGGGCCGCCCTGGAAGCGAGCGGTGGGAACCGGCGGGCGGCGGCCAAGCGGCTGGGGGTGAGTCTGCGGACGCTGTTTTACAAGATCCAGCGCTATGGCCTCGAGTAGTGCAGTCTTTTGCACGCGACGCGGAAAATTGCACTCGTCGGGCCCATGCAGGATTTCATAAGACTATAGTTGCCAATGCCTTACACTGAGGCACGAAGTATGTATGTGGGCGCCGGCATGGAGGGACACACCATGGGCAATCGTGGCTTCTCGTTCATCGAGATGCTGGTGGTCTTCATCATCGTCGGGATCGTGGT
>DATGDT010000327.1:0-13438 GCA_035310725.1 Gemmatimonadales bacterium
CACGTACCTGGTGTCCTTGATCGTGGCGCCGCTCGTGAAGATTCACGACGCGTGGCGCGGCGTTCCGGTGGATTACTACGTCTACAGGGAAGACAGCGCCCGGGCGCCGCGCCTGTTCCACCGCACGCCCGACATGATCGATGTGTACTCCTCGCTCACCGGCCTCCGCTACCCCTGGGCCAAGTACGCGCAGACGACCGTGGCGGATTTCTTCGGCGGCATGGAAAACGTCAGCGCGACGACGCTGGTGGACTGGCTGCCGGACACGCGTGCGTACGCCGACCGGCCGTGGTACGACTGGATCCTCATTCCCCACGAGCTCGCGCACCAGTGGTTCGGGGATTACGTGACCACCGAGAACTGGGCCAACATGTGGCTCAACGAGGGCTTCGCGGAGTTCATGCCGGGGCAGTACTGGGAGAAGCGCCTCGGCCGCCACGCCGCGGACGATTACTACCTGGACGAGTACCAGCAGTTCATGCAGATCGACGCCCACCGCCGCATGCCGCTCGCCGCCGACGGCTCGAACAACATCTACCCCAAGGGCGCCCTGGTCCTGCGGATGCTGCAGCGCGTCCTCGGACCCGAGCGCTTCTGGGCCTCGATCCACCGCTATCTCACCGACCACGCCTACGACAACGCCACCACCGACGACCTGCGCCAGGCCGTGCTCGACGCCACGGGAGAGAATCTCGACTGGTTCTGGGACGAGTGGATGTACCAGGCGGGGTACCCGGAGCTCACGGTCACGGCCACGTATGACTCCGCCGGCTCCCGGCTCACGCTGCAGGTGAAGCAGACCCAGGTCGACACGGCCAAGGCCGACAGCACGGGACGGCGCTTCGTCACGCCTGCGGTGTTCCGCATGCCGCTCACGATCCGCGTCGGCACCCGGTCCGGCGACGTGGTGCAGCAGGCCGAGCTGAGCCAGCGCGAGCAAACCATCGTGATCCCGGGCGTGAAGAGCGCGCCGACGATGGTGATCTTCGATGACGGCAACGCGGTCCTCAAGACCCTGACCTTCGACCAGCCCACGGCCTGGCTCGCGAACCAGCTCGAGCGGGACCCGGATCTGTGGAACCGGCATTGGGTGATCGAGCGTCTGGCCGAGCGGCGAGCCGACTCCACGGCCGCCGCGGCGCTGGCCCGGGCGGCGGTCTCGGCGGACTACTTCCTCACCCGCGCGCAGGCGGCCGAGGCACTCGACAGTGCGCCTCCGGCGATCGCCTTACCGGCGCTCGAGCGCGCCCTGCAGGATACGTCGGCGCAGGTCCGCGCCGCGGCTGTGACTCCGCTCGCCACGGTGGGCGGCGCGCGCGCCGTGGAGCTCGCACGCGCCATGTGGCGCCGCGACACGAGCTACGAAGTACGGGGGCGCGCGCTGCAGACCCTGGCGCGGCTGGACAGTGCCGGCAGGCGCGAAATCATCGCGCAAGGCCTGGCCACCCCTTCCTACCGGGACGCCATCGCGAACGGCGCGCTCGGCGCCATCATCCAGGCGAACGACACGAGCTTTATTCCCAAGGTGGACAGCGCGGTGGGAAACGCCATCGAGCCGTCGTTCGTGCTCGCGATTCTCGGCGCGCGCGGCAACGTGCGCGCCCTCGATCTGCTGACGGGACACCTCGACGACGATCGTGCCGCAGTACGGCGTTGGGCCCTGATCGCGATCGAAAACGCGCTGCCCGACAGCCTCGCGACAACCCGGCTGCAGGCGGTCCGCGACCGGCTCACCCATGAGGAAACGCGGCGAGCGGTGACCGAGGCCCTGGACCGGCTGGCGAAACAGGGAGGTCACCAGCAGTAGCCGGAGACGGGAGCGCTCAGCGATCGAGCGGGATCTCGAAGCGCGATTTCAGCACCATCCGGCTGCCGCTGCTCGTCAAGCCGAACCCGACGCCGAGGTTGATCTCGAAGTCCTCGCCGAGCTTGAGGTCCATGCCGGGATAGATCTGGTGGACTCGCTCGGCCGCAGTCTCCCCGAGTTTGCCATAGTACTCGAGGGCGAGGTCGAGCGTGCGGCTCATAGTGAATCCGAGGCGGGCGCTCGGCTCGAGCTCCCATTCCCCAAGGCGTGCCCCGGCATGCGCCCGCAATCCCCGCTCGAGAACGGGGTCGACGTCGAGCAGCAGGCGGCCCACCCGCCTTTCCACGATCGGCCGGATCTCGAGCCCGACGGCATTCTCGTCGTACGCGGCTGGTGAGAACTCGAGCTCCGCTGCGAGGCTCAAGCCCACGGGCAGTCTCCAGGTCTCAGGCGCGCGCACCCGGGACCGCACGCGTGCGCCCGCGTACTCGATCCCTGCGCCAGGCCTATAGGCGGAGAGCAGATACGCCGCCACTTCCACGTGGTCGGTCAGCCCTCGCGTCAGCTCCAGGGCCAGGTGGCCCTGGTGCTCGCTGGGAGCGACGCTCCCGTCGAACACCGTCGAGCCCCGGGCGATGTAGTTGAGGTGAGCGTCGAGCTCCCACTCGGAGCGAGCCGCGGTGCGATAGCCGTAGACCTCGATCTCGAACGGATCCTGGGCAACGAGCAGAGCCGGCAGGAGCAGCGCGGCGAGGATGAAGGCGAACAGCGAGCGTTGCATGGCCCTTCCAATTATTAGTTGAGAAACGTTCTCAGCGGCACGACGAGCGAAACATACACTCGACCGAGCCAGCGTTGCCCTACAACTCGGTCCCTACCCGCAGCACGATGTTGCGCCCCGGGTTCAGGGCGAAGGCCTTGTAGCGGCTGAGGAAATCCCGGTAGCTGGTGTTGAGCACGTTCTTCACCTGCACTTCCACCCGGAACGCGCGGGGGCCCAACCGGGGCTCGAAACTGCCGAAGAGATCGAGCAGGCCATACCCGGCGGTTCCCTGGTCGAACGGGCTGAGGCGTGTCTGGCGCGCCACGAGGTCCACGTCGACGCCGGCGCCGCCTGTCCCGCGGTGCCATTCGGCTCCCAGCTTCGCCCGCAGCGGCGGGATCTGCGGCAACGGCTCCTGATTGTCGCGCCGCTCCCCGCGGACGAAGTCCACCCGAGCCGAGAGGGCGATGGCGCTCCCCGCCGCCACCTCGAGCGACGCTTCGCCGCCCAGCAGCCGCGCATCGGCCTGCGCGTACCGGTAGACGGACAGCGAATCCTGCGCCGCGCACACGATGGCCGGATCAGGACAGGTCCTGGTCCCCGTCGGTGCGATGTAGATGTAGTGATCGATGGTGTTGGAGAACCCGGCCATCTCGCCGCGCACCCGCTCCGCCTGCCAGCGGATGCTGAGATCGAGATTGAGACCGGCTTCGGGCACCAGGTCGGCCTGCCCGATCTCGAAGCGAGCCTCGCCCGGGTGGGGACCGTTGGTGAACAGCTCGAACAGGGTCGGTGGGCGCCAGGCGCGCCCGACGTTTGCCGCCACGGCGATCTCAGCCGCCGGACGGAACACCAGTCCCACATCGCCCGACCATGCGGTGTAATCCCGGCGTTGATCGCCGACGCCCAGATCGGTGTTCGAATCGGCGTCCAGTCGGCGCAGGTCCACCCGCGCACCGGCCAGCGCGCTCCAGCGCGGGCCCAGCGTCACTTGCTCGAAGGCGAAGGCCGCGGCCCCCTCGGCCCGGGCGCCGGGCACGAGTGGCTCGTCGCCGCGGGTGGCGCTCGACTGGTAGTACGCCGATGTCCCGACCGTGCCGGACACCCGCGCGCCCGCGCCGTGATGGGCGAGCAGATCGAGGCTCGTAGTGTTGAGCAACAGGTCGAACCCCTTCTCGGCTGCCGCAGTGTCGCCCTCGACCGTTTCGGCCAGCCAGTGCCGCTGCCACTGGCCCTTCGCTTCCAGCCGCAGACGCCCCGCCGGAATCGTGCCCCCCAGCTGCAGTCTGTCGTCGGTGAGCTTGCGGACGGGGCCCTCCTCCTTGCCGCCGACCGGCGGCGGTGGAGGCAGAGACCCCGTGTCGGCCTCGAGCAAGTGGAATTCGCCACCGTAGTGGGTGAATCGCGCCGTGGCCTTGCCCCACTCGCCCTGGGTGCCCGCCGCCGCTTCGCCCGACAGCGCCGTGAACCCCGTGTTCTCGAGCTCGGCCACCGGCGTGTGCAGCGCCTCGGAGTGGCGGCCCACCAATCCCGCGAGAAACCCCACACCACCCGTGGCGCCCGAGGCATGCAGCGCGCTCCCCAGCTCGTGATTGTTGGTGGCGAAGTAGGCGTCCACACCACCCCGCACGGGCGTGTGCCGTTGGGCATCGGGCACATCCTCAGGGATGACGTTCACCACTCCACCCAACGCGTCCGAGCCGTAAAGGACGCTGGCCGGTCCGCGAATCACCTCGACCCGGTCGGCGAGGCGGGTTTCGACGGAAGGGCCGTCTTCGTCGCTCCACGAATAGTCTTCCAGCCGATTGCCGTCACCCAGCACCAGCACGCGCGCACCCGTGAGCCCGCGGATGACCGGCTTGCCGATCTCGCCGCCGGTGGTGAGCGCCCGGACCCCCGCCACCGCCTCCAGCGCATGAGCGAGGGAGACCCGGTATTCGCGAGCCAACTCGGCCGCACCGAGGGTCGCCGTGGGCAGCGGCGAGGAAAGCGGATCGGCCGGAGCGCGGGTCGCGGTGACAGTGACGGCATCGAGCTGGACGGCCGACGCACGCAGCACGACCTGGACGTCCAGGGATCCCGTGACGTCGATGTGGCGCGCCAGCGGACCGTAGCCCGGTCGGCGGAACACCAGCGTGTAGGCGCCATTCGGCACGGCGGCGAACGCGAAGGCGCCGTCCGCTCCGGTGGTAGTCCGGCGCGACAGGTCGGTGAGCAGAACTTCCACCGACGGCAGGGGATGACCGGCGGAATCCCGGACGGTGCCGCGGACCGTATCCGCGGCCCCGGACGGCACCGCTGCCGCCCGTGCCGCACCCGCGGCGAGCAGACCGATCAGGACGGCGGCCTCGTGCCTGATGAATGGTTTCATGGGTCAAAGCAAATACGCACCCGGCAGAACGGGCGCAAGATGGGGAACCTCTGTCAGGCGGGAGTCTGCAGGATCTCGTAGTGCACCGATCGCGCGTCGAACCGGGCCAGCAGCTCCCGGGCCGCCGGGGGAACCACCGCCGCTTCGAGATCGGGGCCGGCGAATACCCGGACGGCATCCCACGACTCGAACAGCGTCAGGGTGACGAACTCCACCTCGGGATCGGCATCGCGCCGCAGCAGATAGGCGCCGTGATAGCCGGGGATCCGGTGGATGCCGGGGAGGACCTCGCTGCGCAGCAGCGCCTCGTAGGCAGCGGCGTTCTCGGGGGTGGTCCACCCGTGCCACAGGCGGGCGATCATGGCATCAAGACTAGTCGAGAGTCGGCCACGCCGGTATCGTGCCCGTATGTCCGACAGGCAGTCGGAGTCGCCGCTGCTGCGCGCGGCCACGCCCGCCGATGCGCCCGAGCTGGCCCGGTTACGCTACGAGTTTCGCGCCGCCGAGCGGCCCGCGGTCGAGCCGAGCGAGGAGTTCATCGCCCGGACCACGGCATGGATGCGGGAGCGTCTCGCGGAGGGTACGGCGTGGCATTGTCTCGTCGCCGTGCGGAGCGGGGCGATCGTGGGCCACGTGTGGGTCACGCTCATCGAGAAGATCCCCAACCCCGGGAGGGGTGAGCCGGAGCGGCACGCCTACCTCACGAACCTGTACGTGCGCCCGGCCGAGCGAGGGGGCACCGGGAGCGCGCTGCTCGAGGCGGCGCTCGACTGGTGTCGCGGCCAGCGGGTGGACACCGTGATCCTGTGGCCCAGCGAGCGCAGCCGCACGCTGTACGCGCGTGTCGGCTTCGATGCGTCCCGGGCCATCCTGGCACTGCCGCTCGCACCCGACCCGCACGGCCCCCGGCCAGGGTCCTAGGGTCGCAGCAGCACCTTCCCCGCTGTCGTCCGGCTTTCCAGCGCGCGATGCGCCTCGGCGGCCTGCGCCAGCGGCACGGTACGATCGACCCGCACCGTCAGCGTTCCGTCCTGCACCCAGCCCAGCAGCTCACCGGCCCGCTGCTCGAGCTCGGCACGGGTTTCGACGTAGTGAGCCAATGTGGGACGGGTGAGGAACAGAGACCCACGCTGGTTCAGCACCTGCGGGTCGAACGGCTCGACGGGCCCGCTCGACTGCCCGAACAGCACCATCATGCCCCGCCGCACCAGGCAGCGGAGTCCCCCTTCGAACGTCGTGCGGCCCACCGAGTCGTAGATGACCTGGACCCCCGCTCCACCCGTCAGGCCCCGCACCGCCGCCACGAAATCGGTCTCGGTGTAGCGAATCACCTCGTGCGCGCCGGCTTCGCGCGCGAGCACTTCCTTGGCCGCAGTGGACACCGTGCCGATCACCCGCGCCCCGCGTTTCCTGGCGATCTGGCACAGCAGTAACCCGGTTCCCCCCGCGGCTGCGTGCACGATGCACGTGTCCCCGGGTTTGAGCGGATAGGTCGTGCAGGCCAGGTAGTGGGCGGTGAGCCCCTGCAGCATCACCGCGGCGCCCTGCTCGGCGCTTACACCTTCGGGAAGCCGGACCACACGGTCGGCCGGGGCCAGCACGTACTCGGCATACGCGGCCAATGCACCGTGGTAGCAGACCACGCGATCTCCCACCGCGAACCCGCTGACCCCGGGGCCGAGCGCCGCGACGGTCCCCGCGGCCTCCTGGCCCGGGATGAACGGCAGCACGGTCTTGTATTGCCCCGCGCGCTGGTACAGATCGACGTAATTGACGCCGGCAGCTTCGACCTGCATCACGAGCTGACGCGGTCCGGGCTCCAGGTCCGGGACCGTCTCGAGTCGCAGGACTTCAGGTCCGCCCGGCGCGGAGACGACGACGGCTCTCATCGTCAGTGCATCAGATGTTGAGGCCGCGCATGGCCGCTTCGGGGTACCGGAGACCCGAGGCGGAATTCCTGGGGATCGCCCGATCGATGGTGCGCAGCTCCTCCGGCGTGAGACGCACATCCAGCGCGCCGACGTTCTCCTCCAGATAGCGGCGCCGCTTGGTGCCGGGGATCGGGACGATGTCGGTCCCCTGCGCCAGCACCCAGGCGAGCGCCAGCTGGGCGGGCGTGCACCGTTTCGCGCGCGCCAGCAGCTCGACGTGCTCCACGAGCGCCAGATTCCGGCCGAGATTGGCCTCCTGGAACCGCGGGTGCCGGCTGCGGACATCGTCGGCCGGGAGATCGCCGGTGCGGCGGATTCTACCGGTGAGGAACCCGCGCCCCAGCGGGCTGTAGGCCACCAACCCGATCCCCAGCTCCCTGCAGGTCGCGAGCACGCCATCCTCGGGATCACGGGTCCAGAGCGAGTACTCCGTCTGTACCGCCGTCACGGGATGGATGGCGTGGGCGCGCCGGATCGTGGCCGGCGCGGCCTCCGAGAGCCCGATGAAGCGGACCTTGCCCGCGCGCACGAGGTCCGCCAGGGCGCCGACCGTGTCCTCGATCGGCACCGACGGGTCCACGCGGTGCTGGTAGTAGAGGTCGATGTGCCCGACGCCGAGGCGCTCGAGCGACGCGTCACAGGCGGCGTGGATGTATTCGGGACGCCCGTTGACGCCCAGCCAGGCGCCGTCAGGGCCGCGGACGTTGCCGAACTTGGTCGCCAGCACGACGCCGTCGCGCCGGTCCGCGATGGCGTGTCCGACCAGGCGCTCATTGGTGAACGGCCCGTAGACATCGGAGGTGTCGAGAAAGGTGATGCCGAGCTCCAGGGCGCGATGGATCGTGGCGACCGATTCGATGTCGTCCCGCCCTGTATAGAAATCGGACATGCCCATGCAGCCCAGTCCGTGGGCCGACACGGCAAGTCCCTGAGATCCCAGTCGTCGCTGCTCCATGCTCCCCTCCCTGCATCGAGGTTATTGTCGAAGTGTACTCCGAAACCTGACATCGCGGTGCCCGGGTCCGGTGTAGGACGGCCCGCCAAGGCCTCGGGGAATAATCCGGGGCCGGAGAGAGTCTCGCTTCCCGAGGGATAGTGGATTCCACGAGTCTCGAGCGGTTCGAAGCCGCGGTGCTGCCGCACCTGGATTCGGCTTACAACCTGGCGCGCTACCTGACGCGCGATTTGCACGACGCCGAAGACGTGGTGCAGGAAGCGTATCTGCGTGCCTTGCGGTACTTCGGCGGGTACCGCGGCGGCGACGCACGCGCCTGGGTGCTGGCCATCGTGCGCAACACGTTCCACACGTGGCGGCGGCGCGAGCGGCACCAGGACGAGGCGCTGGAGTTCGACGAAGCCCGGCACAGCGAGGCGATCGAGGAGGCGCATCCCGGCGCCCTGCTCGACACGGCGCTGGACCGGGAAGCGCTCGAGCGGGCGCTCGAGCGGCTGCCCACGGAGTTCCGGGAGGTACTGGTGCTGCGCGAGCTGGAAGGGATGTCGTACAAGGAGATCGGCACGGTGGTCGGCGTGCCTGTCGGCACCGTGATGTCGCGGCTGGCGCGGGCCCGAGAACGGCTGCGTCGCTCGCTGCTCACCGGAACGGACGCGGAACGCGCATGACCTGCGCCGAGCTCGAGACGCGCCTGCACGCGTACCTGGATGTCGAGCTTCCCGAGGCGGCCGCCCGGGAAGTGGCGGCGCATGTCACCGCGTGCCCCCACTGTGGACCATGGTACGAGGAGCAGCGCACCCTGCGCGCCGCCCTGCGCGAGCGGCTCCCCACCTTCCGGGCTCCCGATACGCTGCGGGCAGCGGTGCGCCGCGGCCTGCGGGCGGCGCAGGACGTCGAGCCTCCGCGCGCGCGCCTCGCGGCGTCGCGCTGGCTCGCCGCGGCGGCGACGCTGCTGGTCGCCGTCGGCGGCACCTGGTCGCTCGCCATGCGTGCCGTGGCGAGCCGCACCGTCGGCGACGAGATACTGGCCGCCCATGTGCGCTCGCTCATGCCGGGGCATCTCACGGACGTCCTCTCGACCGACCAGCACACCGTGAAGCCGTGGTTCAACGGGCGGCTCGACTTCTCGCCCCCGGTCGAGGACTTCCCCGGGAGCGGCTATCCACTGATCGGCGGCCGGCTCGATTACGTCGCCGGGCGCTCCGTCGCGGTCCTCGTCTACGGACGACGCCAGCACGTGATCAGCGTCATGCTGTGGCCCGCCGGCACCGGCTCGAGCGCCGGCCCCGCGGTGCGGGCCGTGCAGGGCTATCACCTGCTGCACTGGACGGATCCGAGCTTCACCTACTGGGTCGTGTCGGACCTCGGCATGGCCGAGCTGAGAGACTTCGGCGCGCTGTTGCACCAGACATACTAGACTCCGCCTTCACTTCGGGTGCAGCGTCCGGTGCTGCGCGAGCATCCGGACGAACTGCTCGATCCGCGCGCGACGCGTCTCCGGCCGTTTGGCCGTCTGGATCCTGAACAGGATCGCGTACCGGTTCTGGCTGTTCAGAGTCTTGAAGAACGCCCTGGCTTTGGCGCTCTTGTTCAGCGCGGCGGTGAAATCCCGGGGCGGGACCGCCGTGCGGTGCGAATCGTACGCCCCGACCCAGCGTCCGTTCTGCTTGGCCCGCTCGATCGCGGCGAGACCGGGCGGTCGCATGCGTCCCGCGGCCACCAGCTCGCTGGCCCGGGCGCGATTGATCTTGGACCAGATGCTGTTCGGTTTTCTGGGCGTGAACTTCACCAACCACGATTCGTCATCGTACCGTTTCCCCTGGCCGTCGATCCAGCCGTAGCACAACGCCCCCTCCACGGCTTCCCGGTAGGTGAGAGACTGCCGGCCGGCCGAACGCTTGGCCAGGCGTACCCAGAGGCCTGCCGCGTCGTCGTGATGGGACAGCCACGTTTCCCACGCCCTGGCGGTCTTGAACGCGCGGACGGGCAGGTCGCGGCTCGCCATCAGCTCCCCGGAGCGTCCGTCAAAGGCCGGATGATGATCGTCGAGAGCATTGTAGCGACGAGCCGGCTGTCACTCCCCGAGATCCCGAACACATCGGCCCTGCAGACGGTCAACGTGCGGCCCGGACGCAGCACGCGACCCTCGGCCCGGAAGGTGTGGCCCTCAGCGGGCGCGAGGAGATTGATCTTGAACTCGACAGCCAGGACGTCGGTCCCGGCCGGCGCGAGCGAGAACGCCGCGTAGCCGTTGGCCGAATCGGCCAGACTGGCCACCGCACCGGCATGCCAGAACCCGTTCTGCTGGCTGAACCGGGGATCGTAGGGGGCGGTCAAGTCCACGGCGCCCGGTTCCAGACGGGTGATCCGGGCGTTCAGAGTGGCCATGTGCGCCTGCCGCTCGTAACTCTCGCGGACGGTCCGCTCGAAGGACGGATTGCGGGCGTTCCACTGCACTCGAGCGCTCACAGGTGTGCGGTGCCGTCAAGATCTCCCGCCGCGCCCTCCGCACAAGGGGAGGCACACTACCCCCGGCTCACCTCGGGCGATTCTCCCAGACGACGTTGATGATCACCCAGCGCCCGTTCCATTTGATCACTTCAAGGAAGTCCACCCAAGTCGATGCGTCGATACGCACGACGGCGGCGTTCCCGAAGATGCTGAGAATCGTCACGTCCTCGCGCCGGTCCGCGACGGCCACCGGCGAATGGGCCTTGGTCCCCTGGACCAGCTCGAGGGCGGTCAGGTCCACCAGGTGGCTGCGGCCCATCGAATCCGCGTACACGAGGCGCTTGGCGAGGTGCGTGTGCAGCGCGCGCTCCATGCGGGGCGCGTCATTGGTATACCAGCCGTCGATGTAATCGAGGGCGGTGGCGCGGATCGCCGCCGAATCGGCGGCGCTCTGGGCGCGGGCCGCCGTGGCGAATCCGGTGACGAGCAGCAATGCGAGAGAAATCTTCACACGGTCCTCGGTGTGTGGGTGAGGCCGCAAGTTGGGAACAGCGGCACGCAGCGCCAAGGACGAGGGGGCCGCCGCGGCCCCGGCGGTGACGAATGCGGCCGGAAGCGGGACGAGTGGTCCAGCCCCGAGCGGCCGTTGCCCGGGACGAGCCGTACGGCGAAAATTGCGTCATGCAATTGGCGCTATCGACCGGCATCAGGATCGTTGCGGCGTGGCTCGCCGTCGCCGTGTTCTTCAGCGCCGAGAACATCCTCGTCGGCGCCGCGCGGCACCGGCCGTTCACCTGGCAGTGGGACGTCTATCACGAGGTCGTCTACTGGCTCGTGTGGGCTGCGTTCACGCCGATCGTCCTCGGCGCCGGACGCCGCTGGCCACTGGGCCCGGGCGCGCTGCCCCGGGTCATCGTCCCGCACCTGGGCGTGATGGCGCTGCTCGCCCCGGCGCAGATCACCACCACCTACACGGTGCACTGGCTGCTGCTGGCCGCCGTCGGTCTGCCGCCCGCCGCCACGCTCGGCGCGTGGCTCGGCGGCCTCGGGGGCGGCATCGTCTGGGGCACGCTCACGGCGTTCCTCTACTACTGGCTCATCCTGGGCGTGCACGCCGCCTTCGTCTACCAGCGGATGTATCAGGCGCAGCGCGTCGCCACGGCCGAGCTCGAGGGCCGGCTGGCCCAGGCGCAGCTCGAGGCGTTGCGGCTGCAGCTGCACCCGCATTTTCTGTTCAACACGCTCAACGCCATCGCCGCGTTCGTCGGCACGGAGCCGGACCGGGCACGGCGCATGATCGCCCGGCTGGGTGAGCTGCTGCGTCGCACGCTCGACAGCGGCACGGCGGCCGAAGTGCCCCTGGCGCGCGAGCTCGAGCTGCTCGCGCCCTACCTCGAGATCCAGCGCATCCGCTTCGGCGAGCGGCTGCGCGTGGACGTGGACGTCCCCGCGGCGGCGCGCACGGCGCTCGTCCCGACGTTGCTGCTGCAGCCCCTGGTGGAGAACGCCGTGGAGCACGGCGTGAGCCGGCGCACCGGTGGCGCCGCGGTGCGGCTCAGCGCGACGTGTGCCGGGGAGCGGCTGCAGCTCGCGATCACCGATGACGGCCCCGGTCCCCCGGCTGCGGGCAACGACGACGGCATCGGACTCGCCAATACGCGCGAGCGGCTGGCGCGGCTGTACGGCTCCGCGCACCGTTTCGAGTTGACGTCGGGCGGCGCGACCGGTACCACGGTCGCGATCGAGATCCCACTGCGGACCGCAGAGGGAGCGTAGCGTGCGCGTGGTGATCGTCGACGACGAGCCGCCGGGCCGGCTCGCCCTGCGCGAGCAGCTCGCCGCCATGCCGGACGCCGAGATCGTCGCCGAGTGCGAGGATGGCGCGGCGGCGGTCGAGGCCATCGTGCGCCATGCGCCCGACCTCCTGCTGCTCGACGTCCAGATGCCCGGCCTGAGCGGCTTCGACGTGCTGGAGCGCGTGGGCGCGGACGCCGTCCCGGCGGTCGTGTTCGTCACCGCCTACGACCGCTACGCCGTGCGCGCGTTCGAGGCTCATGCGGTGGACTACCTGCTCAAGCCGATCGATCCCGACCGCTTCCGCGAGGCGTACCAGCGAGCCGCCCGCCGCGTGGAGCGCGACGGCGGGGAGCACGCGTCCCGCCTCGAGAAGCTGGTCGCGGGAGCCGCGCCGGCGCCGCTCGACCGCTTCGTCGTGAAGGACAAGGGGCGGCTGGTGTTCGTGGCGGTGGAGACGGTCGACTGGATCGAGGCCGCCGGGAACTACGTCACGCTGCACGCCGGCCCGGCCGCGTACGGTCTGCGGCGCACTCTCGCGAGTCTCGCGATGCGGCTCGGTGAGCGGTTCGTGCGCATCCGCCGCTCGGCGCTCGTCAATGTGCGCGCCATCCGTGCGCTCGAGCAGTATGGAAAAGGCAGCTACGTCGTCTATCTCCGTGACGGCACCAAGCTCATTTCCAGTCGCTACGCCGGCCGGGAGCTGCGGGGGCTGCTCGACACGTAACCGGCGCTCAGGACCGCCGGCGCGAGCGGCCCGCCACGACGAGCACCAGCCCGAGGCCGGCGCCCACCCACCCGACCCATGGAGGGATCGTGCGGCGTTCTTCGAGTGAGGCCTGGAAGTCGCCGACGCGGAGGTCGCTCCAGCTGGAGCGGTAACTGACCCCGCGCAGCGCCACGAACAGACCCGCGACCAGAAGCAGCAAGCCGGCAATCGAAAGTGGGCGCATACGGACATCCCCGTGTCGTGGCGGGCAACGCCGTGCCTCGACCGCCGAAGCACGACCTCCTACGCTACCTCACGTCGTGCGGGCGGAACAGACTAGTGTCCGGCGTCCCGTACCCAGCGGGGCAGTGCGGGCGGGGCGCCGACCACGGCACGCGCGAGCAGGAGACCATCCTCCGGCGCCACCGGCGTCACGCGCGGCGCTGTTCGATAATCCATCGTCCCTTCCCTCGGAGGGTTCCTTTCGAGGAAAAGGCGCAAGAGAGAGCGCGAAGAGCTCAGACCTCGTCGGAGCGGGCCGGTTCCTCAACGGGGAGCCCGCGGCGGACCGACATCGCGATCGGCAAGCCCACGAACGGGATGTGCCCGAACCACTGCACCCACCACCGGTACCAAATCCTCGGCGGGCGGTGCGTG
>DATGDT010000328.1:0-3529 GCA_035310725.1 Gemmatimonadales bacterium
GTCTACCCGTACTATCCCGATTTCATGATCTATGACTCGACGTACGGGACCGCCCGCTCCAGCTACGGCCCCTCGCACTACTTCGGGTACCTGCGCGCGCTGAAACGGCACCATGCCGGACGGCCGCTGCTCATCTCGGAATACGGCGTGCCCTCCTCGCGCGGCCTCGGCCACGTCCACCCCGATGGGATGGACCACGGAGGACACGATGAAGTCGAGATGGCCGCGATCGACGTCCGCCTGACGCGCGAAATCCGCGAAGCCGGCGCCGCCGGCGGGATCCTGTTCGCCTGGATCGACGAGTGGTTCAAGCACAACTGGTCGGTGGTCGACTTCGAGGTGCCACAGGACCGCCGGCGCCTGTGGCACAACGCGATGGACCCCGAGCAGTACTATGGATTGCTGGGACAGTACGCGGGGAAGGATACGGCTCCACCGGCTCCCGGTGGTGAGCCGGCCCGCTGGCGGGCGCTCCCACTGCTCGGCGGCCTCCACCAGTCGCGCCTGCGGATCGGCTCCGACGAGAGCTACCTGTACCTCGCTCTCGAATCGTCCGGGGGAACACGCGCTTCGGGCCGCACGCTCATCGGGATCGACACCTACGCCCGTGACCGCGGTGAGTTCCGGCTGCCGGACGGACATCGGACCGAGACCGGCCTGGAGTTCTACCTCGACGTCTCCGACACGTCGGCGGGGCGACTGTTCATCGCCCGGCGTTACAGTCCGTACATCACTCCACGGCCCGGGATGGGACCCACGGACCTCGATCCGTTCTACAACGTCGATTGCACGGTGGATGTCCGGAGCGACAGTGCCGACTTCGATTCCCTGTTCGCCGTGGCCAATCGGTTCCGCGTGACCCGGTCCCTCCGGAAGATCCCCGTGCGCGGCGTGGACCGCGGCCGGCTCCGCTATGGGCGCGCCTCGGCCTCCACCCTGGCGGACTGGTTCGTGGACCGCGACGCCGGCCTCGTCGAGATCCGCCTCGCCTGGGGGCTCCTCAACGTGACCGACCCGTCCTCGCGAACGGTGCTGACCGCCGTGCGCCACGACAACTCGGTCGCAACCGACACGACCGACGGCTTCCGGTTCGTCGTGGCCGAGCCGCCGCTCGGGGCGGCCGACCCCGAGGCGGTCCTGGCGACCAGCGCCACCTACCGGTGGCCCACCTGGGAGGAGCCGACCTGGCACGAGCGCCTCAAGCCGGCGTACTTCGCACTGCGGGATCTCTGGGGGTCGTGGTGAGAACCGCCGTCGCGATATGCTCGGTCCTCTTCGCGATGGCCGGACCCGCAGCCGCCCAGCTGCCCGCGGCGGATGGCGCATTCGACCGGGGCGACTACCGCCTCGCGCGGCAACTGTACGACTCGGTGCTCAGGACCGATTCGCTCAACCCGCGGGCGCTCTACCGGATGGCGGTGCTCGACAGCTGGGATGGCAAGCTCGACCTGGCCCTGGCGCGGTTCGTGAAGCTGCGGCGCGTTCAGGCGGTCGACCCAGCCATCATGGCGGAGCACGCGAAGGTGCTGTCATGGGCCCGGTTCTTCCGCTGGTCCGCGGCATTGTACGATTCGGTGCTGGTGCTCGCCCCCGACCGGCGGGATGCGCAGGTGGGGCGTGCGCGTGCCGTTGCCTGGGACGGCGACCTGGTCCGCGCCGAGCGGTTGTGGCGCGAGGCGCTCAAAGCCCATCCCGACGATCCCGACATCCTGATCGGCCTCGCCCAGACGCTCTCCTGGGAAGGCCAGACCTTCCTCGCCGATGCCTTCGCGACCCGGGCCCGCGAGGTGGCGCCGAACGATCCCACCGCCAGGGAGCTCTTCGCCCGGCTGCGCGCCGCCAACCGCGGTCCCGTCCTCTCCCTCTCGAGCGACGGTGCCGGCGACAAGTACGACAATGGATACGTCCTGTTCACCGGTGCGTTCACCGCCTCACTCCGTCCCGACCTGCGCGGGACGTTGCAGGCTGCGTGGCGATACAACGAGGACGGCGTGCCGAGCGGCGCTGCGCGGATCGCGCGCAGCGGCGGGCTCGAAGGCTCGATCGTGAAGTCGCTACCGAGCGGGGCGTCGCTGCGCGGTGGGGTGGGCGTGCGGCGCCTGGGCGGCGACACGACGCGCACCAGACTGACCGCCATGTTGGGCGGCGCCGTGGGGATCGCGCAAACGACCTCGATCAACGTGGCGTACCGGCACTACCCGTTCGACGAGACCGCGGCCCTCGCGCAGAGCGGCCTCGTCTGGGACGAGGTCCAGGCGAACGCCGAAATCTCCCCACAGGCGACCTTCGGCCTGTCGGCGGCCGCAAACGCGGCCTGGCTCTCGGACGGGAACCGGCGGCTCATCGGGTCCGGCGGCGTCATGGTGGGAGTGGCGAAGCGGCTGCGCGCCGGCGTCTACGCACGGATCATGGGCTGGTCCCGCGACGATCTGGGGCAGAACCTGTACTTCTCCCCCGGCCTGTTCACGCTCGGCGAGGCCCGAGCCTCCTACGTCTGGTGGCGCGGCGGCTGGTGGACGCGGGCGACCGCAGGGCTGGGCGCGCAGCACATCAAATCGAGAGCCACGCAGGGGGAATGGCACGGGGACCTCACCGTCGCCTACAACTGGCGCTACGTGGATGAGGTGGCCTTCGTGGCGACGTTCACCAACAGCGCCGAAGCCCGGACCACTACGTCGACCACGCCGACGTATCGCTACTGGAGCATCGGGTTGCGCTACCAGCGGGGATTCTAGCGCCGGCCCGCGACCTTCCCGGCGTCGCGCAGCACCCGCAGCGCGTTCAGACCCACCACCTTCCGGACGTCGCCTTCCTTCCAGCCGCGCCGCAGCAGCTCGGCCACGAGATCGGGAAACTTCGAAGTGTTCTCGAGCCCATCCGGGACGCTCGAGATGCCATCGAAATCCGATCCCAGGCCCACGTGGTCGACGCCGGCCACGTCGCGGACGTGCTCGATGTGGTCCGCCACCTGCTGCAGTGTGGCATGGGGCGCCCGCTTCGCCCAGGCCTTGGTGGAGTCGGCGACGGCGGCCGAATCAGCGCCCGCGGCGCGCATCGCGTTCGCCCGCGCCTGCATGCTGTCCTCGTACACCCGCACGGCTTCCGACACGAATCCCGGGTTGAAGTTCACCATCACGATGCCGCCGTTCCCGGGGACGAGCTTGAGAATCGAATCGGGCACGTTGCGCACGTGGTTCGCGATCGCGCGCGCGGAGGAGTGGGAGAACATCACCGGCGCCCGGGAGACGCGCAGCGCGTCCATCATCGTCGCGTCGGACACGTGAGACAGATCAACCAGCATCCCGAGCCGGTTCATCTCCCCGACGACCTGCTCGCCGAACGGCGTGAGCCCGTCGTGCTTCGCGGAGTCGGTGGCGGCGTCGGCCCAGTCGGTGGTCTCCCAGTGCGTGAGCGTCATGTAGCGCACGCCGAGCGCGGCGAACATCCGCAGCACCCCGAGCGAGCTTTCGATCGCGTGCCCCCCCTCGACGCCGATGAGACAGGAGATCCTGCCCGCCTTGAAATTCCG
>DATGDT010000329.1:0-2010 GCA_035310725.1 Gemmatimonadales bacterium
CCGAGTCGCAGGATGTGCCCCGGATCGATGAGGTTCAGCCCGCCCGCGAACATGCAGAACAGGCCGGTAACCGTGTGGCCGGCCAGGTGCAGGGCCAGCGGGAGAGGCACGGTGTGATACCCGGCACGGTGGAGCGGTGAAGTCATGTCGCATTCACGGGGGTTGGAGACGTGGCTAAAATAACGCGCAGGCCAACCCCATGCGAGTGACGCGTACCTACCTCCAGCTGAGCGCCCCCGGCCAATTCCGGGCCGCCTTCGGCGACTTCCCGGATTTCCGGCTGGAGCGCGTCCCCCATCCCTCCCCCGCCCTCTATCGCCAGTGCTACCGGACCGTCGGCGAGGCGCATCGCTGGCGCGACCGCTGGGACTGGAGCGACGAAGAGATCCGTACGCATCTCGCCGACCCGGACATCCTGTTCCACGTCGCCACCCGTGCCGGCGCGCTGGCCGGCTACTACGAGCTGCGCCGGGTAGCGGACGACGATTCGGTGGAGGTCGCCTACTTCGGCCTCGTGCCGGAGGCGCTGGGGCGCGGGCTCGGCAAGCACCTGCTGTCGTGTGCCGTGCGCGACGCCTGGGCGTTGATCCCTCCACCCAGGCGCGTGTGGCTGCACACGTGTACGCTCGATCACCCCAATGCGCTGCCGAATTACGTGGCGCGCGGCTTCGTCCCTTATAAGACGGAAGCGTACGAAGTAGATTCCGTGACATGAATTTCCAGTTCCACTTTTCCCGCAAAGCCAAGCTCATTACCGCCGCCGTCGTCGCCGCGCCGATTCTCGCCTTCGCCATCTACACCTGGTCCGCGCTGACCTACACCTACTCGGCCGGCGAACGCGGACCCGGCTTCGTGCAGAAGTTTTCCAGGAAGGGCTGGCTCTGCAAAACCTGGGAGGGCGAGCTCGCCATGCTGCCCATGCCGGGCACGGTCTACCCCGAGCGGTTCACCTTCACGGTGCGCGACGACGTCATCGCCCAGTACATCAACGCCACCCTCGGCAAGCGGGTCGTGCTGACCTACCAGCAGCACAAGGGGATTCCCACGACCTGCTTCGGGGAAACCGAATACTTCGTGACCGCAGTCAAGGTGATTCCATGACGGCTAACAGTTTCGGCGGCCGCGCGACTCTCGCCGCGGGCGAGCGCCGCTTCGAGATCTATCGCCTCGACGCCCTCGAGAAGCGCGGATTGCCGGTGGCCCGGCTCCCCTTCTCGCTCAAGATCCTGCTCGAAAACCTGCTGCGGCGCGAGGACGGCCGTAGCGTGACTGCGGCCGACGTCGAGAAGCTCGCCCGCTGGGACCCGAAGAAGGCGCCCGATGAGGAAATCGCCTTCATGCCGGCGCGCGTCCTGCTGCAGGACTTCACCGGGGTCCCCGCGGTCGTGGACCTCGCCGCGATGCGCGACGCCATGGCGCAGATGGGCGGCGACCCGAAGAAGGTGAACCCGCTGCTGCCCGCCGAGCTGGTGATCGACCACTCGGTGATCGTGGACGAGTTCGGCACGAAGACGGCGTTCCACACGAATGCCGAGCTCGAGTTCCAGCGTAATCGCGAGCGCTACGCCCTGCTGCGCTGGGCGCAGCAGACGTTCCAGGGGTTCCGCGTCGTCCCCCCCGACACGGGAATCGTGCATCAGGTGAACCTCGAATACCTGGCCCGCGTGGTGTTCACGACCGAGGGGACGACCCCGCAGGCATACCCCGACACGCTCGTCGGCACGGACTCCCACACTACCATGGTGAATGGCCTCGGCGTGCTCGGCTGGGGCGTGGGCGGGATCGAGGCGGAAGCGGTGATGCTGGGCCAGCCCTACTTCATGCTCATCCCCGAGGTCATCGGCATGAAGCTGGTGGGCGCCCTCCCGCTGGGGACCACCGCCACCGACCTGGTGCTCACTGCCACACAGATGCTCCGCAAGAAAGGGGTGGTGGACAAGTTCGTGGAGTTCTACGGGCCGGGCCTCTCCAGCCTGGGGCTCGCCGACCGGGCAACGATCGCCAACATGG
>DATGDT010000330.1:0-10679 GCA_035310725.1 Gemmatimonadales bacterium
GTGGTGGGCCTACGTGGAGCTCGGGTGGGGCGGCTACTGGGCGTGGGACCCGGTCGAGAACGCCTCGTTCCTCCCCTGGCTCACGATGACGGCGTTCCTCCACTCCGTGATGATCCAGGAGAAGCGGGGAATGCTGAAGAAATGGAATCTCGCCCTCATCATCGGGTCCTGGCTGCTGTCGATCTTCGGCACGTTCATCACCCGCTCCGGCGTGATCGCGTCGGTCCATTCCTTCACACAGTCGAGCGTGGGGTATTTCTTCGGCGCCTTCCTGGTGATCTCGGCGGTCGCGAGCTTCTGGCTCTACGCGCGGCGGCTGCCGCTGCTGCAGGCGGAATCCACGCTCGAGTCGCTGGTGAGCCGCGAAGCCTCCTTCCTCTTCAACAACCTGCTGCTCGTCGGCATCGCCTTCTCGGTGCTGTGGGGGACGCTGTTCCCCATCATCTCCGAAGCGGTGACGGGCACGAAGATCACGGTCAAGGCGCCGTTCTTCAATCAGGTCAACATCCCGCTGGGGCTCGCCCTGCTCGCGTTCACCGGCATCGGTCCGCTGATCGCCTGGCGCCGCTCCTCGCTGCCGAATCTGCGCCGGCAATTCGCGGTGCCGGCAGCGGCGTGCGTCTTCGCCCTGCTGGTCATGCTGGTCGCCGGCATGCGCGACTTCTACCCGCTCATGGCGATCACCATCGGCGCCTTCGTCTTCGCCACGATCGTGCAGGAGTTCGTGCGCGGCGTCTCCGCCCGCCACCGCCAGTACCAGGAGGCGTGGCCGCTGGCCTTCGGCCGCCTGATCGCGCGCAACCGCCGTCGCTACGGCGGCTACATCGTGCACACGGGCATCGTGGTCCTGTTCATCGCGTTCGCCGGGATGGCGTTCAAGACGGAAGAGCAGGCCACGCTCCGGCCGGGTGAGTCGGCGACCCTGCGCAGCCCCTACGGGTGGACCTACACCTTCACCCACCTGGGCGTCTCGCAGTTCGACGCCCTGAACCGCCAGGTGACCGCGGCGACGGTCGAAGTGGCGCGCAACGGCAAGCGCGTCGGGATGATGACCACCGAGAAGCGGCAGCACGTGGACGCCGAAGGGAATCCGACCTTCCAGCCGTCCACCGAGGTCGGCATCCGCAGCGATCTGCGCGAGGACCTCTACATCGTCCTGGCGGGCGTCGTGAACGGGACCGAGCAGGCGGTCTACCGCTTCACCATCAACCCCCTGGTCTGGTGGGTGTGGTACGGCGGGATGATCGTCGCGTTCGGCGGCCTCATCGTCATGTGGCCGGGGGGTGGGGCGGTATCGGTGCGGCGCGAGCAGGCGGGATACTCCGTCAAGCTCGTGGCTGGGGAGAAGCCCTCGTGAGTGCGCTCAATCGCCGGGCGTTCCTGGGCGTGCTGGGCGTCGGGCTCGTCACCGCCCATCGGTCCATCGCGCAGCAACCCGGGCAGGACTCGCTGCCCACCGCCGGTCCGTCCGGGAAGCTGTGGGACCCCAACCGGGCCGGCCCGTCGATGCAGCCCGTGACCGCCGAGGACAACGACGCCGCCATCCAGGCGATCGAGAAGCAGCTGAAGTGCACGTGTGGCTGCGGCCTCGACGTGTACACCTGCCGCACCACGGACTTCACCTGTCCGGTGAGTCCGAAGATGCACCGTCGCGTCATCGAGATGAGCAAGGCGGGGTTGTCGGGGCCGGGAATCATCGCCCAATTCGTGAGCGAAAACGGGCTCGAGATCCTGATGGCGCCGCCCAAGCGCGGCTTCAACCTGGCGGGCTACTTCGTGCCCGGGGCGTTGATCATCGCCGTCGGCGCGGTGCTCCTCGTGGTCATGCGCCGCTGGGTGCGCCGGGCGCCCCAGAGCCCGGAGGGGGCTGCCGAAGCTCCGGCAGCGGCGAGCCCTGCCGAGCTCGAGCGGCTGCGCGACGCCCTGCAACACACCGACGCATGAATCCCCTGTTCGAGCTGATCCTGGGCGTGCTCCTCGCGGCGGGCGGTCTGTTCTTCGTGCTCCGCCCGATCTTCGCTCCACCGCTGGCGGGCGCATTCGACACGGGCGGGACGCACGCGTCGGGGGATCCGGAAGACGATATCTCGCCGCGAACCGTCGCCCTGCGCGCGTTGAAGGAAATCGAGTTCGATCGCGCCACCGGCAAGCTGGCCGATGCCGACTACGAATCGTTGAAGGGGAAGTACACGGCGGAGGCGCTGCAGGCGCTGCGGGAGGAAACGCCTGCAAAGCCCCAGGCGGAGAGCGGACGCCGCGCCGCCGGCGCGACCCCATCGCGCGCGTCGACCGCGCGTGCCTGCCCCACGCATGGCGTACGCCCCGAATCGGACGCGGAGTTTTGCTCCGAGTGCGGGCGCCGGCTGGCCGCGGCTCCGGGCTTCTGTCCCCGCTGCGGCACGACGCTGCAGCCCGACGCGCGCTTTTGCGCGCGCTGCGGAGGTCGCGTCGCGGCCTGACCGGTGGTGACGCCCGTCACCACCAGCATCTGCTTCACCTCATGCGGTTAACGCGCGCCGGTGGTTGGCGTCTGTTGCTGCAGTTCTCGGGCAGCAGCCGCACTCCACATTGCACAGGAGCCGCACGATGCGCACGTTCCCTCTCGCCCTCTCGGGGCTAACCGCCGTCGCGCTGATCGGCACGGCGTGCAGCGACAGCTCGACCGCGCTCAACACCGATCAGACCCAGGTGCGGGCCGCCTACGAGGGGCTCACGGGATTTGTCGACGATGATTTCGGGGACACGGGTGCCGTCGGCACGTCGGCCGCGTCGCCCGCGTTCGACAGCTACGGCGTGCAGGATACGGCGATCGCCCCGCTGTTCTGGGGCCGCGTCCGCGTGGTGCGCGGCGGCCCGCGCCCGGTGGTGAGCCTGAACATCGTGGTCCAGGGCGATTCCGCCTGGGTGACGCGCGGCGTGAGCTTCCAGGGCATCTTCCTGGCTGATACTTCGGTGGACGGCACCTTCAATCCGACCAGCAAGCCGCTCGCCGAAAGCGTGCAGCAGCGGGGCGTGTTCGTGCGCGATGCGGCGGCCCCACACGGCTGGCGCGCGGTGGCGCTCACGCTGCTCGATTGGCAGCCCACGGCGCCCGACCGGCGGACCGTGCAGGTCGAGCGCGTGGCGGTCTACCGCAACGACACGCTCCAGTTCGAGGTCGAGAATCCCGACTCGCTGATCGCCGTCGACGCGCACGTGCCGTTGCTGCACCAGGGCGATACGGTCCGCGTCGAGGCGCACGTCGCGAACACGACCGGCGGGTCGTTCTCACCCTCCACGTTCGCATTCCTGCACGTGCGGCATGCGGACCCCACCGGCATTCGCTGGCGCCGCATCCGGATGGTCGACGACGGCAACGGCGACTTCTCGCGCGAATGGATCGTGCGCTTCACCGGTCGTGACCGGTTCGTGGTGGATGCGCTCGACGCGGCGACGTTGCAGCTCGGCACGGCGGACAATTATCGTGCCAACGAGTGGGGGATCCCGTTCCGGGTCGAATAGCCGCTCGATCTGCGATGGAGGGGGGCGGCGGGCACGCGAGGCGTGGCCGCCGCCCTTGCATTTCCAAGTCCGTCTTCACTAATTGTTCGCGACCCGAAACCCTCCTCCCACTGTCAGAGGAGCCATCATGTTCAAACCGACGTACAAGACGCTCGCGCTCGTCGTGGCCGGCCTGGCGCTGGCTGGCGCCGCGCAGGCACAGCAGCGCACGGCGAGCGGCGGCACCTATACTCCCATCGACCCGATCCGTATCGGCGGGCACGTCGGCTACAACTTCGATGCGGAGGATTTCGCGCTGGGTGCCCAGGCGACGATGCCACTGACCCGGATGTTCGAGATCTATCCGTCCTTCGACTACTACTTCCAGGACATCGGGACGCTGTGGGCGCTCAACGTGGATCTCAAGATCCGTCCCCCGACTCCCCAGGGAGCGCTGTACGTCGGGGGTGGACTGAACTACCTGCATTTCAGCGATGCGGGGTTCAGCAATGGCGACACGAACCTCAATCTGCTCGGCGGGTTCGAGCTGCGGCGACAGCCGCTGCACCCCTACGCCGAAGCGCGGTTGATCCTGGGGAACGGCAGCGCGTTCCAGCTGGTCGGCGGTGTGAGCTTCAACCTGCACTGACCGAGCCGTAACCACCTTCGCACAAGGAGTCTGAGCGTGAGAGTTCTGACCCGACGGTTGTCGCTGGCTCTTCTGCTTTCTCTGCTGGTGTCGACCGCAGCCACGGCACAGGTGTCCCGGCCGACGCTCGGTCCACAGCTCGGGTTTGCGACGAATGACTTCGACCTCTTCGTGGGAGGGCAGTTCAGTTATCAGGTCGCTCCACGGTTTGACATCTACCCTTCCGTCATCATCTACTTCCCCAACGGGCCGCTCAATGCCTGGGGCTTGAATGCGAATGTGAGATACTGGCCGAAACTCAACATGCCCAACGCGGGCCTGTACGCCGGTGGTGGTCTGGGTTACACCCACTTCAGCGCGTTCGGCTTCGGTGACTCCAGGGTTGGACTGAACCTCTTGGGCGGCTGGGAGTTCCACACTCCTTCGCTCAGTCCATTCGTCGAACTCCGCGCCGTGCTGGCTAGCGATGTCGACCGACTGGAGTTCGTAGGTGGCTTGAGCTTCAAACTGCGTTGACCCACGCTCGATCGTCGCCCCTCTCCAGCGTCGTCCTGGAGAGGGGCTCGCGTCCCATCAGAACTCGAAGCTCTCCATCTTCCGCAGCGCGATCCCCATCGGCACCACGATGGCCATGATGCAGGGAATCGCCGCGATGACGAACCACAACACCATCCACCCGTCGATCACCACGGGCTGGCGTTCGTACACCGCGCGCACGTAGCTGTATACGGCCTGCCAGAGCGCGAACACGACGGCTGCCAGCAGCGCGATGGTGGTCATCATGAACACGAGGCCCCCGAACGAGGTCGGGATCTGGGCGGCGTTTTCGGTCTCGAACTGGGGATAGAGCGTGCCGTAGCAGAGCGCAAGCGAGGCGATCGCGAGCGTCAGGGCGCAGATCACCACCAGGCTGAGCACCATCATGAACGGCGTGACGTCGAGCAGCAAGTTGGTCAGCCCGGTGAGCAGCAGGGCCAGCACCAGCAGGGGAATCGTCCCCACCCAGTATTTCGACCAGAGCAGCGTGCGCAGATCGAGCGGACTGGACCGCAACAGCCACATCTGCCGTCCCTCGAGGGAGACCGCCGGAAAGATGAACCGGGCCGCGATGGCGGCCAGAACGAACCCCGCCAGGCCGAGATTGAGGAACGACACCAGGGTCACATAGAAGAATCCGACCGGCTCGCCCCGGTGCAGCGGCAGCGCCTTGATGTTGAAGAGATAGACGACCACCAGGACGCCGAGCAGGATGAGCTGGCTCCACTGCGTCGTATCGCGGAAGAACAGTTTGACGTCCTTCAGGACGAATTCGCGCTTGGCGACGGGAAGAGCGAACAGCGCCTGCCCGACCGTCCGGCGCCAGAGGATGCCGCGCACGAAGCGCTCCGCTCCCTCCTGCGCCTTGGTGAAGCCGGTGGCGAACAGCCGGCGATGCAGCATCGCGCCGAGCGTGATGAACGCCGCGGCGGTGCTCCACAGCAGGACCAGCGGGAGCGGGTCCACCTCGCTCCCCAGGAATCCCATGACGGCCCGGGTCGCCCACTCGCTCGGCAGAAAGGGGGACGTGGGAGTGCGCAGCACGGCGATGAAGTCGAGCAGGTTGCGGAACCCCTCGGGACGCGCCAGCTGCTCCGGCCGGATCAGCCGGAACAGGAGGATCAGCACGCCCGCGGCTCCCAGGGCGATGATCGACAGGAGATCGCGCGTGCGGCGTGCCGGGAAGATGTTCACCAGCACCAGGGTCAACGCGCTGCCCAGCACCGTGGGGAGCACCAGCAGCGGCACGATCACGATGAGGGCGTACGGGATGAACAGCAGGCCGCCGTGATACACCACGCCGTAGGCCGCGAGGATGGGAACGGTCATGAGCGCCACCATCCAGGACGAGTGCACCAGCGTTTCGCCGAGCTTGGCGAGGTAGAGCCGCAGCCAGTCGACCGGCGCCGAGACGAGGAGGTCCAGGTCCTTGGCGAGGAAGAAGCTCGACAGCGCCGTGATGACGTTCGAGAGGATCAGGATCGTCATGAACGACAGCAGCGCGAGCCCCAGCAGTTTCCCGGCGAGCAGCGGGCCGAGCTCCTCCACCCCCCGGAAGTAGCGCAGGATGTAGTAGAGCACGCCGTACACCCCGGCCCAGAACGCACCGCCCACCAGGACGAGGACCACCAGCTTCCCCCGCCCGCCCGAGGCGCGCTCCTGGCGCAGCCGTTGCCGCGCCGTCAGCCACTTGGGCTGCAGCACGTGCGCCAGCGACGGCTGGATCACCGCCCCAGGACCTCCACCAGCTCGCGCACGGCGTGTCCGCCCGTGAGCTTGAGGAATAGCTCCTCCAGACTCGCATCCCCGGCTGCGTGCTGGCGCCGGATCTCGGCCATGGTGCCGTGGGCCACGATCTTGCCGTGCTGCAGGATGCCGATCTGGTCGCACATCGCTTCCGCCACCTCCAGCGTGTGCGTGCTCATCAGGACGGTGCCGCCGCGCTCGACGAACTGCCGGAAAATGTCCTTCAGCAGGCGGGCGCCCTTGGGGTCGAGCCCCACCATCGGCTCGTCCACCACGATGCACTCGGGCCGGTGGATGAGCGCGCTCGAGATGATCAGCTTCTGGCGCATGCCGTGGCTGTAGGCCTCGATCAGCTCGTCCTTCCAGCTGGACAGCTCGAACACTTCCAGCAGCTCGGCGACGCGGCGCTCGACCGCCTCGCCCTGCTGCCCGTACAAGCCCGCCACGAACCGGAGGAACTCGGCGCCCGTGAGCTTGTCGTACACGAACGGCCGGTCCGGAATGAAGCCGAGCCGCATCTTCGCGGCGAGCGGGCTCACCTGGACGTCGTCCCCGCCGATCAGGACGCGCCCGTCGGTGGGGCGGAGGATGCCGGCGATCATCCGCAGCATCGTGGTCTTGCCCGCGCCGTTGGGCCCGAGGCACCCGTACAGCACCCCGCGCGGGACGTGCAATGTGATGTGATCGAGCGCCACGAAGCTGCCGTAGTGCTTGGTCAGGCCTTCGAGTCGAATCATGCGAGTCGGGTCACGATGGTTCGAGCGTGAGACGCCCTAGCTGCCGGGCGAAGTCGGTGGGCCGGACCAGCGCGCCGATGGCGAGTCGCAGGTGGACCGCGTCGGCCGGGAGCTGGTCGAACGTGGGATCCACCGCCACCCAGTCGCCCAGGTACACCTCGGCCCACGCGTGGTAGTAGTAGCCCGTCTGGCCGGCCGCGCGGACGAGTCCGGCGACGGGGCGGGCCGGGAGCCCGAGGGCGCGCGCCATGGCCACGAACAGTACGGTGTGCTCGTTCGCGTCGCCACGACGACGCTCCAGCACCGCGGCGGCGTCACCGATGCCGTCGGTCCGCTCCCGGCGCACCGCCGTCGCCACCCAGTGCACCAGGCGGGTCGCGACCCGGCGGGGATCGCGGTCGGGGCCGGCCACGATGCGCGCCTGCGCCGCCACGCGCAGATCCTGACTGGAGATGAGCAGGTCGGGCTCGAGGTAGGCGCGCAGGCCGGGGTCGGGGTCGGGGAGACGGTATTGCGCCACCAGCGCCGCACCGCGCTCGCGGACCACGGTCAACGTGTCACCCGTCAGGTGCTGGCGTCCACCGTCCAGCGCCAGCCCGTCGAGCGCTCCACCGGCCAGTCGCACCCGGTACTGCGCAGCGCCTCCCTCCGAATCGGGGCGCTGCCCGGCGGTCACCAGGGTCGTCGGGACGATGTCGTCGGGATCGATCCCCCCCCCATTCGCCGTTCGCAGAAGGCGCAGCGTATCCCGGTGCCGGAAGTTCTCATAGGCGATCTCGAACGCGGTGCGCTCGACGGTGAAGCCGAGCGGGGTGGTGACCCGGACGACGCGCCCCTGGGCGTCGATCCACGTGGAGCTCGCGCCGCCGCCACCGTCGCCCGCGTCGTCGACCCGGAATGCGCGCACCGTGTCGAACCGGAGGGGGACCCAGGCCATCGCCGTGCTGTCGAAGTCCGCGCTGTCGGCGACGACAAAGGTCGATTCGGCGGTAACCCGCAGCGTGCGCTTCCGCAGCGCGGCGGTGAACGGATCGAACAGGTGGACCTGCGCGGTCCGGCCGGTGTGCAGGCCGCCTCCGAACGCCAGTCGCAGCGGCCACAGCGAGGGGAGCTCCGCGCTGTCGAGCGCGGGAAGGGCGGCGTGCACCGAGTCGCCCCCGGCGACGATCGTGACCTGCGCGCGCTCACCCGGCGCCCCCGCGGGGCGGGCGGCGAACCGGAGCGTCACTCCATCCACCTCGCTCCTCAGCTCCAGCAGATGCAGCGAGCGATCGAGCATGGCGACGCTGCTCCCGGCGGAGCGATTCAGGTGTCCCAGTGCCGGCATGTCGACCACCAGGACGTCCGAGAGCCGGAGCGAGTCCACCAGCGTGTCCACGGTGGTGGACGCATACCCCACCTGCTGGCCGCCGACCGACAACCGGTAGAACATCGCGCCGGGGGAGACGGTGAGCGCGGCTTCGGCGAGACGCGCCCCGGTCGAACGGAAGGAGACGCGCTGCACCAGCCAGGCGAGCGACACGGCCCAGACCGCGAGAATCGCCGCGGCCCAGTGACGGCGGGTCAGGACAGCCTCGCGTGGAGGCGGCGCAGGGCGCTCTCGAAGACGACGCGCTGATCCTCGGTCTCGACCACGATCGCCACATCCGCCGGGACCGCGGTCGGGGGAAGATCCTTCAGCTCCGACAACAGGATCTCCGCCGCATCCTCGACCGAGAGGTTGCCGGCCCCGATCCCCAGCGGCGGGACGGTGAGGCGCGCGAATCCCCACTCCCGGGCGCGCTCCAGCGCCGAGCGCCACGCCCGCGCGACGCCCCGGCGCGAGATCGGCTCCTCCCGGCTCTGGATCACGGCGTGGATGACGAATTCGGCGGGGAGATCGCCGCCGCCGGCGGTGACCACCGCCGCGCCGACGACGAGCTCGGTGTGCACCTCGAGGCGGCGCTGGAATTCGGGACCGCCCATCTGCTCCAGTCGGCGGAGGGCCGGCGTGGTCGGTTCGAGCTGGGCGGTGGCGGGACGGACGAGAGCGTCGGCTGGAAGGAACGCGAGGTCGTCCACGACCACGCGGATCACTTCGCGGCGACCTCCCGGGAGCGGCGGTACAATCGCGCGGCGTCCTCGGGACGGTGCAACCGGTCCAGCACGACGCCCTGGCCGTACAGCGCCTTGGCGTGGTGCGGATCGAGCTCGGCGGCACGGCCGAAAGCGGCGAGGGCTCCATCCAGGTCGTCGGCGTGGTTCAGGGCCTCGCCCAGGTAGAACCACGCGGTCGGGCTCCAGCTCTCCTGCTCGACGACCAGGCGCAGGTGCGGCACGGCACTCGCCCACAGCCCTTTGCGCAGCAGCACGATGCCGAGCGCGCTGCGCACGGTCACGTTCGTGGAATCGAGCAGCAGCCCGCGCTCGAGATCGGCGCGCGCGTCCGAATAGCGTCCCATCGTGCCGAGGAGTTTCGCCCGTTCCAGCAGCAGCGCGACGCTGTCGGGCTGTGCGGTGATGGCCGCATCGAGCGCGGCGAGCGTGCGCTCGGCTTCCGAGGCCGCAGGCCGGAGGGAGGCCAGGGTGCGGTTGCGCCGCGCCGCGGCGGTTCCGGTGGCGTGACCGTTGCCGTTGCCGTGGGCATGGTCGCTACCGTTGCCGTTGCCGTTGCCGTGGGCGTGGCCGTTGCCGTTTCCGTTGTCGTGACCGTTCCCATTACCGTGGCCGTTGCCGTTGCCCGCATCCAGGCCCAGCATCGCGGTCTCGGTCAGTTGCCGCGCTTCCTCCAGAAGCTCGGCGGCCACGCGTGCGCGGTCTCGCGCCGTCTCGTGCTGCTGTCGATCGTAGCGTCGGATCATCTGACTTCGCTCGCGAGCCACGACAGGTATCGCTCCAGTCCGTGCGTCACAGGAAGGGCGAGCAACTCCGGAACGTCATAGGGGTGATGCCGCTCCACGGCCGTGCGCAGCGCGTCCCATTTCGCGGCATCGGTCTTCAGCAACACAACGACCTCCGATTCCTCGTGGACGCTGCCTTCCCAGCGGTAAATCGACCGCGCGTTACCGAGCAGCGTGCCGCAGGCGATGATTCTGTCCTGGACGAGCGCGGTCACGAGTGCGCGCGCATCGGCTTCATTGCCGAGCGCCGTGATGGCGACCAACGCCTGACGGCCCATTTGCGGGGCAGCAAACGTAGCGCGCGCGCATCAGTGGAGCAAGGCCGTCGGTCACACGCGGCAGGGTCGCGTGTAAATCTAACCCCGCGCACCGGCGAAGGCCCCGGCCGCGAGCCATCGCAGGAGCTGGGCGACCGCCTCCGGGTCGGGAAGGGCATGGTCGGCCAGGGTCGGGCCTTCCCAGGGTCCGCCGACGCAGATCGACCGGCCGATGCCGCGCAACGACCCAAACGCCTCTTCATCCGTGGCGTCGTCGCCGACGTACAGGGCCCGGACGCGCGCCGGCCAGTCCGCCCCGTGCCGCTGCACCAGCACATACAGCACGGCCGCCCCCTTGTGCCAGGGGACCGGCGGCCGGCCCTCGACCACCAGC
>DATGDT010000331.1:0-3593 GCA_035310725.1 Gemmatimonadales bacterium
CAACAACGCGATTACTACAAAGTCCTCGGCGTCGCCGAAACCGCGACGACGGACGAGATCAAGAAGGCGTTCCGGCGGCTGGCCAAGCAGTACCATCCCGACCGCAATCCCAACAACGCCCAGGCGTCCGACCGCTTCAAGGAGATCAACGAGGCGCACGACGTCCTGAGCGATGCCGACAAGCGCAGGAAGTACGACATGCTGCGCAAGTACGGCGCGTTCGCGGGCGGCGGCATGAGCGGCGGCCGCACGCGCGGCGGGTATGGCACGGGAGGCCCGTCGCCGCAGGACGTGGGGCCCGACTTCGACATCTCCGACCTCGGCTCCTTCGGCGGACTGGGGGACCTGTTCAGCTCCATTTTCGGCAAGCGGGGCAAGGAGGAGCCGGAGGAGGCGGTCGAGACCGTGGTCTCGATCCCGTTCCGCGTGGCGGCGCTGGGCGGCAAGATCCCCATCCATCTGCCGATGGCCGAGGTGTGCCCGACCTGCTCCGGCAGCGGCGCGGCGCCCGGGGCCAAGGTCTCCACCTGTCCCGAGTGCAAGGGCCGCGGCACCATCTCCTTCGGCCAGGGCGGGTTCGCGGTGAATCGTCCCTGCCCGGTGTGCCGCGGCAAGGGGAAGGTCCCGAGCGAGCGCTGTCCCACCTGCCGCGGGTCGGGCGAGATGTCGGTCGAGAAGCGCATCATGATCACCGTGCCGCCCGGCACCGACGACGGCACCCGCATGCGCCTGAAGGGCCAGGGCCCCAAGGGCAAGGGCGATCTCGTGGTCCAGTTCCAGGTGGAGCCCGACCGGTTCTTCCGGCGCGAGGGGACCGACGTCATCTCCGTGGTGCCCATCAACCTGGCCCAGGCCCTGTTGGGCTCGCGCATCAAGGTGCGCACCCTGGACGGCCGGCACGTGGTGTTGCGCGTCCCGGCCGGGACCCAGAACGGCCAGAAATTCCGCATCGCGGGCCAGGGCATCGAGCGCAACGGCAAGCGGGGCGACCAGTTCGTCGAGGTGAAGCTGGAGCTGCCCGAGAAGCTCACCCCCGAGCAGGCCGAGGCCGCGCGGCAGTTCGCCGAGAAGGTGGGGCTGAAGCACTAGGGGAAGGGGGACGCGGGAAGAAGAGGGAAGGGTGGCGTGGCTGGACGAGCGGAGCGACGGCCTGCAGATTCAGCCCGGATCTCTTTTCCTTCCAGAGGGGGCCGTCATGAAAGTCCGGGTTCTGGTTCTCGCTGCCGCATCCCTGCTGCTCCTGACCCGTCCCACCGTCGCACAGAAGGCGGGGACCATCGAGCTGGGCGGCTTCGGGCGATTCACCGACTACGACAACAGCCTGGTGTTCAGCAACAAGGTGGGATTCGGCGGGCGCGCCGGAATCTTCCTCCCGGCCCATTTCTCGGTCGAGGCGGACTACTCCAGCACCTCCAACGACCTGCCCGGCGGCACGGTGAAGTACACCCCGCTGCACGTCATGCTGCTGTACAACTACCCGCTGGCGGAGTCCTCCGTCTTCGTGGGCGGCGGGTACGCCCGGAACAAGTACGGCTACGGCGGCTCGGATACCACCGATACCGGCCTCGCCATGATCGTCGGGGTGCGCTACCGGATTCAGCAGCTGGTGGCGCTGCGGCTCGACCTGAACGAGGACTTCATCCCGTCCCCCGCGAACAAGGGACCCAATACCTCGTTCAACGGCAACCTCGGCATGCAGCTGGGCGTGAGCATCCTGTACAGTTTCCTGAAATGACGGCGGCGACCGGCGGACCTTCCACGCAGCGGGAAGGTCCGCCGTAGATGGTGCGCAGCATCGTCGCGGTGTTCGCGGGGTTCCTGGTGATCGTCGTGCTCGTGCTGGCGAGCGCCCCGGTCATCGCGAAGCTCCTCCTGCCCGCGAGCGCAGCGCGGCCCACCCGCGGATATCTGGTCGCCAATCTCCTGACAGGATTCGCCTTCGCGGGCGTGGGCGGGTGGATCGCGGCGCACATCGCGGCCTCCGGTCCCCACTGGCACGCCCTGGCACTCGCGGCCCTGGTCCTGGCCCTCGGCATCATGACGGCGGCCCAGGGCGGCGCCGCGCGCGCCGGGCAACCGGTGTGGTACGGGTGGCTACTGCCGTTCGTAGGAGCGGCGGGGGCGTTGCTCGGAGGCTGGATCTAGGAGGGACGGGGGACGAGGGAGGAGGGATGGGGGACGAGGCCACCCGTCCCCCATCCCTGTCTATCGCAACCTCGTTCTTCGCCGGTGGGGAGGGGTGGCGGCCTCGTCCCTCGTCCCCCGTCCCTCGTCCCTCTAATCACCTCAGCCGCGTTTTGAGGCGGTGGAGGAGCGGAATGGCGGGGAACGGGAGCCGCAGAAACGGTTCCAGGTCGCCCCGTTTCCCGCTCGTCACCATCCGTCCCAGCCGGGAGCCGAGGTACACGGCGAGCGCCAGGCCCTGCCCGTTGAATCCCACCGCGTAGTGCACCCCGTCGCGCATGCCGGCGTGCGGCAGCTGATCTTTCGTGATCGCGATGTGGCCCGACCAGTGATAGTCGATGTCGGTGCCCAGCAGCCGGGGAAACAGCGTGCACATCGTGTCCACCAGCTGCTTGATCGTTTCCCCCACCTTCACCTTGCCGACCTCCGCCTTGCCGCCGAACACCATGCGCGTGTCGGCGGTGATGCGGAAATACACCAGCAGGTGCCGCGGGTCGCTCACGACGCGGTCGCGCGGGATCAGGGAGCGCGCCACGCTCTGGCCGAGCGGGGCCGTGGCGACCACGAAGCCGGTGGCGGGCGAGAGGCGGCGGCGCAGGCCACGGACCAGGCCGTCGGCGTGGCCGTCGGTGGCGACCACCACGTGACCGGCCCCCAGCGTGCCGCGCGACGTGCGGACCATGAAGCGGCCGGCGGAGCGGCGCACCTCGTGCACCGTCACGTCCTCCACCAATTCCGCGCCGCCGCGCTGCGCCGCGGCGGCGAGTGCCCAGTAGAGCTTCCCGGGATTCACGCCGCCGCCCTCCGGGTCCAGCAGCGCGCCGTGGTAGGCCGTGGCGCCCAGCTCCTCCCCGATGCGTGCCGGGGGCACGAGCCGGGTCGAGTGGCGGAACGCCTTGTCGAGCAGCTCCGCCTCGCGCTCCAGCTCCCCGTAGTGCGCCGGCTTGGCGGCCAGGAGCAGGTGCCCCGACCGCTGGAAATCCGCGTCCACCCCTTCGGCCTGCAGCACCTCTTCCACGTACGTCACCGCCGCGCGCGACACCGTGTGCAGCTCCCGCGCGCGCACGGCTCCCAGCTGCTTGACCAGCGAGCGCGCGTCGCGCTTGAAGCCCGGGAGCACGAGCCCGCCGTTGCGGGTGGCGCCGCCCGCGCCCAGCCCGTCGCGCTCGAGCACCGTCACCGTGGCGCCCGCCTGTGCCAGCGTGCGCGCGGCGGAGATCCCGGTGTAGCCGCCGCCGATCACTACCACGTCGGTGCGCGTGGGGACACGCTTCTGCACGGTGAGGTCGGGGCGCGTGGCCGCGTCCCACCAGAGGGGGCGGTGCTGCACCGCTACAGCTCCTTCACCATCACCAGCGCGGTATCGGGACAGGCGCTGGTGAATTCGACCGATGCCCGCACGGCGGGGT
>DATGDT010000332.1:0-8423 GCA_035310725.1 Gemmatimonadales bacterium
CAGCAGGTCTTCGCCGACCGCCGCCTGGTCGCGCGGGCGGAGGACTTCGGCCAGTACGCGGAGCTCGAGCTGAGTGCGGGAGCGGATGCGCAGGAGGTGCTGCGGTCGCTCGTCGCCTCGGGAGCCCGGCTGTCCCGGTTCGAGCTCACGGCACCCTCGCTCCACAAAATCTTCATCGACCTGGTTGGTCCCGAAGCGGTCCGGGCTGAAGCGGTCACGAACGGACGGTCTCATCATGCGTAAGGTGCTCGCCGTCGTGCGCCGGGAGTTCGTGGAGCGCGTGCGGACCCGGTGGTTCTGGATCTCGGCGCTGCTCGGACCGATCTTCTTCGCCGCCCTGATCTTCTTCCCGATCCTGTTTTCCGGCGGCGGCAGGTCCAAGCGGCTCGTGGTGGTGGACGGGACGCAGTCGTCCTTCGGTGCGAACGTCGCGGATTCACTCAACACCAGCGGCGCCTTCACCCTCCTCGACCGGATGGCGCCCCGGGCGGGGTTGCTCGACTCCCTGACCGGGGAAGTGAGCCGCCGCCGGCTCGACGGATTCCTGATCGTGACGGATGCGACGGTGGATTCCGGCGTGGCCGAGTACCGCAGCTCCAACGTCTCCTCCCTGCGGGACATCGGCGTGCTGAAGGGGGTGCTCGGGAGGATGGCGGTCAACGCGCGCCTCGAGCGCGCCGGCGTGGACCCCCAGGTCGTACGCGCCGCGCAGCTGCAGGTCGATCTGGACACGAGGAAGATTTCGGGCTCGACGACGACGGGCGAAAGCTCCGCGCAGTCGTTCACCCTCGCGTACGTCATGGCCATCCTGCTGTACATGGCCATCCTGCTGTACGGCGTGAACGTGATGAGCTCGGTGCTGGAAGAGAAGACGACGCACGTCGTCGAGGTGCTCGTGTCCTCGCTGCGGCCCTTCCAGCTGATGGTCGGCAAGATCGTGGGGGTCGGCGCCGTGTCGCTTTTCCAGTTTGCGATCTGGGGCGTGTCGGCTGTGCTGTTGTTCTCGCAGCGGGCGGCGCTGACGGGCGGGATGACCTCCGCCCCGGGGAGCGATCGCACCATCTTCGAGGTGCCGCAGGTGTCGCTGGGGACCGCCGCGGTCTTCGGTGCATACTTCATCGGTGGGTTTCTGCTCTACTCGGCGATGTTCGCCGCGGTGGGGGCCATGTCGTCGAGCGAGTCGGAGGCGCGGCAGGCACAGCAGCCGGTGATCTTCCTGTTGCTGATCGCGTACCTCTCGATTTGGGCGCTGTCGGGGAACCCCGACTCGACCTACGCGCTGACGATCTCGTTCATTCCCTTCACTTCGGCCATCGCCATGCCGGTCCGCTGGGCGGCCAGCATCGTCCCCACGAGTCAGCTCCTCCTGTCGCTGGGGCTCCTGGTGCTCGGCATCGTCGCCGTCAGCTGGGTCGCGGCCCGGATCTACCGGGTCGGGATCCTCATGACGGGGAAACGGCCACGATTCCGCGACCTCATCCGCTGGGTCCGCACCGCGTAGCGCGAGTGCTCCAACCCGATGTTACCGTGGCGTCCTGAGTACACTCTTTAGGTGGGTTTGAGAACGGCCTGAAAAGTTTCCCGACGGCAGTTGCGACTGACTTCTAGTTCGCAACTGCTTTCGGCGCAGTGAGTTACACCGAAACACCTCAGGTCGGTAGGCAACACCCTGCTTACGCAACACTGTAGCGCGTGCACAGCAAGTTGTTGCTGCTGCACGGCACACTGTGGCGTAGGCGCGGTGGCGTTTGTAGGCGATTCTGCCCGCCCGCAGGTCCTCCCGCTCGTCGCCGCTCGATTCTTGTTAGGCAATCCCTCGTCACCCGTTGTGTTTGCGCACCGACTGTGACGCCGGACACACAGTTCTGTGGCTCCCCCGGTACACGTGTTGCGTTGGGGCACAGCGCGGCTGGCACGTGCCATCCGCCCGCTCGTGCCAAGTCACGGGCGCAACTACGCAAGGGCCCGCTGGCCCGGGAGGATTTTCGATGCGGCAGATGCTGAAGCGGTTGTGGAGCGACGAGTCCGGGCAGGGCATGGTCGAATACGCCCTGATCGTCGCGCTGGTGGCGATCGGTTTGATCGCCGTGTTCCTGTACCTGCGCAACTCGACGGGGAAGGTTCTCGACACCGCCGCCGATTCGCTGTCGACGCAGCCGACGAACGGCTACGTCCCCAGCACGCAGTGATCGAGACCGGGGCACTCCTCGATCGCGGGAAGGGGCCGGACGCGAGTCCGGTCCCTCGCCCTCGGGGAAGCGCACCATCGCAATGACGATGCTGATGACGGTGGCCTTCGTGGCGCTGCTGGCGCTCGCGTCCTGGTTCGACCTGCGCGAGCGGCGCATCCCCAACGCCCTGACGGTCGGGGGCGTGGGAGCGGCGCTGTGCCTCAGGCTCGCGTGGGGCTGGGGCTCGGTGCTGCAGGGCGCCGAGGGGGCCGGGTTTGCCGTGCTCGTGGCCCTGGCGCCTTTCACCATGGGATTCCTTGGTGGGGGCGATGTGAAGCTGCTGGGTGTGGTGGGGGCGTTCGTCGGAGTGGACCGGCTGTTCGGCGCGCTGCTGCTGGTCGCGCTGGTGGGCGGCGTCCTGGCGACGCTCGAGTCGGTGCGGCGGCAGGCGTTCCTGCGGGTCATCACGAACATCCGCGGGTTCGCGATGCAGTGGGTGCTGTTCGGCCGGGCCGGCGTCACGCCGACCCTCGCGTCCCCGGAAGCGATGACGGTTCCCTATGGGGTCGCCATCGCCGTGGGGGCGCTGGCCTGGTGGTTCTTCGGAGGAGCGAGCCTGTGAAGCAACTACGTCAGGATACGCGCGGGCAGGCGATGGTGGAATTCGCGCTCGTGCTCCCGCTCCTGCTGATCCTGTTGATCGGCGTGTTCGAATTCGGGCGCGCCTGGAACGTGTACCACGCCGTGACCGACGCGGCCCGTCTCGGGGCGCGCAGCGCAGTCGTGGCCGATCCAGTGACGACGCAGGATTCGGTGTACGCCATCGTCCGGCGGGCGCTGTCCCGGGCCGCCATTGATACGAACAACGCCACCATCTCCATGACGGGGTGGCGGACCGGGTCGGGAACCCCGGCATCGATCAACATCCAGGTTCCCTATCAGTTCGTGTTTCTGAAGCCGTTTCTGCATTGGTCGAACAACAAGGCGAGCATCACGCTCCAATCGACGTTCGTGATGCGCAATGAATAACGCCACATACGAATCGTGGAGGAGGTCGCGTTGAGACAACGCCGGCTTTGGCTCATCCTGTCGCTTGCGCTGCTGTCCGGCGGCTCAGCGGCCTATCTCGCCCTGGCGTACCTGCGGGACCGGACGCCGCGGCTCATGGCGGCCGAAGCGCCGCGCACCCAGGTGGCCGTCGCCACCCGGGACCTGCCGCTGGGGACCATCGTGCAGCAGGCAGATGTCCGGATGATTCCCTGGCGGGGTGATGCCGTGCCGCCGGGGTACGTGCGCGACGCCGCCGCCGTCGTGGGCCGTGGGCTCATCACGCCCGTGAAGGCCAACGAGCTGCTGATGGACGCCAAACTGGCCCCGCGGGGTGCCGGAGGCGGCCTGGCGGTCACCATTCCGGACGGGCTGCGCGCGGTCAGCGTGCGGGTCGACGACGTGATCGGAGTCGCCGGCTTCGTGCTCCCGGGCACGCGGGTCGACGTGGTGCTGACGCTGCCGCCGAAGGACGACCGGAAGGAGACGATCACGCAGATCGTGCTCCAGAACGTCCCGGTGCTCGCGGCGGGACAAGTGGTGCAGCAGGACGCTCAGGGAAAACCGATCACCGTGTCGGTCCTCACCGTGCTCGTCGCTCCCGACGACGGTGAGAAGCTGATCCTGGCGTCGAACGAAGGGAAAATCCAGCTCGCGCTCCGGAATTCGCTCGATCTCGCGGAGATCGAGACGCCGGGGGCGAGGGAGCGGGGTCTGCTGCCCGGGAACCGGCAGGGCGGGGCGGCCAGAGCCACGGTCCGGGGCGCGGAGTCCGACGCGTCGGGCACGGTGGTCGAGGCGTACAAGGGCGGCGTTCGAACCCTCATCAAGTTCTAGAACGGAGCGGAATCGTGCAGCGCATTATCAGCGGAGCCAGCGGTATCTCGGCCTTGTGGAGGTGGACCCTCGCCGTCGTGCTCGTGGCGCTGGCCTTGTCGGCCGCCCCGCGCGCCGCGGCGCAACGGATCATCTCCGGGGCGCAGCAGGTCGTCACAGTCTCGGCCGGGGCATCGGCGCTGCTCGTCTACGACGATCCGGTAGAGCGGTTCTCCATCGGAGAAACCACGATCGCCGACGCGGTCGCCGTGTCGCCACGGGAAGTCCTGGTGACGGGCAAGAAGCTGGGGACGACCAGCCTGCTCGTCTGGGACAAGGCGGGAACGGTCCATGTGTATTCGGTCGAAGTGACCGCGGACGCGCCCGCCCTCGAGCGTTACCTCCGGACCCTGTTCCCCAGCGATTCGATTGGGGTGTCGGCCAGCTCGAATACGGTCACATTGAGCGGCCGCGTGCGGAGCGCGGCGATCGATCAGCAGGCGGTGAGCATCGCCAAAGCGACCGGGGCCGTGGTCGTGGACCGGCTCCTGGCTCCCCCTGGGCGGCAGGTGCTGCTGCAGGTGCAGTTCGCCGAGGTGAATCGCAGCGCCGCGAAGGAAATGTCGTCCATCCTCTCGACCGTGAATCCCGATCGGCTCACCACCGATAGTAGCTCGGCCGAGACCGTGTCGGATGGGTTGATGCGTCTCTTCCTGGGTAACGCGAACGCGCAGTTCAGCGCGGTGATCCGGGCGCTGCGGGCCCGGGGAGAGTTCAAGACCCTCGCCGAGCCAAACTTGCTCACCTTGCCGGGCCAGGAGGCGTCGTTCCTCGCCGGCGGTGAATTCCCCTACCCGAGCGTCCAGGGCGGCGGGCAGTCGGGCGCCATCACGATCGTCTTCAAGGAATTCGGCGTGCGGCTCCGGTTCACGCCGACGATCACCGAAGGCGGCAGCATCCGCCTGCATGTGGCGCCCGAGGTCTCGTCCCTGGATTTCGCCAACGGGCTGACGCTGAACGGCTTCCAGATTCCGAGCCTGTTGACGCGCCGGGCGGAGACGGACGTGGAGCTGCGCGACGGCCAACACCTGGCGATCGCGGGCCTCATGGACAACTCCTGGACCAAGGACGTGACTCGCATTCCGATCCTGGGTGATATCCCGGTGCTCGGCGAGTTCTTCCGCTCCAGCGCCGCGCAGCAGCGACGCACGGAGCTGCTGGTCGTGGTCACGCCGGTTCTGGTCGACGCGAGCGACAAGGCGCCGCCGCTCCCCACCGGTGATGCGGGCACGTGGGACTGGGAACGGGGGCTTCGCGGCCGGCCCGGGCCCACCCAACACTGAGCATGGGGGATACGGTCGTGCACGTGCTGCCAAGTGTCGCGCGGTCGGAGCGTGGAGCCGTGACGGTGCTGGTCGCGGTCTCGATGCTCGCGCTCCTGGGCTTCCTCGCCCTGGCAATCGACATGGGGATGCTCTACGTCGCGCATAACGACGCCCAACGCGCGGCCGACGCTGCCGCCCTGGCGGGAGCCAGTGCGTTCATGGAGCAGGACGCCGCGCTGGCCGAGCCGGTGGCGCGGGCGCGCGCCATGGACTACGCCCTGCGGAACACGTTCCAGAACGGGCCGATCGATTCGACCGAGGTCAGCATCCGGGTGGTGCCCGAAAGCTCCCTCGTGGGCGTGCGCGTGCAACGCGACTCGGTGCCGACGCTGTTCGCCCGGGTCTTCGGCATCCGCCACGTTCCCATCGGCGCCTACGCGGCAGCGGAAGCGGTGCAGGCCGGGAACGCCCGCTGCCTGAAGCCGTTCGCCGTGCCCGACATGTGGTACGACGCGAACGGGGACACCAACCTGGATCGCGTGTGGGACAACGGGGAGACCTGGTCCTACGGCGACGCGCCGGGCGACTACTACCTCCCCTACTCCGGGCCCGGCGGATCGCCGCTGGAGACCGGCTACGGCAGCGGCTTCCGGAACTCGACGTCCTATTCGGCCGACTTCGGCCGGCAGATCAAGATCAAGGTGACGAACCCGCAGGACGTCTCGGCGCCGTCGCCCGGCATCTTCCTGCCGTGGCGGATCCCCCCGGATTCGTCGCAGGGGCAATGCGACAAGGGCGGCGGTGGGGGCCAGACGGCCGGAGCGGCGACCTACCGCCGCAACATCTGCACCTGCAACACCTCGGCGATCGGGCTCAACACGCCGTACGAGATCGAGACCGGCAATATGGTCGGGCCGACCTGGCAGGGCGTGGGCGAGCTGATCGACCAGGACCCGAACGCCGTCTGGGACGATGCGACGCACAGCGTGAAGGGCTCGTCGCTGGGCGCGGGCTGGATGAGCAGCCCGCGCGTCGTCCGCATCGCGCTGTTCGCGCCGGGGCAGATCACCAAATCGGGTATGCAGACGATCGAGTTCAACAACTTCGCCCTGATGTTCATCGAATCGCAGAACTCGATGAAGGATCCCGTGATGGGACGCTTCCTGTACTACGTCTCGGGCAACGACGCTCCGGGGACCACCACAGGGTCGCTCGTGAAGACCCTCAAGCTCGTGAAATAAAGGAAGGGAACGGTAAGACGTGCGTAGCGCACTGATTTCGACGGACCCCGGCCTGCGGGACGCGGTGCGGCGGGCGGCGGCTCTGAACGGACACGGCCTCGACTTCGCCGTGGAGGTCACGACCCCGCTCAACGACATGACCGAGGAGCAGATCAACGAGCTGCGCCACAGCGATCCGCAGCTGGTGATCCTGGACTTCGACCACGACCCGGAGGCGGCGGTCAGCTTCGCCCGGTTTCTGACGGACGGGAGCCCACAGCGCTACATCGTGGGCGCCGGTCCGCAACTCGAGGCCGAGGCTCTGCTGGAGGCAATGCGGGCCGGCGTCGCCGAGTATCTGCCGAAACCGCTCGCGGACGACGGCGTGATGTCCGCGCTTGATCGGGCCGCGCGGCGGCTCGGCTGCGCACCGGCCAGCCGCGAACCGGGGCAGCTCTACACGCTGTTCAGCCCCAAGGGCGGTGCCGGCACGACCTCGGTGGCGACCAACCTGGCCATCGTGCTGCAGCGCCTGAGCGGCAAGCGGACGCTGCTCGTCGATCTCGATTTCGAGCTCGGGGAAATCGCCGTGCTGCTCGGCATGCAACCGCGCTTCAGCTTCCTCGACCTGGTGCAGAACTTCCATCGCATCGATGCGGGACTGCTCTCCTCGTTCATCGAGCATCACGAGTCGGGCGTGGATTTCCTCTCTGCGCCGTTCCACCCGGAGCCAGCCGACACCCCGGGACGCGACCAGATCCGCGCGATCCTGCACTATCTCAAGCGCCAGTACGACTACGTCATCGTGGACACGCCGAAGTCCTTCTCCCTGGACACCCTGGCGGCGTTCGAGGAGGCGGACCGCGTGTTCCTCGTGACGACGGTGGACGTCCCCTCCCTGCGGAATCTCCAGCGGTGTCTGCCGTTGTTCGAGCGGGTGTGCGGGAAGGACCACGAGCGGCTGCGGCTCGTCGTGAACCGCTACCATGCCGACGACGTGATCTCGCTCGAGGACGTCCACCGCACCGTCGGGCTCGAGGTGTACTGGACGTTGAGCAACGACTACGAAGCGGTGAGCCGGGCGATCAACTCCGGGAACCCGGTCGCGCGGAATGCCAAGTCCCGGTATGCCCGAGACCTCCAGGCGCTGGGAGCGGACCTGGTCGGTGTCGGCGCGTCCACGAACGGCGGTGGCCGCACCAGCAGCGTCCGGAAGATCGGCGACCTGCTGGGCCGTCTCCGCCGTCAGCCCGTGAAGGTGGCGTCATGACCGACACCGGACGGCGCTCCACCGGAGCCTTCCCCGCTCCCGCAGCCGACGGGAAGCGACGGTCCCTGCCGTGGCAGGCGGCGCCCGGCCAGGGAGAGACGGCTCGCCCGGCCGCTGAACAGGCCGCCGTCAGCATGTCGCAGATCAAGACCCGGGTGCACCGGCGCATCCTCGAGCGGCTGAACCTCTCGAATCTCGACAAGCTCGACCGGGAAGAAGTCGTCTCGGCGATCACCAAGGTGGTGCAGGACCTGGTCGCCCAGGAGCAGCTGCCGCTGAACCTCGGTGAGCGGGAGCAGCTGGTGCGGCAGGTGGTCGACGAGATCTTCGGCCTGGGACCGCTCGAGATCCTCATGCAGGACCCGGAGATCGCCGACATTCTGGTCAACACGCACGACCAGGTGTTCGTGGAGCGGCACGGCAAGCTGGTCCCCACCGACGTCCGCTTTCAGGACGATCGGCACCTGTTCCAGGTGATCGACCGGATCGTGTCGGCCGTAGGCCGCCGGATCGACGACTCGTCTCCGATGGTCGATGCGCGGCTGCCGGACGGCTCGCGGGTCAACGCCATCAT